>NZ_JAKZFK010000032.1:0-45194 GCF_022549315.1 Aeromonas sp. MR16 | reverse complement strand
CGCAAGGTGAGCAGTGGGAAGAGAGACAGCAGGTGTTGAAAGGCTTGAGTATCCATGATGGTGGCCTTCAGGGGGATGACCTATTTCAAGGTTAGCCTTTCAACACGTAATTGGGACAGCGCCTTTTCAAAGGGGACGCGGGCTGGTAAAACGGTCGTCTTTCCATAAAACAAACAGATGAGAGGGTGGAGATGGACAATCCGATCCGTGTGGCCGTGATGGGCTGTAATGGTCGTATGGGCAAGGTGCTGCTGGAAGCCATCACCAACGCCGAGGGCGTGGTGGTCGGGGCGGCGCTGGAGCGACCGGGCTCTGCCGTGATAGGTCTGGATGCTGGCGAACTCAACGGCCTCGGCAAGCTGGGGGTGCTCATCAGCGACAGCCTGGACAAGGTGCGCGATGAGTTCGACCTCATCATCGATTTCACCCGTCCCGAGGTGACCCTGGCAAACCTGGCGTTCGCCCTGGCCCACGGCAAGCAGATGGTGATCGGCACCACCGGCTTTGACGACGCGGGCAAGGCCGCGCTGCATCAGGCCGCCAGCCAGATCGGCATCGTCTTCGCCTCCAACTACTCGGTCGGCGTCAACTTGGTGTTCAAGCTGCTGGAGCAGGCCGCCAAGGTGATGGGGGACTACACCGACATCGAGATCATCGAGGGGCACCACAGACACAAGGTGGACGCACCGTCCGGTACCGCCCTCTCCATGGGGGAGGTGGTGGCCAAGACGCTGGGACGGGATCTGAAAGAGTGTGCCGTCTATGGCCGTGAGGGGATCACCGGCGAGCGGGATCGCAACACCATCGGCTTTGCCACCATTCGCGCCGGTGATCTGGTGGGGGAGCACACCGTCATGTTCGCCGATATAGGCGAGCGGGTGGAGATCAGCCACAAGGCCTCCAGCCGTCTCACCTTCGCCAATGGCGCCGTGCGGGCGGGCAAGTGGCTCAGGAGCCAAGCCGCCGGACTCTACGACATGCAGGATGTGCTCAACCTGAAGTAAGGGTCCGGGCGTGCTACGCGCGAGATCTTGCCAAACCCCGGTGCGCCGGGGTTTTTTGTACCTTTTTGTATAAATGATGGTTACACATCGTTTTTTCTTCGAATAAGCCTAAATCCCACCTTTATCAAATTCCCTTCCCGCCCTCATTGCGCAGATGTCATCAAAGGGTAACGGGATAGGGTCTCAATCTCCCCTGCATCCGCATTTTTTTACATGACGCAAAAAGACTAAAAATTCAAAAACAGAAAAACGTTTTCTATTTTTATCAGCCACTCTTCTGCCATAAAATGGCCTGTTTAATGTCAGGTTAGTTTTTTTTAAAAATCACAATGTATTGTTTTATATGAATTAAATATTGGTTTTTGTACGTTGAGTGGCACAGGTAGCCGCTTTTGCAGCAGGTTTTGGCTTTTCTTTTGTGGGAGGGGGTTGCAAAGCAATAAAGTGCATAGATAATGGGTAATGTTGCTTTTTTATTGAATTTAGATGCATTTAAAACGAGAAAAGACGTTGAAATGCGATCGTTTTTAAGTAGAATGCGCCCAATTTGCCAGAAATCTGCCGGGTTTGAGCCCTGTTTCAAACAGCGTCCGGACCCGCAACACCCAGGTAAATTGCTGAATTTAAAGCTAAATAACTGGAGGTTGTCTTGAATCACACTGCATTGCTAGTGCTGGAAGATGGAACTGTGTTCAAAGGCGTGTCGATAGGCGCCGAGGGATGTTCCGTTGGTGAAGTGGTTTTCAACACGTCGATGACGGGCTATCAGGAAATCCTCACCGATCCCTCATATTCCCGTCAGATAGTCACCCTCACTTATCCTCATATAGGCAACACCGGCACCAACAGCGAAGATGAAGAGTCCAATCAAATCCACGCACAGGGATTGATCATCCGGGACCTTCCGATACTTGCCTCCAATTTCCGCAGTCAGCAATCCCTCTCCGATTACCTCAAGTCTCACAACATCGTTGGCATCGCCGACATCGACACCCGCAAACTGACCCGCATCCTGCGCGAGAAGGGTGCCCAGGCCGGTTGCATCCTGGCCGGCAAGCAGGCTGATGAGGCCTTCGCCCTCGAGCAGGCGCGCGCCTTCCCCGGTCTCAAGGGGATGGATCTGGCCAAGGAAGTGACGGTTGCCGAGGCCTACGCCTGGACCGAAGGCAGCTGGCAGCTCGGCAAGGGGCACATCACCCCGGCGGCCGATGAGCTCAAATACCACGTGGTGGCCTACGATTTTGGCGTCAAGCGCAACATTTTGCGCATGCTGGTGGACCGTGGCTGCCGCCTGACAGTGGTGCCGGCCAAGACCCCGGCCGCCGAGGTGCTGGCGATGAATCCGGATGGCATCTTCCTCTCCAACGGCCCCGGTGATCCCGAGCCCTGCGACTACGCCATCGAGGCCATCAAGGCCTTCCTCAATACCAACACCCCGGTGTTTGGTATCTGCCTGGGTCACCAGCTGCTGGGTCTGGCCTCCGGTGCCAAGACGATGAAGATGAAGTTCGGCCACCACGGTGCCAACCACCCGGTGAAGAGCCTGGATGACAACACCGTGATGATCACCGCCCAGAACCACGGTTTCGCGGTCGATGAGCACAATCTGCCGGATTGCCTGCGCGCCACTCACGTCTCCCTGTTCGACGGGTCGCTGCAAGGCATCCACCGCACCGACCGTCCGGCCTTCAGCTTCCAGGGTCACCCCGAGGCGAGCCCGGGCCCGCACGACTGTGCCGGTCTGTTCGACCACTTTATTGAATTGATCAAGCAGTATCGCGCCTAAGAGGAAAAGAGAGAGACCATGCCAAAACGTAACGACCTACAGAGCATTCTGATCCTCGGCGCCGGCCCCATCGTCATCGGTCAGGCCTGCGAATTCGACTACTCCGGCGCCCAGGCCTGCAAGGCCCTGCGCGAGGAGGGTTACCGTGTCATCCTGGTGAACTCCAACCCGGCCACCATCATGACCGACCCCGAGATGGCCGATGCCACCTACATCGAGCCCATCACCTGGGAAGTGGTCCGCGAGATCATCAAGAAAGAGCGTCCGGATGCCGTGCTGCCCACCATGGGTGGCCAGACCGCGCTGAACTGCGCGCTGGATCTGGAGAAGCACGGCGTGCTGGCCGAGTTCGGTGTCGAGATGATAGGTGCCACCGCCGACGCCATCGACAAGGCGGAAGATCGCCGCCGCTTCGACATCGCCATGAAGAGCATCGGTCTGGAGTGCCCGCGCGCCGGCATCGCCCACAACATGGAAGAGGCCTGGGGCGTGCAGCAGATGGTCGGCTTCCCCTGCATCATACGTCCCTCCTTCACCATGGGTGGCTCCGGTGGCGGCATCGCCTACAACACCGAAGAGTTCGTCGAGATCTGCGAGCGTGGTCTGGATCTCTCGCCGACCAAGGAGCTGCTCATCGATGAGTCGCTGATCGGCTGGAAAGAGTACGAGATGGAAGTGGTGCGGGATCGCAACGACAACTGCATCATCGTCTGCACCATCGAAAACTTCGACCCCATGGGCATCCACACCGGTGACTCCATCACGGTCGCGCCAGCCCAGACGCTGACCGACAAGGAGTTCCAGATCATGCGCAACGCCTCCATGGCGATACTGCGCGAGATCGGGGTCGAGACCGGTGGCTCCAACGTCCAGTTCGGTATCAACCCGAAAGATGGCCGCATGGTCATCATCGAGATGAACCCGCGGGTGTCCCGCTCCTCCGCGCTGGCCTCCAAGGCGACCGGTTTCCCCATCGCCAAGATCGCCGCCAAGCTCGCCATCGGTTACACCCTGGACGAGCTGATGAACGACATCACCGGCGGTCGCACCCCGGCCTCCTTCGAGCCGGCCATCGACTACGTGGTCACCAAGGTGCCGCGCTTCAACTTCGAGAAGTTTGCCGGCGCCAACGACCGTCTCACCACCCAGATGAAATCGGTCGGTGAAGTGATGGCCATAGGCCGCAACTTCCAGGAGTCCCTGCACAAGGCGCTGCGCAGCCTCGAGACCGGCAAGACCGGCTTCGACCCCATGGTCGACCTCAATGCCCCTGACTCCCTGACCCGCATCCGTCACGAGCTGCAGGATGCCGGCTGCGACCGGATCTGGTACATCGCCGATGCGTTCCGCGCCGGTCTCTCCATGGACGGCATCTTCAAGCTGACCAAGATTGACCCCTGGTTCCTGGTGCAGATAGAAGATCTCATCAAGCTGGAAGAGCAGGTGAAAGAGCGCGGCATGGCCGGGCTCGATGCCGACTTCCTGCGCGCCTTGAAGCGCAAGGGCTTCGCCGACGCACGGCTGGCCAAGATCCTCGGCGTGGCCGAGGGCGAGGTGCGCAAGTTGCGTGCCCGCCACAACATCTTCCCGATATACAAGCGGGTCGATACCTGCGCGGCCGAGTTCGCCACCAACACCGCCTACATGTACTCCAGCTATGACGAGGAGTGCGAGGCGGCCCCAACCAATCGTGACAAGATCATGATCATCGGCGGCGGCCCGAACCGTATCGGTCAGGGCATAGAGTTCGACTACTGCTGCGTGCACGCGGCGCTGGCCCTGCGCGAGGACGGTTACGAGACCATCATGGTCAACTGCAACCCGGAGACCGTCTCCACCGACTACGACACCTCCGACCGCCTCTACTTCGAGCCGGTGACCCTGGAAGACGTGCTGGAAATCGTGCGCATCGAGAAGCCCAAGGGCGTCATCGTGCAGTACGGTGGCCAGACCCCGCTCAAGCTTGCACGGGCATTGGAAGCGAACGGCGTGCCTGTCATCGGTACCAGCCCGGATGCCATCGACCGCGCCGAAGACCGCGAGCGTTTCCAGTCCGCCGTCGAGCGCCTCGGCCTCAAGCAGCCGGAAAACGGCACTGTCACCAACCTGGAACAGGCGGTACTGACCGCCGAGCGGATCACCTACCCGCTGGTGGTGCGCCCCTCCTACGTGCTGGGTGGCCGCGCCATGGAGATCGTCTATGACGAGACCGACCTGCGTCGCTACTTCGCCGAGGCGGTGAGCGTCTCCAACGAATCGCCCGTGCTGCTTGACCGCTTCCTCGATGACGCCACCGAGGTGGACGTGGACGCCATCTGCGACGGCGTCGATGTGGTCATCGGCGGCATCATGGAGCACATAGAGCAGGCCGGTATTCACTCCGGTGACTCGGGTTGTTCCCTGCCGCCCTACACCTTGTCCAAGAAAATTCAGGACGAGATGCGCGAGCAGGTACGCAAGCTGGCGCTGGAGCTCGGCGTGGTGGGCTTGATGAACGTGCAGTTCGCGGTCAAGGAAAACGACATCTACCTCATCGAGGTGAACCCGCGCGCCGCCCGTACCGTGCCTTTCGTCTCCAAGGCGACAGGGGCGCCGCTGGCCAAGATCGCCGCCCGCGTCATGGCTGGTCAGTCCCTGCAATCCCAGGGCTTTACCACCGAAATCATCCCGCCCTACTACTCGGTGAAAGAGGTGGTACTGCCCTTCGCCAAGTTCCCGGGTGTGGATCCGCTGCTGGGGCCAGAGATGCGTTCCACCGGTGAGGTGATGGGGGTGGGCAGCAGCTTCGCCGAGGCCTATGCCAAGGCCCAGCTGGGTGCCAGCCACGCAGTGCCGAAGGAGGGTCGCGCCCTGCTGTCCGTGCGTCACAGCGACAAGGCGCAGGTCGTTGATCTCGCCGCCAAGCTGCTGGAGCTGGGCTATGAGCTGGATGCCACCCACGGCACCGCCGTCGCACTGGGTGAGGCGAGCATCAACCCGCGCCTGGTCAACAAGGTGCACGAGGGTCGCCCGCACATCCTGGACCGCATCAAGAACGGCGAGTACACCTACATCGTCAACACCGCCGAAGGGCGGGTGGCGATTCAGGACTCCAAGCAGCTGCGCCGCGCGGCCTTGCAGCACAAGGTGGCTTATACCACCACCCTGAATGAGGCGTTCGCCACCTGCATGGCCATCAGCGTCGATGCCACCGCCAACGTGAACTCGGTGCAGGAGTTGCACCAGAAGGTGAAAAACCGCTAAGAGTGCACAACGAACACTGGGGTACGGTCCCGAGTCCTTGATGTGAACCATAAAAGACCCCGCCAGCGATGGCGGGGTTTTTGTTTTTTGGCTGGGCTGGCCAGCCCTCTGGCATGGAGGCTGAGGTGAGCAGGGGAGAGGAGATATCGTTCTGGGTGGGAGATATACCCCCTTTTGTGATGGTAAAATTGACAATGATTGCGTATTTTTGGCTATTGTACGCAATTTTTGCAATCGCTCACCCGGCCCGCCTCTATATACTGGTTTCTCATCACATAAGGTCGTCTGCGCCTGCAACAGCGGGGTGCGAGGATCAGGGCCAGTTGCTTACCCGGCAGCGCAGGCCGGCCCCTCTTATCAAGAGGGGCCACAGGAAACCGGTTGTGGGGTTACCACCCACGCAACCGTCAGGGCCAGCGTTACCGCGCCAGCCCGCTTCCCCCTCCTTACCCTGGCTGCTTGCCTGCCCAGTCGCGTCGTTGCTCACCTTCATCGCCCGCAACGGCGCCGCGCCTCAAGGACATCAGCCAAGGGAATCTGAATATGAGCTTCGATCATCGCAAATACCGCCCCGCTCCCGTCATCGCATTGGCGGACCGTCAATGGCCCAACCAGGTGATGACACGGGCGCCGCTCTGGTGCGCCGTGGACCTGCGGGACGGCAACCAGGCGCTGGTCGAGCCCATGACGGTGGCCCAGAAGCTGCAGATGTGGGCGCTGATGGTCCATGTCGGCTTCAAGCACATCGAGGTCGGATTCCCGGCCGCCTCCCAGCCTGATTTTGACTTCGTGCGTGAGCTTATCGAGCGGGATCTTATCCCGGAGGACGTCACCATCCAGGTGCTGGTGCAGGCCCGCGAGGATCTGATCGCCCGCACCTTCGAGTCCCTCAAGGGGGCGAAACGCGCCATCGTTCACGTCTACAACTCGGTCAACCCGACCCAGCGCAACTATGTGTTCAACACCGGGCGCGAGGGGGTCAAAGCTATCGCCGTGCAGGGGGCGCGCTGGGTGCGGGAATACGCGGCCAAGAATCCCGGCACCGAGTGGAGCTTCCAGTATTCCCCCGAGAGTTTCAGCAGCACAGAGGTGGAGTTCGCGGTGGAGGTGTGTGACGCCGTCATCGACGAGTGGCGCATCGCTGCCCGCCCCATGATCCTGAACCTCCCCGCCACCGTCGAGGTGAGCACCCCCAACGTGTTCGCGGATCAGGTGGAGTGGTTCTGCCGCCACCTCAAGGCGCGCCCCGAGGTGAGCATCTCCATCCACACCCATAACGATCGGGGCTGCGGCGTGGCCGCCGCCGAGCTGGCGGTGCTGGCGGGGGCCGACCGCATCGAGGGGACTCTGCTTGGCAACGGCGAGCGCACCGGCAACATGGACATCGTTACCATGGCCATGAACCTCTATAGCCAGGGGATAGACCCGGAGCTGGACCTGTCTGACATGGACGCCATCGTCGCCACCGTCGGTGCCTGCACCCAGATTGCCCTGCACCCGCGCCACCCCTACGCCGGCGAGCTGGTCTACACGGCGTTTTCCGGCAGCCATCAGGATGCCATTCGCAAGTCCCTGGCGGCCGAGAAGCCCGACGCCTTCTGGGATGTGGCCTACTTGCCCATCGATCCTGCCGATCTTGGTCGCAGCTACGAGGCGGTGATCCGCATCAACAGCCAGTCCGGCAAGGGCGGCGTCACCTATCTGCTGGAGCGCGACCTCGGTCTGCAACTGCCGCGCTGGCTGCAGATCGACTTCAGCCGCCGGGTACAGGCGCAAGCCGAGGCGAGCAGCAGCGAGATCAACCCGGCGCAGATCCGCGCCCTGTTCGAGCAGCACTACCTCGAGCCGGTACACGGCTACCGCATCGGTCGCTTCCAGCTCGGCCACGACGGCCAGGAGAGCCTGCACCTCGAGCTGCAGACCCCCGATGGCGCGCTGCAACTGCGAGGCGAGGGGGAGGGGGCCATCACGGCCCTGGTCAACGGCTGGGAGCGCCAGACTGGCATGCACATCGACGTGCTCGACTATTCCGAACATGCCCTCTCCGCCGGCACCGAGTCCCGCGCCGCCGCCTATGTGCTGCTCAGCGTCGATGGCCAGCGCCAGTGCGGGGTCGCCATCGGCCGCGATGTGGTCAACGCCTCGTTGCAGGCGGTGATCAATGGCGCCGCCCAGGTGCAGGCCCTGCGACAGAGTGCTTGAGTCGAACGCCTGATCAGGTTCCGGGACTGAGTGGAGAAACGCGCCTGGATAGAGCCCCAGTGCCATCGCCGCGCACCGGCGCCCTAGAGACAGGGCACAGCCAGGCCGATCTTGCTCACAGATCCCCTCACCAATGTGGTGAGGGGATTGTTTTTTATGAAAAAACAGTACCACAATGAGACCGCCATGCAATCCAAGGTGGCACAGTGACACACTGGAGGCAGGCTAAGTCTGACGGCTGAATTCAGCCCTGATTGGAGAGAAATAGAGACGTTTTGGAGCCAATGCAGATGAAAAAGACTCCCCTTCGGTTATCCGTACACCCTGCCATATTCTTGTCACTTCCTCTTTGCCGCCGCGCCGCCATGGCGGGCCAGTTGTGCCTGTTACTGCTGACGGCCGCACTCTTTACGGCAGGTTTCGATCGGCTGGCGCAGCATAATCTCTATACCATCGGCGCCCTGGCCGAGGTCATCAACGTGCTGACCCTGTTGTTCATGTTCTGGGTCGTGCAATGTGCCCAACTCTCCAGCAAGAGCTATGGGTTTCTCTCCGTTGGCCTCTGTATCTGGCTGGTCTCGGGGGTCATCGACCTGATGGATGAGGCCTATTTCCAACCCTGGTGGCTCTCCAGAGTCGAAGACAGCCTGCGCAGTCTCGGCATGTTGGCGACGGCCTGGGGGGTATTGCTGATGGTGAAGCAGATGTACGGCGCCCAGATCCGGCTGGCGTCCATGGCCATGTCCGATGAGCTGACCGGCCTCTCCAATCGCCGCTCGTTTCGTACCGTGCTGGACACCCATGCCGGGGAGGGGACGCCACTGCTGTTGCTGGATCTCGATCACTTCAAGCAGATCAACGATCGCTATGGCCATGGGGTCGGTGACAACGTGCTGCGGGAATTCAGCGGTCTGCTGCGCCAGCATTGCCCGCTGGATGGCGTGGTGGCGCGCCTCGGTGGAGAGGAGTTTGCCATCTGGTTGCCCGGCATGCTGGGTGGCAAGGCCCGTGATTTGGCGGAGCAGATAAGGCTGGCTACCGAGGCGATGGTCTCGAACGACGGGGTGCGCTTCACCGTGAGTATCGCGGTCGGCATCTCCCACGCCGGGGAGGCGGTCGACACCCTGATCAAGCGTACCGATCTCGCGCTCTATCAGGCCAAGCACCAAGGCCGCAATCGGGTCGAGCTGGCGTGATGGGGGAGCCGGCATGGCCAGGGTCTGCCGCTGCGGAGCATCACGAGGGGATGGTCGCCTTCAGATCCCCCCTTCAATCCATTACAATAACCGCCTGTTTGCGTTCGGGGCCCGTTATCTGAGATGAATGGGGCCCGATCCCGTTTCTCTATCGGAAGCCTTCATGACCACCTCTCCCCGATTTACCCTCCCTGCGAGACGGCTGACCGTCCTGCCGCTGCTCGGTGCCCTGTTGCTGGCGGGTTGTGCCAGCGAGCCACCCGCCCCGGCCGAAGAGGCGGCCGCCATCGCCAAGCAACCCAAGGCCATGCAGCCGCGCAAGCCCGCCGACATGAAGACCCGCATAGTGCACTTTTTACCGGGTAACGTGCGCGACAAGCAGGGCTGGGCCAATGATGTGGTGACGGCGCTCTCGACCCAGGGCATAGCGGTGAGCGATCACAACGTCTGCACCGTGCTCGCGGTGGCGGAGCAGGAGGCGACCTACCAGGCGGATCCCGTGGTACCGGGCCTTGGCAAGATCGCCTGGAAAGAGATCAACGCCCGCGCGGCCAAGCTGCTGATCCCCGAGTTCGTGGTGCGTACGGCGCTCGGCATCACCTCCCCCACCGGCAAGTCCTATGCCGCACGCATCGATGCGCTTCGCACCGAGCGGGAGATGAGCGAGATCTTCGAGGACATGATAGGCACTGTGCCCATGGGCAAGACGCTGTTTGGCAACCTCAACCCGGTGCACACCGGTGGCCCCATGCAGGTCAGTATCGCCTTCGCCGAGGCCAACGCCCGCGGCTACCCCTATCCGATCGAGGAATCCATCCGCCACGAAGTCTTTACCCGCCGCGGCGGCATCTGGTTTGGCACCAAGCACATCTTCGGTTATCCCGCCGACTACCCGGACACCCTCTATCGCTTCGCCGACTTCAACGCCGGCTGGTACGCGAGCCGCAACGCCGCCTTCCAGGCCGCCGTCAGTCGGGTGAGTGGCAAGACCCTGGCGCTGGACGGGGATCTCATCCGCTACGACTCCGACAAGCCGGGTAATACCGAGCTCGCGGTCTACAGCATGGCGAGTCGCCTCAGCATGAGCAAGAACGCCATCCGCCAGAGCCTGAAGATGGGAGACAGCCCCGAATTTGCGAAGAGCGATCTCTACCACAGGGTCTATGCCCTGGCCGAGCAGAAGGCGGGCACCCGTCTGCCTCGCGCCATCTTGCCCGGCATCCAGCTAAAGAGCCCCAAGATCACCCGCAACCTCACCACCGCCTGGTTCGCCAAGCGGGTGGACGACAGGGAGCAACGCTGCGTGCGGCAGATGGCGGCGATTCAATGACAGCATCGAAAAACAAGGGCGGCCAATGGCCGCCCTTGTTTTTGTATCTCTTGAGCAACGAAGCGTATCTAGCTCAAGGATGTTGGAGCGCAAGGTTCTCTCCATGTAGGCAGCTGCCTTTCTGGCAGCGTCATCAAGAGGAGGACGAGACAATACCTCTGCACGTTGGATACCCGCGACAACCCCAAAACGGATTGCCTTTGTTCTCTCCTCGACTGGCGGTGCGCAAGATCATGGGGCTGCCGCAGTGAGGGCAAGTGGGGACGGTATGGCCGGCCTCGATGGCATCGGGTTCAGCGGTTTTCCTGGCTCGGTCAGTGATATTGTTTGCCACGGGTTGTATGGGGACAGTGTCATGACGCGCCTTTAGCTGGGCAGCATGCTGGCTGTGGGTCTGCCAGTTGGCGGCCAATCGCCCTCGCTGGATGGTCTCGACGGTCCTATCCACTTCGTCCAGGCGTAATAGCTGGGTGGTTTTGCTTTTGATGTAGGGAATAAGGCCGCGGTTGAGCACATTCTCCGGCATCGGCGTCTTGAAGGTGCAATCGCCGATAAAGTAGACCACCGAATGGAGTTGATGGTCCGCCAGCCCCAGCAGGGACTTGAGCGTCATCACATGCTTGTAGTTCTGGTGCAGGGGGTTCTGGAAGCTGTGCTTGCGGCGGTAGATCTGCTGAGTCCAGCGCTTGTGTGCAGGATTACCGAAGATCCACCCCTTCATGTTCTTGGTTTCAATCACGAAGACCCCGTAGCGGGAGACGATGATGTGATCGATCTGGGTGGAGCCATCTTCGGTCGGCAGGGTCAGGTTCTTGAGTAGTCGGTAGTCTTGCTTGTCGAGGAATAGCCGGATCGAGAGATTGAGAAACCATTCCCCCACCATCCCCTTGAACCAGGGTGTTTTTATCACGGTGGCAATCAGTAACAGTGGCAGTAGATACCAGAGCTGAGCAAGCAGTAAGGTAATAACGGGAGTGAAGTCCATTTCATCGACTCTCCATGGGATCTTGCTTAAGGGTTAAGCCTCGATAGAAATCAGGCTGCGGCGCTTGGGGTATCCGGTGCCTTGGTCGGTTGTCAGCCTCTCGCGGTCGGATCTAGACCCGCAAGCTGCCGCGAAAGCCCCTGGCGGCATAGTAGGACTGGGCGCCGTTGTGGTAGAGGAAGACGCTGTCGTAGCGGCAATCGCAGAACAGGGCTCCGCCGAGGCGCCTGATCTCCATCGGTGTCTCTATCCAGCTCGATGTCTTGGCATCGAAGCGGCCGAGCAATTGCAGCGCCCTATACTCGGCCTCCGTCAGCAGCGCTATGCCCATCTGCGTGGCCATCTCGGTCGCGCAGCCTGTCGGCCTGTTCTCCTTCCGGGATTCCAGACCCGCCCGATCATAACAGAGGCTTCTGCGCCCGCCGGGGCTCTCGGCACTGCAGTCACAGAAGATAAACAGCCCGCTCTGGGGATCCTGGCCAATGACATCGGGCTCACCCCCTGTGCGCTCCATCTCATGGAGCGAGCGTAACGACTGCGGGTTGGCATCCAGTCTGGCGCGCACCTGTGACCAGGCTATGCCCTGGTGGCGATGGGGGTGTTGTTCAAAGCGGGCCTGCAAGGTGGCGAGCAACTCGTCAATCTGTGCCTTGGTCAAGTTCATCCTGGGTATCCTCCGCCAGCACCTTCGTCCTTAGAAACTCATCGCCAGCCCGATGGAATAGCCGTTGGTGTTGTGGCTGAACATATAGCGGGCCACCAGCCGGGTGCGGGTGACGAAGACTTTGTATTTGCTGCTGTCGAGTTCGAGCCCAAGGCCGAGGGAATTGAGGCTGTTGAAGCCAAGCAGGCCGCGCTGGGCGCCCAGGTATTCGGTGCGGGCCCCCTCCATCACGTAGCGCACCGGGCGATCGAGCAGGGTCCAGCTGAAGAGAGGCGCCCGGCGGCGCAGGTAGAGCCCCAGGTTCTCGGCCTCGGCCTGGCCGGCGATGCTGTCGGCGGTGCCGGTGAAGCTCTGCAGGTGCTGATAGGAGTAGCGCAGCTCGGCGTCGATGTCCTGAGCCTTGGAGAACAACTCGTAGTCCAGCATCAGGGAGCCCCCCAGGCCATAGACGTTGAGGGTGCCGCCGTCGAGGAAATCGAGGTTCTTGCCGGTCTTGTGCGAGATGAAGGCGGCGCCGATGCGCAAGTCGCTCGCCACCGTCCCCAGGGTGAAGTTGGCGATGGGGCGCAGCACCAGGTTGCCGCCCCAGCGATCCCGGTGCAGGCCGAAATCCCAGCCGATGCCGCCGGTGGCGCTCAGGCTGTTCCACTTGACGGGGATGGTGCGGGTCTCGGTGCCATCGGTGAACACGAACTGGGGATCGTAGCGGCTGTAGCCCAGGGTGCCCTCCAGATAGATGGGAAAGCCTTCGCTCATGGTAGCGCCGCCACCGAGCTGGGTGATGGTCAGCGCCGCCTGTTCGTTGGTGCCGCTGCCGATGTCCAGGTTGCTGGCGGTGATGTCGGGCACCACGGTGAAGCTCATCAAGGAGACCACCGCATTGGCACGTTGCTGCACCAGGGAGCCGTCGTTGGCCTGGGCCATGAGGCTGACAAGACCGATGCCAGACAGCAGTAGGGTTCTTGCATGAGAAGAGGGGATCTGCGCCATACCTAGCTCCGTGAGTCTCCTCGTCCGGTGAGGAGTCCTTACACTGTAACGGTTTTTCCTCGCCTTGGCAGCCAAGTCGTTGTGCCAACTGACAATCTTGCCCCTGGCAGAGGCGCAGATCACCGTCCGCGCACGCCGGGCGCAGGCCTGGCATCGGGGACCCCTTGCCAGCGGGTTCAGTCGGGCCGGCCCGCCGCCCGGGAGTGATAGAGTATCCACATAAATGGCAGACATTAATTTCTTGTTCAGTTCGACGGGTGTATAACGGGCCTCCCGCAGGAGTAACGGGAGCAGGCAGCAGGGAGGAGATGCCGAGCGGGGCCCTTGGGCCGTCATGATGGATGCACACGTTGACGGGAGTCATTCCAGATGCAGGACATGCTGCTTGCCATATGGCATCAGGACTTTGATCAGCTTATTCAAATGCAGGCCATCGGTCTGCTCGTCACCTGCCTGGTGGTGATCCTCTTTCTCGAATCGAGTTTCGTGTTCCTGCCCCTGCCGGGGGACAGTCTGGTGTTGCTGGCCGGTGGCCTGGTGGGCATGGGAGTACTCGGCCCCGAGGTGAGCTTCCTCTATATGCCGTTCGCCGCCGGGCTGGGCAGCCTGATCGCCTATTGGCAGGGTCATGCGCTGCACGGTACCCGCTTCATGGGCCATATTGAGCGCATGATCCCGGACGGCAGCCTGCCTCGTGCCTCGCGCCTGCTCGATCGCTACGGCTTCTGGGCCATGTTCGTGTCCCGCTTCATCCCCTTCGTGCGGGTGCTGACCCCCATGTTGATGGGGGTCTCTCGCCTGCACCTGCCGCGGGTGGCCGTGGCGAGCTTTGCCAGCGCCTTCCTCTGGGCTCTGACCCTGAGCCTCATCGGCAAGTTCGTGATGGCAACCCCGATGCTGGCCAACCACCACGAGCTGCTGACCAAGTGCCTGCTGGTCACCTCCTTCGCGCTCTTCGTCATCGCCGTGGCGGCCATCGGCATCCGGTTGCTCAAGCGCCCGACCAACCGCATTCGCTAAAAAGGTGGACGGGCTCACGACGTCCATCCTCCCCAAGGTTGCACCGGCAAGGGCCCGTGCAAGGGGGGAGATGTAAAAATACAGGCCATTTGAGGCGGAATTTGTGACGCCTATCTGTTACACTTCGCGCCCGCCATTTTCCGGCTCATTCTCTGACTCGATGTCAGGCCCAGCCGTCCTTGGCCCCAAGCCTCGCCGATGCCGCGCCCCAAGCCGGCTCGAGCCACTTAAGCCAACTACAGCCCAGCTGGAACACAGGAACCCAATATGAGATTTGAATCGTTCGATTTTGCCCCCGAGATTTTGCGCGCCATCTCAGATTGCGGTTATCAGGAGATGACCCCTGTACAGCAGCAGGCGATCCCGACCATACGTCGTGGTAGCGATGTGCTGGCCAGCGCCCAGACCGGGACCGGCAAGACCGCGGCCTTCGCGCTGCCGATCCTGCAACGCCTGCTGGACAAGCCGGCTCCTGTCCAGCCGTCCAATGCCCGGGTGTTGATCCTGACTCCGACCCGCGAGCTGGCCGCTCAGGTGGCGAGCAACATCAACGACTTCGCCAAGTACCTGGACATCACAGTGCTGACCATCTTCGGTGGCGGCAAGCAGGACGTGCAGGCACGCAAGCTGAAAGCGGGTGCTCACATCATAGTGGCGACTCCGGGCCGCCTGCTCGAGCACCTGACCGCCTGCAACCTGAGCCTCTCTGGGGTCGAGACCCTGGTACTGGACGAGGCGGATCGCATCCTCGACATGGGCTTCAGCGCCGATGTGCAGCAGATCCTGCAAGCGGTCAACAAGGAGCGCCAGAATCTGCTGTTCTCCGCCACCTTCTCCGATGCCGTGAAGAAGCTCGCCAACCTGATGCTGGACAGACCCCAGATCATCAGCGTCAACAAGCAAAACTCCACCGCCGACACCGTCAGCCACACCGTCTATCCGGTGGAGCAGAAGCGCAAGCGCGAGCTGCTCTCCGAGCTCATCGGCAAGCAGAACTGGCAGCAGGTGCTGGTGTTCGCCAGTACCCGCGAGAGCTGCGACGAGCTGGTGGACGAGCTGAACCTCGATGGCATCAAGTCCGCCGTGGTGCACGGTGAGAAGGCGCAAGGCAGCCGTCGCCGCGCCCTGCGCGAGTTCATGGAAGGCAAGGTGCGGGTGCTGGTCGCGACCGAGGTTGCTGCCCGTGGTCTGGACATCCCGGATCTGCAATACGTGGTGAACTACGATCTGCCGTTCCTGGCGGAAGACTATGTGCACCGCATCGGCCGTACCGGTCGCGCTGGCAAGAGCGGCATGGCCATCTCCTTCGTCAGCCGTGAAGAAGAGCGCACCCTGCTGGAGATCGAGGCGCTGATCGGTCAGAAGATCCGCCGCATCATGGTGCCGGGCTACGAGGTGAGCAGCCGTGACGAGCTGATCAAGCAGCTGCAGGAGCGTCGTCGCTTCGGCAAGCGCCCCCAGCGGGAAGACAACGCCGCCGCCCAGGCTATGGCAGAAAGCAAGCTGCAAGGTCAGCGCCTCAAGCGCCTGGCTGCCGCCAAGAAGCCCCGCCAATCCAAGTAAGCGGGCAAGATGATGCAGGGGAGCCTAGGCTCCCGACTCAAGGCGCCGTTGGCGCCTTGATGCTGTTTACCGATCACCCAGAGGACGCGCGATGATCCCCCCAGTCAAGAACCCGCAAGATTACAATCAGGCCCTGCTCGACATGGCCAGCCAGAGCCTGGCCGAGCTGGCGCGCTCGGCCTCGCAAAAAGCTGGAAAACGCACCCCCGCCCAGGAGAGTCACTTCCTCTGCACCTGGATGGCGGACTCCCTCAAGGAGAAGCGCTTCTCCCGGCTGGTGATGGAGGATCTGAAAGGCTGGATCCAGCAGGGCCGCACCCTGGGGGCCGGCGCCGATCTCAAGGGGTTGCTGGAGCGCATCGTCTGCCAGTACGGCCGTGCCATGGCGGTGCCCGAGCAGCTGGGCGCCAGACTCGCCGCCCTGCTGGCCGAGTTGGAAAGCATGGGTTGGTTGGTGTTTACCGACGCCGAGGTCAGCGCCAAGCTGCGGCTGCTGGGGCAGGGCCAATCCAGCCTGGTCATCTCGGCCAGCGAATACCAGGGCCATGTCGCCGATGGCGAGCTGATCAAGCCCATCACCCTCTATGTGCGCGGTGACGAGAAGCAACTGGCACAGGCGGCCTTTGCACAGGGCCTGCTGCTGAGCCAGGGCGACAAGAAGGCCACCCTGGTCAAGCACCACAAGGCGTATCGACTGGTGCCCGCCAATGCCCAGCCCGCCCTGGCGCTGCTGGCCGAGGCCAATATCTGACGACAGTAGCGTCCCTGCTCCCATGACCCCGGCCCTGTGCCGGGGTTTTTTATGGCCAAAAAACAGGGCAGGAACGAGTGACGGGGCGACGCCTTCATCTGTTTCCGCCCCCAATGCTGTCGCAGGGCGAGGGGGTTGCGAGGTGCCCCCTCCGATGGGGGGCGTCCCCCATATGGTGAGATGGTGGCGCAAAACTTCTGCTCTAGGGTGAGTGGGCCCCAAAGAGGGCCTTAAAGAAGCAAACCGCCTGATGGCGCCACTCAACAAATAAGGATATTTGATGAAAGCAACTCCCATTGCCCTGCTGCTGGCCGGCGTGCTGGCCTCTCCGCTCTGCGCCGCCGGACTCGATGCCAGGCTCACCCTGGTGGAGGGCGGTACCGAGGATGTGCGGGTCAACCTGACTCTGACCAACACCGGTGACCAACCCATTCGCCTGCTCAAGTGGCAACTGCCGGGCAGCGAGGATGCCCCCCTGTTCCTGGTGGAACGCGATGGCCAGAAGGTCAGCTATGAGGGGGCCCTGATCAAGCGGGCCGCGCCGACCGACAAGGACTTCCAGCTGCTCAAGGCCGGCCAGAGCCTGACGCGGCAGGCGGAGGTGTCCGGTCTCTACGACATGAGCGCCCAGGGCCAGTATCAGATCCGTTATCAGTTGCCGACTCTGCCGCTGGAGGCGAAAGCCGCCAAGGCCAAACAGGCTCAGGCCAGCGAGTCCAACACCGTCAGCCTCTGGGTGGAAGGGGTGAGCGATGAGCGGCTGCAGGCCAAGGCCGCGCCGCTGGCCGACCCCCAGGCGGTGACCGCTTCGGTGAGCTTCAGCGGGCGCTGCACCAACACTCAGAAAACAGACATTCTGGCGGCACTGGACGCGGCCAGTGGTATTACCAATAACTCAACGGGTTATTTGGCAGTGGATAAACCCAGTGGCCAGCGTTATCGTAGCTGGTTTGGTGCCTATGATGCCGCTCGTTGGGATCAGACCGAGCTCCAGTTCAGCAAGATCAAGGATGCCATCGACAACAAGCCACTCACCTTCGATTGCGGCTGCAAGCAGAGCTACTTCGCCTATGTCTACCCGGATCAGCCCTACAAGGTCTATCTGTGCAAGAGCTTCTGGACGGCCCCCGTCACCGGGACCGACTCCCGCGCCGGCACCATAGTCCACGAGCTGAGTCACTTCAACCTGGTGGCGGGCACCGATGATCTGGGTTACGGTCAGGCCAATGCCCGCAACCTGGCGAGCACCGAGCCGCAGAAGGCACTGAACAACGCCGACAACCACGAGTATTTCGCCGAGAATACCCCGAGCGAAAATTGATGTGTGATGGGGCCGACAGGCCCCTTTTTATGTTGAAGGAGGCACCATGATGACGCTCTTGCTGACCACCCTCGCGCTCGCCCCCCTACGGTGCGAACTGTCGGTGCAGGCAGAAAGCCGGGTGAACGAGCCGTTGCCCCTGGTGATGACCTTGACCAACCAGGGGGAGGGGCCGCTCGAGGTGCTGAGCTGGTTCACCCCGTTCGAGGGCTGGTTCGCCGATGCTATCGATCTCACCCTGGCGGATCGGCCGGTGGCCTACAGGGGGCCGCTCGCCAAGCGGGGCAACCCCGGCGCCGACGACTTCTTCATCCTGGGTGCCGGCCAGCAGAGCCGGGCGGATGCGGAGCTGACCCAGGTCTACGACCTGTCACGTCCCGGGGTCTATCACCTCAGCTACCGCGCCCAGCCGCTGACCCTGACCCAGGGGGTGGCGCCGCGCTGTCCAGCCATCAGCTTTAGCCGTATCGCCGCGCCCTAGGCGGCGCTGCGCCCGGCATCGGTGTTCAGCAGCCCCACTGCGCGGGCGGCCACCGCGAGATAGTGGGCCCCATGGCGGGGTGAGCGGGCCTGCTCCCGCCAGCAGCAGTGCACCAGTTTTATCACGTGATCGTCCAGGCTCGCGATCGCCAGCGGCAACACCTTCTCCCAGTCCAGCCCTGAAACGTCTGGCCAGCGCTGGGATCCCAGCGCCGGTGCCCCGACCGTGATATAGGCCGCGGCTGCGGCTTGCCACATCAGGGTCTGCCAAGGCTCCTGCAGCTCGGCGGGCAGATGACGGGCGACGATGGCGGCGGCCCGGCTGCCGGTCACCAGGTGCAGCAGGGTGAAGTTGCGGGTCTGCCAATAGAGCGGCAGGGCGGCCTCGGCCAATTGCGTCAACACCTCTGCCCCGTCATCCAGGCTGCATGGCAGCGAGCTCGGCCAGCGCGAGTCCGCCGCCACCTGGCGCAGGCGGGCGGTGATCCACTCTCCCTGCCAGCTCGATCCCTCCCAGTGAGCCGACAGCCCGGCCAGCAGGCGGGTGACGTCCCGGCAGGGGGCCCCCGTACCGGCAGGCAGGATCAGGGGCTTGCATTGCCAGGCGGCCAGCGCCGCCGCCTGCTCTCCCTGATGACCATTCTCCAGCGCGCAGGCGAAGCGAATAAGCGGATGGAAGGCGCCGCCAGCGGGGGAGAGGCGCTGGGACAACAGGGTCTCGAAGGTGGGCAGCCAGCCCTCCTCGGCAAACCGGATGGCTAGCTGTTGGCGTAGTTGCACAAAACGATGCTCCTCCTCATCTCCCTGGTTTTCCGTTCCGGCGGGCAGGGAATGGGTACTTTGCCAATGGGCAAAGAAATGCTGTAACTGAGCCGGCGTCGCGCCCATCTCATGCAGGGCGTGCAGTGCCATGGGGCAGTGATTGGTGGTGTCACGGCCGTTGAGGGCGAAGGCCGCGTTGGCATCGAGCAGGGAAGAGAGAAAATCCATAATCCTTTGACTCCTGTTGTCGGGGAAGACAGGATTGTGCAAGTTAAAGCTAACTTGAGGTCAAGGATGGAAAGGGATCGCAAGTGGTTGGCCATAGGCCAGATAGCCAAGCGTGCCGGTGTCAACGCCAGTGCCTTGCGTTTTTACGAGGAAAAGGGGCTGATCCAGAGCCTGCGTAGCGACGGAGGTCAGCGTCTCTATCCACGGGATGCGCTGCGCCGCATCGCCTTTATCCGGGTGGCACAAGGGATGGGGCTGAGCCTCGGCGAGATTGCCGAGGCGCTGGCCGGGCTGCCCGACGGCCGCACGCCGGATCGCCGTGACTGGGAGCAGATCGCCGGTCAGTGGCAAGGGCTGCTCGAACGGCGCATCGAGGCCTTGCAGCTGATGAAGCGCAAACTCGACGCCTGCATCGGTTGCGGTTGCCTGTCGCTGGAGCATTGCGCCCTCTACAACCCGGAGGACCAAGCCGCCTCTGGGGGCAGCGGCCCCCGTTATCTGCTGGGGGATCAGCCCCCTGCCGAGGATTGAACTGGGCAGAGGATGGACAATGCCGGGCACGGCGGTCGCTGTGCGTCCCTCCGGCAGCCACGGCGTGCCAGCCTGCAGGCCAACAATCTCATCACCGAATGAATTAATGCTCATTCGAGCTCGTTATTTTTGTTATCCATTATTTCGCTAAATATCCCCGTATTTCATGCTTTGGCAATGGAACGCCCCGCGTTATGTTTTGTCCATGCAGACGACCAGCCCGATAAATATAAGGCGACAATGCCGATATATTAATCTTGGCCGGTAATGGCAGAACCCAATCAAATAATTGCATGGCTCCTGATGATGTTCATTGGCACGCATTCTGGATGTTCATAAATATAACGAGGTGAATAATGAAAAAGCTGCAATCCCTGTTTTTATTGGCCGCCCTGCCGCTGGCCTTGCTGACATCGGCACAGGCACAATCCAGTCTCGCCGTCATCCAGAGCGCCGGGGTGATCAAGATAGGCACGGAAGGGGCCTACCCTCCCTTCACCTATCACGACAAGAGCGGCAAGCTGGTGGGCTTTGACGTTGAGATTGGCGAGCTCATCGCAAGCGGCCTCGGCGTGAAGCCGGAGTTTGTCGAGGGCAAGTGGGACGGGCTCATCGCCGGGGTGGATGCCAAGCGCTACGATCTGGTGCTCAACGAGGTGGCCATCACCCCTGAGCGACTCAAGAAGTACGATTTTTCAGACCCTTATATCACCTCCAAGGCGGTGGTGGTGGTCCACAGCGACAACGACAGCATCAAGAGCTTTGCGGATCTGAAGGGCAAGAAATCCTCCCAATCCCTGACCAGCAACTTCGCCCAACTGGCGAAGACATCGGGGGCCGAGGTGGTGGCCACCGAGGGCTTCAACCAGTCGCTGGAGCTGGTGCTGAGCGGGCGGGTGGATGCCACCATCAACGACAGTCTCTCCTACCTGGACTTCAAGAAACAGAAGCCGGATGCCAAGTTGAAGGTGGCGGCAACCGAGGCGAAGGGGGATCAATCGGCCGTGCTGCTCGCCAAGGGACAACCGGAATTGCTGGCCGCCATCAATCAGACGCTGCGCACCGCCAAGCAAGACGGCAGCTATCAGAAGATATCGCTGAAATATTTTGGCACTGACGTCTCGCAATAATATCGCGGCAACATAATAACAATCGAGGAAATTAACGTGCCAGCCTGGTTGCAGTTAATGATCGACTCTTTTTGGCCCCTGCTCAGCGCGGGGCTTATTTTTACCGTGCCATTGACGCTGATCACCTTCGTGCTGGGAATATTGCTTGGATTTCTGGTGGCACTGGCAAGGCTGTATGGTCCGGCCCCCCTGATTGCGCTGGTCCGCTTCTATGTCTGGCTCATTCGGGGCACGCCGCTGCTGGTGCAGCTGTTCCTTATCTTCTACGGCTTGCCGAGCGCCGGCATAGTGCTGGATGCCTTCACCGCCGCGGTCATCGGTTTTACCCTCAACATCGGCGCCTACAGCTCGGAGATCATCCGCGCCACCCTGGCGGCGATCCCGAAAGGGCAGTGGGAGGCGGCCCACTCCATCGGCATGAACTGGCCCCAGGTGATGTGGCGGGTGATACTGCCACAGGCGGCGCGCATCGCGGTGCCACCGCTCTCCAACACCTTCATCTCGCTGGTCAAGGACACCTCGCTGGCGGCGGCGGTGACGGTGCCCGAGCTGTTCCAGGCCGCCCAGCGGCTCGCCTCCGTCACCTATGAGCCGCTCATCCTCTACACCGAGACGGCCATCATCTACCTGCTGTTCAGCTCGCTGCTCTCCACCCTGCAAGACTGGCTGGAGCGCAAGTTGACCCACAAAGAGACCCGGGAGGTCGTCACATGATCCGGTTGAGTGGTATCGAGAAGCAATTTGGCGGCCAGCGGGTGCTGAAGGGGGTCGGTCTCGCGCTGGCGGCGGGCAGCGTCACCGCCCTGATCGGTCCCTCCGGCAGCGGCAAGAGCACCCTGCTGCGCTGTGTGAACCTGCTGGAGCGGCCGGATGCGGGGCAGCTGGTGCTGGGGGGGAGCGAGCTCGATTTCTCGCACCACCTGTCGCGCCAGAGTGTGCTGAGCCTGCGCCAGCAGACCGGCATGGTGTTCCAGAACTTCCAGCTGTTTCCGCACATGACGGTGCTGGAGAACGTGATGGAGGGGCTGGTGACGGTGCTGAAGTGGCCGAAGGCCAAGGCGGTGGCGCGTGGTTTGCTGCTGCTCGACAAAGTGGGGCTCAGTCACAAGGCCGAGGCAGTTCCCGCAACCCTGTCTGGCGGTCAGCAGCAACGAGTCGCCATCGCACGGGCCCTGGCACCAGCCCCCAAGGTATTATTGTGCGACGAGCCGACCTCGGCGCTGGATCCCGAGCTGGCGCTGGAGGTGGTGGCCGTGCTGCGCCAGCTGGCCCGGGAAGGCACCACCATGCTCATTGCCACCCACGACTTGCGTCTGGCGTCCCAGATTGCCCAGCAGGTGATCTTCCTGGAGGCGGGGGAGGTGGTGGAGGCGGGCAGTGCGCGCCAGATGTTTACCGCCCCCAAGCGGGCGCGCACCTTCGAGTACATCTCCACCCTGACCGAACGCTTGCCGGAGAGCTGGAGCATCTAGTGGTTCTTGCCTGGAGGATTGCCATAGAAAGAAACAGCCCCGCATCTGCGGGGCTGTTTGCTTGGAGCATTTCTCGTCTGGACGGCAGTTTACACGGTCAGGTAGTCCATGATCCCTTCGGCAGCCTTGCGACCCTCGTAGATGGCGGTGACCACCAGATCCGAGCCGCGCACCGCATCACCACCGGCGAACACCTTGGGGTTGCTGGTCTGGAAGGCGTAGTCAGCCTGCTCGCGGGCCTTGATGCGATCCCGGTTGTCGAGCTCGATGCCGTATTCCGCCATCCAGGGCTGGGGGTTGGGCTGGAAGCCGAACGCCATCACCACCGCATCGGCGGCCAGCACCCGCTCGGAGCCTTCGATCACCACCGGATTGCGGCGGCCGTTGGCATCGGGAGCGGCGAGTTCGGTGCTCACCACCTTGATGCCGCAGGTGCGGCCATGGGCATCGAGCTCCACGCCGATGGGCTGCAGGTTGAACATAAATTCCACCCCTTCCTCGTGGGCGTTCTTCACCTCCCGCTTGGAGCCCGGCATGTTCTCGGCGTCGCGACGGTAGGCGCAGATCACCTTGTCGGCGCCCTGGCGGATTGCTGTGCGCACGCAGTCCATGGCGGTATCGCCACCGCCGAGCACCACCACCTGTTTGCCTGCGAAGTCGATGTAATCGGCCTGCGCCTTCTCGAAGCCCAGCAGCCGGTTGGCGTTGGAGATGAGGTAGGGCAGGGCGTCGTACACGCCGGGCGCAGTCTCATTCTCGAAGCCGCCCTTCATGTACTTGTAGGTGCCGACCCCGAGGAAGACCGCATCGAACTCACCGAGCAGATCGGCGAAGGTGACATCCCGGCCCACCTCGGTCTCGAGACGGAACTCGATCCCCATGCCCTCGAAGATCTCGCGCCGGCGTTGCATCACCTCTTTTTCCAGCTTGAAGGAGGGGATGCCGAAGGTCAGCAGGCCGCCGATCTCCGGATACTTGTCGAACACCACGGCGCTGACACCGCTGCGCGCCAGCACGTCGGCGCAGGCGAGTCCGGCCGGGCCGGCGCCGATGACGGCGACCCGCTTGCCGGTCTTCACCACCTTGGAGAGATCCGGGCGCCAGCCCATCTCGAACGCCTTGTCGGTGATGTATTTTTCGATGTTGCCTATGGTCACGGCGCCGAATCTGTCGTTGAGGGTACAGGCACCCTCACAGAGTCTGTCTTGCGGGCAGACCCGGCCGCACACTTCCGGCAGGCTGTTGGTCTGGTGGGAGAGCTCCACCGCCTCCAGGATGCGCCCCTCGTTGGCCAGTTTCAGCCAGTTGGGGATGTAGTTGTGCACCGGGCACTTCCACTCGCAATAGGGGTTGCCGCAGTCGAGGCAGCGATCCGCCTGCATGCCGACCTGGGCCTGGTTGAAGGGCTCGTAGATCTCCACAAACTGGATCTTGCGGATCTTGAGCGGCTTCTTGGGCGGGTCGACCCGCTGGACATCGATAAACTGGAATACGTTCTGGCTCATAGGGTTCCCTCCTTATTGCGCCTGGATTCTGAGTTCTGCACTAGAGCGGCTGGTGTGGCCAAGCAGGGACTTGACGTCGCTGGACTTGGGTTTGATCAGCCTGAACTTGGGCACATAGGAGTCGAAATTGGCCAGGATCTCCTCGGCGCGCGAGCTGCCTGTCTCACTCAGGTGCGCCGTGATGATGCCGCGCAGGTGCTCCTGATGGATGGCAAGGTCCGCCACGTCCAGCAGTTCCACCAGCTCGGGGTTGGTACGCTTGGCAAAGTTGCCGCACTCGTCCAGCACGTAGGCGAAACCACCTGTCATGCCCGCCGCGAAGTTGACGCCCGTGGTGCCGAGTATGGTGACTATGCCGCCGGTCATGTATTCACAACCGTTGTCGCCTATCCCCTCGACCACCGCCAGGGCGCCGGAGTTGCGCACCGCGAAGCGCTCGCCCGCGGTACCTGCGGCGTAGAGCTTGCCGCCGGTGGCGCCGTAGAGGCAGGTGTTGCCTATGATGGCCGCCTCATGGGACTTGAACGCCACGCCGACGTGGGGTTTGACCACCAGCTTGCCGCCGGTCATGCCCTTGCCCACATAGTCGTTGGCGTCGCCGGTGAGTATCATCTCGAGGCCGCCGGCGTTCCAGACGCCGAAGCTCTGGCCCGCGGTGCCGTTGAAGTGGACCCGAACCGGATCGGACGCCATGCCCTGGTTGCCGTGGCGCTTGACGATCTCGCCAGACAGGCGCGCCCCCACCGAGCGGTCGGTGTTGCGAATGTCGTAGCGGAATTCACCGCCCGACTTGTGCTCGACCGCCTCCAGCAGATCTTCCACCATCTTGAGGTTGAGCGGCCCCTTGTCGAAGGTCGGGTTGTGCTGCTGGCTGAACAGGCTGGAGCCTGCCGGTGCCACCGGGCTCGCCAGTATGCCGGAGAGATCCAGCTTGGCCTGACGGGCGGTGAGGCCGGGCAGGGCCTCCAGCAGATCGGTGCGACCGATCAGATCCGTCAGCTGGGTCACCCCCAGCTGGGCCATCAGCTCGCGGGTCTCCTCTGCGATGAACTTGAAGTAGTTCATCACCATCTCCGGCAGGCCGGTGAAGTGTTCGCGGCGCAGCTTCTCATCCTGGGTCGCGACGCCGGTGGCGCAGTTGTTCAGGTGGCAGATGCGCAGGTATTTGCAGCCGAGCGCTACCATGGGGCCGGTGCCGAAGCCGAAGCTCTCGGCGCCGAGGATGGCGGCCTTGATGATGTCCAGACCGGTCTTGAGACCGCCGTCCACCTGTAGCCGCACCTTGTGGCGCAGGCCGTTGGCCACCAGCGCCTGTTGGGTTTCGGCCAGGCCCAGCTCCCAGGGGGAACCGGCGTACTTGACCGAACTGAGCGGGCTGGCGCCGGTGCCGCCGTCATAACCGGAGACGGTGATGAAGTCGGCATAGGCCTTGGCCACGCCACAGGCGATGGTACCGACACCGGGCTCGGAGACCAGCTTGACCGACACCAGGCAGTCCGGGTTGATCTGCTTGATGTCGAAGATGAGCTGGGCCAGATCCTCGATGGAGTAGATGTCGTGGTGCGGCGGCGGCGAGATCAGGGTCACGCCGGGCACGGAATAGCGCAGCTTGGCGATCTGGGCGGTGACCTTGTCACCGGGCAGCTGGCCACCCTCGCCGGGCTTGGCGCCCTGGGCCACCTTGATCTGCACCACGTCCGCATTCATCAGGTAGTGCGGGGTGACGCCGAAGCGACCAGATGCCACCTGTTTGATACGGGAATTCTTCTCGGTGCCGAAGCGCTTGGGATCTTCACCACCTTCGCCGGAGTTGCTCTTGCCGCCGAGCCGGTTCATGGCCACCGCCAGCGCCTCGTGCGCCTCAGGGCCCAGCGCGCCTATGGACATGGCGGCGGAGTCGAAGCGGGGGAACAGGCTGGCCGCGGGCTCAACTTGATCCAGCGCCACCGGGTTGGTGCCCTGTTTCAGGGCGAGCAGATCGCGCAGGGTGGCGACCGGCCGCTCATTGACCAGCTTGGCGTATTCCTTGTAATCGGCGTAGTTGCCGGAGCGCACCGCCACTTGCAGGGTCTGCACCACATCCGGGTTGTAGGTGTGATACTCGCCACCGTGGACGAACTTGAGCAGGCCGCCCTGAGTGAGCTCCTTGCGCGCCAGCCAGGCCTGGCGGGCCAGGTTGACCTGATCCTGCTGGATGTCGCCAAAATCACTGCCCTGGATACGGCTGGCGACGCCGCGGAAGCACATCTCGACCACGGATTGGGAGAGGCCCACCGCCTCGAACAGCTGGGAGCAGCGGTAGCTCGCCACAGTGCTGATGCCCATCTTGGACATCACCTTGTAGAGGCCCTTGTTGATGCCGTTGCGGTAGTTGAGCATGGCCTGGCGCAGGCTCATCTTGAGCACGCCTTCCTCGACCTGCTTGGCGATGGTCTCGTAGGCCAGATAGGGGTAGATGGCGGTGGCGCCAAAGCCCAGCAGCACCGAGAAGTGGTGCGGGTCGCGCACGCTGGCGGTCTCCACCAGTATGTTGGCGTCGCAGCGCAGGTTGTTGTCGACCAGGGTGCGTTGCACCGCGCCCACCGCCATGGCGGCCGGGATCGGCAGGGTGTCGGCACTGACGTCCCGATCCGACAGGATCAGCAGCACTGTGCCGCCACGGGCCTTGTCGGCGGCGTCGTTGCACAGTCGCTCCAGCGCCCCTTGCAGCCCCTCTTCGGGCTGGTAGTTGAGGCTCAGCACCGCATGACGGTAGTGTTCCCCCTCCAGCGCCAACAGCTGGTGGAAGTCGGAGTAGAGCAGGATGGGGGACTGGAACAGCACCCGGTGGGCGTGGCCGAAGGTCTCGTTGAACACGTTCTGCTCGCGGCCGATACAGGTGGCCAGCGACATGACGTGATTCTCCCGCAGCGGATCGATGGGCGGGTTGGTGACCTGGGCGAACATCTGGCGGAAGTAGTCGTACAGGGTACGCTGGCTGGAGGAGAGCACCGCCATCGGGGTGTCATCCCCCATGGAACCCACCGCCTCCTGGCCGTTCTCGCCGAGCACGCGGATGATCTGATCCAGCTCCTCGTAGGAGTAGCCGAACAGTTTCTGATAGGTCTTGAGCTGATCGTCCGAGAACTCGCGGGCGCCGGTGCTGGCGTCATCCATCTGTTCGAACGGCACCAGCCGCTTGCAGTGCTTGTCCATCCACTGCTTGTAGGTGTGACGGCTCTTGAGATCGTCATCGATCTCGAAGCTGGTCCACACCTTGCCGTTGCTGGTATCCACCACGAACAGCTCGCCCGGGCCGACCCGGCCCTTCTCCAGCACCTCGTCCGGGGTGTAGTCCCAGGTGCCGACTTCGGAGGCGAGGGTGATGAACTTGTCCTTGGTGATGACGTAGCGGGCCGGGCGCAGGCCGTTACGGTCCAGCGCGCAGGTGGCGTAGCGGCCGTCGGTCATGACGATGCCGGCCGGGCCATCCCAGGGCTCCATGTGCATGGAGTTGAAGTCATAGAAGGCGCGCAGATCGTCATCCATGTTCGGGTGCTTCTGCCATGCTGGCGGGATCAGCAGGCGCATGGCACGGAACAGGTCCATGCCACCGGCCAGGAACAGATCCAGCATGTTGTCGAGGCTGGAGGAGTCGGAGCCGGTGGTGTTGACGAAGGGGGCCGCCTCTTGCAAGTCAGGGATCAGCGGGGTGGCGAACTTGTAGCTGCGCGCCTTGGCCCACTGGCGGTTGCCGGCGATGGTGTTGATCTCGCCGTTGTGGGCGAGATAACGGAAGGGTTGCGCCAGCGGCCAGCGCGGGCTGGTGTTGGTGGAGAAGCGCTGGTGGAACACGCAGATGGCGGCCTGCATGCGGATGTCGGCGAGATCCAGATAGAAACGCGGCAAATCCACCGGCATGCACAGTCCTTTATAGACGGTGACCAGGTTGGAGAGGCTGACCACATAGAAGTAGTCGTCGCTGATGCGCTTCTCGATGCGGCGGCGCACTATATAGAGGCGGCGCTCGAGATCCTTGTCGACCCAGCCTGGCGGCGCGTTGACAAAGACCTGTTCGATGCTGGGCAGGGAGGCCTTGGCGATGGGACCGAGCACATTGGTATCGATGGGCACCTTGCGCCAACCGACCAGACTCAAGGTCTCTCGTTCCAGCTCCTCGTCGATGATGTCGCGGGTCTGCTGGGCCAGGACGGGGTCCGGGTTCAGGAACAGCATGCCGACCGCATAGTTGCGGCCCAGGTGCCATCCCTTCTCCTCGGCGACAGCCCGATAGAAGCTGTCCGGTTTTTGCAGCAGCAGGCCGCAGCCGTCGCCGGTCTTGCCATCGGCGGAGATGCCGCCGCGGTGCTGCATGCGAGCCAAGGCTGACATCGCGAGACGGACAAGTTTGTGGCTGGCTTCCCCTTCCATGTGGGCCAACAGGCCGAAGCCACAGTTATCCCTCTCCAGCTTTGGATCATATAGTGACATTGCATTTCTCCCTTGCTCGGCCTTCCATCGCACTGTCATCGACAGATTGCATAAATTGCGATTGGCTCTTGTGGTTCCGTCCGCCTGAGGTGGCGAATCTCCAAACTAATGGGATTTTCAGGCAAGGTCAATTACACATCCCGGCTGTTTGCAATGTTACATCGTCATAACAAAATGTCGGTTTTAGAGTGTTGAGGGGGAATTATCTCAATAAAAACCTTTAATATTTATATATTGTAGTTTTTTGTGCTGATAACTTTGGCTTTAGTGGTCGACTGCATCGTGCCGGTGAACTGTAGTAATCTTACCAACCCTGGGTCATGGGGTCTGGCAGGGATCACATTTCGGCATTCTGCATCTTGCATTTATCCCCATGCGGGCTATTGAAGAAATTTCAATGTCTTACATAGAGTTATGAGATCCATTTCGGCTCTTCTCTCACCTTGCATGTCGACGTAATGGTTTCCAAAAGTACCCTGAGCCCCCAGTTGGCGGATACTTATTCGGTATATGATGAATATTTATATGTTTTTGGTTCCCGGCTTCGCTTGATCCAGCTCAGCCTCCCGACTGGCTCCCGCCCGTACAATGGCGCCCCTTTAGCGGAGGTGTCATGCAGTTACACGAACTCGTCAATACATTCGGCCAGGATCTCAAGCAGCGGCACGGCCAGAAGATCCACAAACTCTCCATTCACGGCGCCTTCACCTGCCCGAATAGAGACGGCACCCTGGGGCGCGGTGGCTGCACCTTCTGTAACGTCTCCTCCTTCGCCGACGAGTCGGCCCAGCAGCTCTCAGTGGTGCAGCAACTGCTGGCCCGCCGGGACGAGGTCACCCGGGCGAAACGCTACCTCGCCTATTTCCAGGCCTACACCAGCACCTATGCCGAGGTGGAATACCTGCAGCGCATGTATGAGGAGGCGTTGTCGGTCAGCGACATGGTGGGGATCTGCGTCGGCACCCGCCCCGACTGCGTGCCGGATGCGGTGCTGGATCTGCTGTCCGGCTACCAGGCCCGAGGCTATGAGGTGTGGCTGGAGCTGGGCTTGCAGAGCGCCAGTGACAAGACGTTGCAGCGCATCAACCGGGGTCACGGCTATGGCGCCTATGAAGATGCGGTGCGCCGTGCCCATCAAAGGGGCATCAAGGTCTGCGCTCACCTGATCGTTGGCCTGCCGGGCGAAGTGCCGATGGACAGCCTCGATACCCTGCATCGCATCGTGGAGACCGGCGTGGAGGGGATCAAGCTGCACCCGCTGCACGTGGTGGAGGGCAGTACCCTCGGCAAGGCCTGGCGGGCGGGGAGGCTGGAGGTGCTGACGCTGGAACAATATGTGGAGGCGGCGGTGGCCATGATCCAGCACACGCCCCCCGAGGTGGTCTATCACCGCATCTCGGCGTCGGCACGCCGTCCGGCCCTGCTGGCCCCGGCTTGGTGCGAGAATCGCTGGACCGCCATGGCCGTTATCGCCACCGAGCTGGCTCGCTCCGGGTCCCAGGGACATAGCCTGGGTCGACCCTTCTCCCTCGACGGTTTTAATGAGTTGTCACTCTAATTTCATTAAAAAAACAGAGGCTTATTAGATGAAATTCAGTCTTTGCAGTATAGTTTCATTCAAGTCGCCTTGATAAGATGGTCGGCTTGAAAAAGATATTGTTATCAATAAGCTTCTATAATTTCCGAACCGGGCAGGATATCTTGCACTCGATGTCGCACTCTCATCGCCACCGAGTCCAGAACATAATGACAATCTTCCCGGCTTGACGATGTTTGGGTCTGGTGATGGCATCAAAAGGTCATTGCCCTGTGCGCTAATTTGGTTGTCGGCTTTCGGTGACGGACGTCAGGCTTCGTTATTCAAAAGACCGCCGTCACAATGAGGACGGTAATATTTCCCCGCGACAACCGTCTAAATCATGTTTTGACAGGATGCTATGCAAGCAGAAACTAGCCGTATTGATGAGCTATTGGAATGCCTGGTCTTCTTGACCCGCTTTTATGGCGTGCCCAACAGCCAGGATGCCTTGACTACCGGCTTGCCGTTGGTGTCCGGTCGTCTGAGCACGGTACTCTTTCCCCGCGCCGCCGAGCGTGGCGGCCTGTCCGCCCGCGAAGTGCTTCAACCCCTCGCGGAAGTCTCCTCTCTGCTGCTGCCTTGTGTATTGCAGACCCGGAATGGTGGCGCCTGCATCCTGCTGGAATGGAATGAGGACAGGACTCAGGGCAGGGTGATCTTCCCCCAGGCCGGGGATGCGGCGCAGTGGGTCAGCACCGCCCAATTGGGTGACGAGTACAATGGCCGGCTGTTTTTCGTCAAGAAACAGTTCAAGTTCGATGAGCGTTCCCCCAAGGTGCTGGAGACCCGTGATGGACACTGGTTCTGGAGCACCTTGTTTGAATCCAGGGGGATCTACCGGGATGTACTGATCGCCTCCATCCTCATCAACTTGTTCGCGGTGGCCAGTCCGCTGTTCACCATGAACGTTTACGACAAGATAGTGCCCAACCTGGCGTTCGATTCCCTCTGGGTGTTAGCGGCAGGGGCCATGGTGGTGTTCACCTTTGATTTCGTGATGCGCCAACTGCGCAGCTACTTCATCGATATCGCGGGCAAGAAGTCGGACGTTCTGCTGTCGGCCAAGATTTTCGCCAAGGTGATGGGGATGAAGATGGAGTCCCGTCCCGCCTCTACGGGGGCCTTCGCCAAACACCTGCAGGAGTTTGAGTCAGTCCGGGAGTTCTTCACCTCGGCCACTGTGTCCACGCTCATCGACCTGCCCTTCGCCATCTTCTTCCTGCTGATCATCTGGATCTTCGCCGGCGTCATGGTGGTGGTGCCCATCGTCGCCATCCTGATCCTGGTGGCATACAGCTTCTATATCCAGGAGCCGCTCAAGCAGTCGATCGAGGAGGGTTCCCGTCTTGCCTCCCAGAAGAACGCCAACCTGATCGAGAGCATCTCCGGCCTTGAAACCGTCAAGATCTTCGGTGCCGAGAGCATGTTCCAGCATCGCTGGGAGCAGGCGGTGTCCCACATTTCCACCTGGGGCGTGCAAACCCGTCGCATCACCAACTCCATGTCGTCTCTGGCAAGCTACATCCAGCAGGTGGTGACAGTGGGGCTGGTCATCGTCGGGGTTTACCAGATTTCGGAAGGGCTGGTGACCATGGGCGGTATGATCGCCGCTGTCATGCTATCGAGCCGGGCCATCGCGCCCATGGTGCAGTTGTCCGTACTCTCCACCCGTTACAACCAAGCCAAGTCTGCGCTCGAGATCCTGGAGAAGATCATGACGACGCCGGGTGAGCAGGAGGAGGGGAAACAGTATATTCATCACCCCATCATCGCGGGTCGCATCGAATTCGAGAACGTCTCCTTCAAATACCCGGGCATGGAAACCAGCACCCTGCACAACATCTCGCTGCGCATCGAGCCGGGTGAAAAGGTGGCCATCATAGGCCGGATCGGGGCGGGCAAGACCACCCTGGAGAAGCTGCTGATGGGACTCTATCGGCCCACTGACGGCTCTGTGCGACTCGATGGCTTCGAGCTGGATCAACTGGCGCCGGCCGCCATTCGCCGCAACATAGGCTGCGTACCGCAGGACGTGACTCTGTTCTTTGGCTCGGTGCGCGACAATATCATGCTGGGCAACCCGCTGGTGGATGATGCGCGCGTCTTGCGGGCGGCCAAGCGTGCCGGGGTGACCAACTTTACCAACCGGGATCCCAATGGGCTGGATCGGCAGATCGGCGAGGGGGGGCGTCAGCTCTCCGGGGGCCAGCGTCAGGCGATCCTGCTGGCTAGGGCCCTGCTCAATGATCCACCCATTTTGGTGATGGACGAGCCGACCTCCAACATGGATAACCAGTCGGAGATGCATGTGAAGCAGGAGTTGGCACGGCTGGGGCCGGAGACCACCCTGATCCTGATCACTCACAAGACCTCCATGCTGGACGTGGCCTCCCGGGTCATCGTCGTGGAGCAGGGCCAGATAGTGGCCGATGGACCCAAAGAGGTGGTGTTGCAGCAATTGAAGGAAGGCAAGGTTCGGCTGCAGGAGGTGTCCAATGGCTAACAACTGGTTCAAAAAAAGGTCACCAGACACAGTTCTGCCATCCCCTGAGCATCTTGAGTATGTCGATGATGGTGCCGCCGCCGTATTGCTGACAACACCTACTCGTGCCCGGGTTCTGTTATGGGCTTGCTTCCTGTTCTTCATCAGCGCCATCGTCTGGGCCGCCTGGGCGGAGCTGGATGAGGTCACCGTCGGCCAGGGCACGGTGATCCCGTCGCGCCAACTGCAGGTGATCCAGAATCTGGAGGGAGGAATCGTCAAGGAGATCTTCGTTAAAGAGGGTGACATCGTCGAGAAGGGACAGCCCTTGCTGCGCATCGATGATACCCGCTTCAAGTCGGATTTTCGTGAACGTGAGCAGGAAATGGTGATCCTCAAGGGGGACATTGCCCGTTTGCGTGCCGAGATCAAGAGCGTAGTGGTCAAAAACGAATCCAACCTTGGCTGGCGTGAACAGGTGGTTATCGAGAAGCAACCTATCGTTTTCCCTGATGGCTTCGAAAGTGTCTTCGCCGAATATGTCGCCCGTGAGAAGTCGGTGCAAGATGAACGGCTCAACAACTTGACCAACCAGCTCTACATCCTCGGCCAGCAGATCGAGCAAAAAGAGCAGGAGACCATAGAGCTCAATGCCAAGATCAGGACGGTAGGCCGCAGCGTCGATCTGGCTCGCCAGGAGTTGAATATCAGCCGTCCCCTCGCGAAAGAGGGTATAGTGCCTCAGGTGGAGCTTATTAAGCTGGAGCGGCAGGTCAACGAGATGCAAGGGGAGCTGGAAGCCAACCGGCTGCTCATTCCCAAACTCAACTCGGTGCTGCGGGAGACCATCTCCAAGCGTAATGATATCGCCTTGAAGTTCAGAGCTGACTCCCAGACCGAGCTCAACGAGCGACAAGGCAAGCTGAGCCAGCTGTCCGAGGGGCAGGTGGGCCTGCGTGACCGGGTCGACAGGACCAGCGTGCTGGCTCCGCTTAAGGGCACCATCAAGAAGCTCAAGATCAACACCCTCGGTGGTGTCGTGCAGCCGGGCATGGATCTGATGGAAATTGTGCCTCTGGAGGATACCCTGCTGGTGGAAGCCAAGGTGTCGCCCAAGGATATCGCCTTCCTGCGACCCGGGCTGGAGGCGGTGGTCAAGATAACGGCGTATGACTTCACTATCTACGGAGGTTTACATGGCAAGGTTGAACAGATAAGTGCGGACTCGATCCAGGATGAGAAGGGCAACACTTTCTATCTGGTTCGGGTGCGCACCGAGAAGAGTTACTTGGGCGATGAGCTTAACGCACTTCCCATCATCCCCGGTATGTTAGCCAGTGCAGATATCATTACTGGTAAAAAAAGTGTCCTAGACTACTTGCTTAAGCCGATCTTGCGGGCTAAGCAGTCGGCACTGAGAGAACGATAAAGCCAACAATCTAATAACAACATGACTGGAGATACCATGAAGAAGACGATTGTTGCCATGCTGGTCAGTGGCGCAGTGCTGTTCCCTGGCCTTGGCCAGGCTCAAACGCTGGAACAGTCAGTGGCACAGTCACTGGCTACCCATCCGAAAATCAAGGAAGCTTTTGACCTCTATCAGGCACGGCTGTACCAGCATGATGGAGCCAAAGGTGGCTACTATCCCACCATCGATCTGCGTGGAGGCGTCGGTTATGAAAAGACTGACAGCCCCTCAACCCGCGCGGCAGGAGCCAACTCGCAGACGATCGATGATTCCATGACCCGTAAAGAGGCCGGGATCAGCCTGCGCCAGATGTTGTTTGACGGCTTTGACGTCAGCAGCAACGTGGCCCGGACTGATGCCGCCGCCAATGCCCAGCGGCTGGCCATGATTTCCGAAGCGGAGAACACGGCGCTGCGTGTGGCGGAGGTGTACCTCAACATGCTGCGTCAGCAGGAGATCCTGGAGCTGTCCAAGCAGAATCTGGAGACTCACGAGCAGATCCGCAGCGACATCCAGAAGCGGACCGATTCCGGTCTGGGTTCTACCGCGGACCAGACCCAGATCGACGGTCGGGTGGCGCGAGCCTATTCCAACCAGGCCGCGGCGGATAACAACTATCGGGATGCCGAGAGTGAGTTCATCCGTGTCGTCAATGAAGTCCCCAAGGAGCTGGTGCAGCCAGTCCCGAACAGCCAGCTGATCCCCGCGACCCTGGAGGATGCACTGAAGACGGCCACCGAGGTGCACCCGACCCTGCTGTCATCTCTGCAGGATATCGAGGAGGCCAAGTACCAGCATGAAGGTTCCAAGTCCGGCTTCTACCCGAACGTGGCCTTCGAGGTGGATCAAAACTGGAACGAGGATATCGACGCGGTCAAGGGCCGTAACGACGATCTGACCGCCATGGTCCGGATGCGTTACAACCTGTTCCGTGGCGGTTCGGATCTGGCCGAAAGCAAAGCCACCTCGGCGCTCTATTCCCAGGCAAAAGACATTCACCTAAACGCTTTCCGTCAGGTGGAAGAGGGTACCCGTCTTGCCTGGAACGCCAAAGAGTCGCTGACCAAGCAGAAAGTTTTCCTGAAAGAGCACGTGGACGCCAGCTATGACACGGTACAGGCGTACAAGAAGCAGTTCGGTCTGGGCCAACGGACCTTGCTGGACGTGTTGAACACGGAGAACGAATTGTTCGAGGCGCGCCGCAGCTACATCACGGCTGAGTATGACTCCCTGCTGGCGGATTACCGGATCCTCAATGCCACGGGTGGTTTGCTCAATGCCATGAATGTGCAGCAGCCGGCTGATTGGCAGGCCAACAACAACTGATGGCAATCGCGCTGATGTGATATCAGGCAAAGAAATGGCTGCAGCTTGCTGCAGTCATTCTTTTATGTTTTGAGTTTGCAAATGAAGATTTTATGACCTGCCACAGGGGAAAAATGTGACATCGTGGTACAAGGCAAGGGGTATGAGTATGTCCTGGCAGGTATGGCACCAGTGCCTGTCCCTGCGCTGGGCACGCCCCTTGTGGTGGTGGTGCCTGCTGTTACTTCCCCTGTTGCTCAATGCCAGCCAGCCGCTCTCCTCCGAGGATCTTCAACTGGCCAAGAGAGCGGAGGACACCTATGGGGTGCGGGCGGGCAAGCGGGTCACCAGCTGGCGCACCCTGGCCATGCAGAATCGTGCTGCAGGGCTGAGCGAGCGCCAGAAGCTGGAGAAGGTGAACCAGTTTTTCAATCAGATGCGCTTCATCGATGACATCAAGCTGTGGCGCAAGAAAGATTATTGGGCGACTCCGCTGGAGTTTTTGGGAGCCGCTGGTGGAGATTGTGAAGACTTCAGCATTTCCAAGTATTTTACGCTGCTCGAACTTGGTATTCCGGATGAAAAAATGCGGATGGTATATGTCAAGGCATTGGATTATAACCAGTTCCATATGGTCGTTGCCTACTATGAGACGCCTGCGTCTGTTCCGCTGATCCTGGACAATCTTATCGGCACCATTCGCCCGGCCAGCCAGCGAGCGGATCTGAAACCAATTTATAGCTTTAACGGTAGTCACCTGTGGTTGATGAAAGAGCGTGGTCAAGGGGAACTGGCCGGGCAATCATCCCGCTTGGGATTATGGAATGACTTACGCAATCGCATGACTTCAGGGCGATTGGCTCGGCCTGTGGTGAATTTGGATGATTAACCTATGACGCTCTACAGACAATTATTGGCAACCATGTTGTTATTGTTCGGATTGTTGTTTGCCGCAACCTATTGGGTGCAGTTCAATTCGACCCGTAACTATCTGGCACAGCAGCAGGAAACCACAGTGATCAACACAGTCACCTCGTTGGGGCTGGCGTTGACGCCTTATCTGGAGAATGGCGACAAGGTGAGTGCCGAATCCGTCATCAAGGCAGTGTTTGACGGTGGTTACTATAAGTTGGTTCGGTTGGATCTGCTGGCCTCCAAGGATGTGATCGAGCTAGAGAATAGCAACAGCATTCAGGGTGTGCCGCAGTGGTTCATCGGTCTGGGTCTGTTTCCAGAGGTATCCAATGAATCCATTTTGACGTCGGGCTGGCTGCAACTGGGCAAGTTGAAGGTGGTGGGCCACTCCGGCCAGGCCTACTACGAGCTCTGGGAGGGGATGAGCAAGCTGGCGACCTGGTTCCTGATAGGCTTTCTGCTCACCACCATACTGCTGATGCGGGCCCTGAACTATCTGCTCAAACCACTCAAACTCATCTGCGAGCAGGCTGTCGAGATAGAGCTGCATCATTTCGGTCATGCCATCCCCGAGCCGAAGACTCGCGAGCTCAAGCAGGTGGTGCAAGCCATCAATATTCTTTCCAGCAAGCTGGCCGTGCAGTTCAAGGAGCAGGCTGACGAGGCCGAAAATCTACGGGCTCGAGTCTATGTGGACGCCGTCTCCGGGCTTGGCAACCGCTCTTATTTCGTCGGACAAGTCAACGCCTGGATCGCGGAGGCGGGGCAGGGTGGCGTCATGCTGGTGGCCGTCGACATGCTGGACGATCTTTACCGGGAAGAAGGGTTTGCCGCGCGAGACAACATGGTCAAATCCATCGCCCAGGTGCTCAAAGAACTGCTCGGTGGCTGGGATGGGGCTGCGCTGGCCCGGATCTCGGCCACCGAATATGCGTTGCTCTGTCCTACCGATGATCTGTCACAGCTCAAGGAGCTGGCGGAAGTGATCAACAGTCGCATCGCCGATCTGGTGGTTAATCCCATGGGTGAGGTGGGGGCGCTCTCCGTGATAGGTATCGCCGGTCGGGATGGTAATGATGATCTCTCCAGCCTGCTGACCAAGGCCGACAATGCCCTTGGCAAGGCGCGCAACGAGCGGCGCGGTGCCGTCGTCATGGAAGGTGGCGCGGATCAGGGGTTGATGGGACGTCTGGCCTGGCGCGATCTGGTGCAGGACGCGATCGTCAGAAACCTGTGGCGTTTCAAGGCACAACCTGCCTGTCGTTTCGATAATGGGATGCGCCTGCATGCCGAGCTGTTCGCCTCCATCTCGCGAGATGGTACCGACTACTTTGCTGGTCAGTTCTTGCCTGCCATCGAGCAATTCAAGATGGGATCCGAGTTCGACAAGGCGGTGCTGGAGGCCTGTGTTCCTCTGCTCAAACAACAACCCGAGCTGGTGCTGGCCGTCAACATCACGGCGGGTTCGCTCTGTTCCGATGAGTTTCTGACTTGGCTGAAAGGCTATCTGACCTTGAATGGCGAGCTCAAAGAGAGGCTGCTGTTCGAGATCCCCGAAGCGGCCATCATGAAACATAGAGAACAGGTCACTACCCTGGTCATTGTGCTACAAGCACATGGTTTCCAGTGGGGTGTCGATCACTACGGTCGCCACTTCCAGTCCCTCGGCTATCTGGAGGAGCTGGCGCCAGCCTACGTCAAGGTGGATCACGGTTACACCAGCCAGGTCATGGAGCTGGGGGCGGACACTTCCTTCCTGGCTGCGGTCTGCCGTGCGGCGCACAACGCGGGCGTCACGACGATCGCCACTCGTGTGGAAGATCAACAACAGGTCGAAGTACTGTCCAGTCTGCACATCGATGGCTACCAAGGCTTCGTCCATCCGGCATTCCCGTTACCGTGATAAATGCCATCATTCAAAAATGGGCCCCAATGTGGGCCCTTTTTTATATCCATTTAGAATAAGTCGGGAGGCTTTTCTGTAGCGAGCATGTAATGGCTCCACAAGAGCCCTTGTTAATTTATTGATTTTAATGTGTAAAAAATCACTATTCGATTTGCTGCATCGGATGGAGCTGCACAGATTCAACGCGGTACATTTTTGCAACGGAAGCATGACGGCGCCCTATCTAAGGTGTAGCCATCAAGATCTGTCACTCTGGAGCAATGGATATGCGCACCCAAATTATCGATAAAGCCGTCGTCGTCTCTTCCGTGGAAGGTAATGTCAAAATCCAGCTCGCCGATGGCAGCAGTCGTCCTCTCCAGCCGGGAGAGATATTGCAACCAGGCGCCAAGCTCGACATCGCCGACGATGCCAAGTTGGTGCTGGCCCCCTACGATGACAAACCCGATACCGTGTCAGATGCACCTGCGCCGACAGACGCGCCCGCTCAAGGAGCTCCCTCATCATCGGCCGAGAACAGCAACCTCCCTCCGGAAATCGCGGCCTTGCAAAAGTCCATTCTGGAAGGGGTTGACCCGACCAAGAACTTTGAAGCCTCGGCAGCCGGTGGTGCCCCCGCCGCGGGTGGCGGTGGCGGTGGTGGTATAGGTGGGGTCGCGGGTGCCAGTGGTAATGGTGGCTTTGTCGTTATCGACCGTATCGGTGATGCAACCATCGCCACCGCCGGGTTTGATACCAACCACGATGCGCTGGCGGCGCAGAATATCGTACAAGCGGATGAGCTCCTGCCCGACAATCAGCTCGACGATCAGGATGAATTTGCCGTCACTCAGGAGGATCAATCCATCAGTGGTGATCTGCTGGCCAACAGTGATAACCCGGATGGCCCTTTCGATGTGTCGATTGTTTCTTATAGCTGGGGCAATAACATCGGCATTCCAGCGGGCACTGCGACTACCCTGAACGGGATCGGCACGCTCATCATCAATGCTGACGGCTCCTACACCTTCACCCCGGCTCTCAACTACACGGGCCCCGTTCCTCCCGCCAATTACATCGTCACGGATGGCGCAGATACCAACCTCTCAACCCTGATCATTACCATTACCCCGGTGGATGAGACGGTTTCCCTCGGAGGGTTGCAAGTGGAGGGGGGTGAAGTCGTTCTGAATGAAGCCGCCTTGGCCGATGGCAGCGCCCCGGATGCCGCAGCGCTCACCAAGGGCGGCACCTTTACCTTCAATGCAGCGGACGGGGTTCAGAGCCTGACGCTGGGTGGCGTGACGCTCATCAACAACGGTCAGGTCATCACCAGCTTCCCGCAATCGATCCCCAGTCCTCTGGGCAATCAACTGCTGGTGACCGGTATCAGCTACAACCCCGTGACCGGGGCTGGCAGCGTCACCTACAGCTACACCCTGAGCGATAACGAGGCTCACACCCAGCCCGCCAATGACATCACACTGACCGAAAGTTTCAGTGTCGTGTTGACGGACAGCGATGGCGACAGCACCAGTGCCAGCCTGGATGTGGTGATAATCGATGATGTACCGAGCGTGGCGCTCATCTCTGGCGCCGGTGAACTGGGTGTGCTTAGTGTGGATGAGAGTCTGCCGCAGCTGGGCGGTGCAGACAGCGACGGCATTGCGAGTGTGACGCTGGCTGCCTCCGTGGTGCAGGCTCAATTCAGCCATGCCTTCGGGGCAGATGGGGCGGGCAGCATTGGTTACAGCCTGGTGCTCAATGGCAACGATGTGGCGAGCGGTCTCTATGCGGTCGATCCGCAAGCGGCCAATGGTCAGGGTGCCCAAATCGTGCTCAACCAGGTCGGCAATGTCATTACCGGCAGTGCCAACGGGGCGGATTACTTCACCCTGACCATAGATCCCACCAGTGGTGCCGTCACTCTGGCCCTGCTGGACAACCTCTGGCAAGGGGATACCAGCAGTCACGATGACAGCGTCAGCCTGACGCTGGGTAGTGGCATCTTGACTCTGGTGCAGACCGTGACCGACTCCGATGGTGACAGCGCCAAGGCCAGCCTGGATCTGGGGGCCAGCGGCGTATTCCGTTTCGAAGACGACGGCCCGACCTCTGAGCTGGCGGCTGATTCCCTGCGCCCCGGTTTTGTGACGGTCGATGAGAGTCTGCCAGCCTTGGGTGGGGTGGGCGGCGATGGTATTGCGAGTGCGATTCTGGCGGCAGCCACGGTGCAAGCCCAGTTCAGCCATGCCTACGGCGCGGATGGGGCGGGCAGCATCGGTTACAGCCTGCTGCTCAATGGCAGCAACGTGGCGAGCGGTCTCTATGCGGTCGATCCGCTGGCAGACAATGGGCAGGGTACCCAGATCCTGCTCAACCAGGTGGGCAATGTCATCACCGGCAGCGCCAACGGAGTGGACTATTTCACCCTGACCATAGATCCCGCCACTGGTGCCGTGACCCTTGCCCTGCTGGATAACCTCTGGCATGGGGATACCAGCAACCATGATGACAGCGTCAGCCTGACGCTGGAGAGTGGAGTGCTGACTCTGGTGCAGACCGTCACCGATGCGGATGGTGACAGTGCCAAAGCCAGCTTGGATCTGGCGGCTGATGGAACCTTCCGCTTCGAAGATGACGGCCCGACCACGGGTCTGGCGGGTGAGGCACCGCGTCTGATCGCGGTCGTGGATGAAAGCCTGCCGGCCTTGGGCGGTGCATACAACGATGGTATCGCCAGTGCGACCCTGACAGGGGCGGCCGTGCAGTCTCAGTTCAACCCGGCCTATGGTGCGGATGGGGTGGGCAGCGTTGGTTACAGCCTGGCGCTCACTGGCAGCAACGTGGCGAGCGGACTCTATGCGGTCGATCCGCTGGCGGTCAATGGCCAGGGTGCACAGATCCTGCTCAATCAGGTGGGTAACGTCATCACCGGCAGTGCCAACGGGGTGAGCTACTTCACCCTGACCATCGATCCCGCTACGGGTTCGGTGACCCTGGCGCTGCTGGACAATGTCTGGCACGGCAATACCAGCAATCCGGATGACAGTGTCAGCCTGAGTTTGGAGAGCGGCGTGCTGACCCTGGTGCAGACAGTGACTGACGCCGATGGCGACAGCGCCAAGGCCAACCTGGATCTGGGGGCCAACGGGACCTTCCGCTTCGAGGATGATGGCCCGACGGCAAGCTTGGCAGCCGAGGCCCCTAATCTGGGCTCGGTGAAGGTGGACGAGAGCCTGCCGGCGCTGGGTGGCGCATACAACGATGGCATCGCCAACGCGACCCTGGTAGCCGCCACGGTGCAAGCGCAGTTCAGCCATGCCTTCGGTGCGGATGGGGCTGGCAGCATTGGTTACAGCCTGGCGCTCACTGGCAGCAACGTGGCGAGTGGCCTCTATGCGGTGGATCCGCTGGCAGCCAATGGTCAGGGTGCCCAGATCCTGCTCAGTCAGGTCGGCAACGTCATCACCGGCAGTGCCAACGGGGTGAGTTACTTCACCCTGACCATAGATCCCGCGACGGGTGCAGTGACCCTGGCGCTGCTGGACAATGTCTGGCACGGCAATACCAGCAACCCGGATGACAGTGTCAGCCTGACCCTGAACAGCGGCGTGCTGACTCTGGTACAGACCGTCACCGATGCCGATGGCGACAGCGCCAAGGCCAGTCTGGATCTGGGCGTCAATGGGACATTCCGCTTCGAAGATGATGGCCCGACGGCAGGGCTGGCGGCCCAGGCCCCAAGCCTGGGATCTGTGAAGGTGGATGAGAGCCTGCCGGCGCTGGGCGGTGCATATAACGATGGCATCGCCAGTGCGACCCTGGCAGCCGCCACGGTGCAAGCCCAGTTCAGCCATGCCTTCGGTGCGGATGGTGCAGGCAGCGTTGGCTACAGCCTTGCGCTCAGTGGCAGCAATGTGGCGAGCGGCCTCTATGCAGTGGATCCGCTGGTGGCCAATGGTCAGGGTACCCAGATCCTGCTCAATCAGGTGGGCAATGTCATCACCGGCAGCGCCAATGGGGTGAGTTATTTCACCCTGACCATCGATCCCGCAACGGGCTCGGTGACCCTGGCACTGTTGGACAATGTCTGGCACGGCAATACCAGTAACCCGGATGACAGCGTCAGCTTGACGTTGAACAACGGTGTGCTGACCCTGGTGCAGACCGTTACCGATGCCGATGGCGACAGTGCCAAGGCCAGCGTCGATCTGGGCGCCGGTGGCGTGTTCCGCTTCGAAGATGACGGTCCGAAGACTGGTCTGGCGGGCGAGGCACCGCGCCTGATGGCCGTTGTGGACGAGAGTCTGCCAGCCTTGGGCGGGGCATACAGTGATGGTATCGCCAGTGCAACCCTGACGGGGGCCTCTGTGCAGGCTCAGTTTAACCCGGTATTTGGTGCAGATGGGGCGGGCAGTGTTGGTTACAACTTGGCGCTCAGTGGCGGCAATGTGGCCAGTGGCCTCTATGCGGTCAATCCGTTGGCGGTCAATGGCCAGGGTGCCCAGATCCTGCTCAACCAGGTGGGCAATGTCATCACCGGCAGTGCCAACGGGGTGAACTACTTCACCCTGACCATCGATCCCGCAACGGGCTCGGTGACCCTGGCGTTGTTGGACAATGTCTGGCACGGCAATACCAGCAATCCGGATGACAGTGTCAGTCTGACCCTGAACAGCGATGTGCTGACCCTGGTGCAGACCGTCACCGATGCCGATGGTGACAGTGCCAAGGCCAGCTTCGATCTGGGGACCAGTGGCGTGTTCCGCTTCGAAGATGATGGTCCGCAACTGCAGGATCTGCATGGCGGCGGCATCAGAGCCCAGGTACAAGAAGATGCCTTGACCCTGGCCGGTGGCGCCCCCCACGAAGGCAACCACGAAGGTCCAGGCCAGACCACCATCGCCAGTGACACCTCGGGTACCCTGAATACCCTGGTGAATTTTGGCGCCGATGGCCCCGGTGCATTCAGCCTGTCCAATAACGTCAGTTCGCTGGTATCACAGGGGCTGAGCAGTGGGGGCGTGGCGCTGAGTTACAACGTGGTGGGCAATGTGCTGACCGCTACCGCAGGTAGCACCGTTATCTTCACCCTGACGGTGGCTGCCGATGGCGATTACACCTTTACCCTGAAGGGGCCGCTGGATCATCCCGTCAAGGAAGGGCTACCGAATGGCGATAATGAGTTGCTGCCGGTGCCTATCGACTTCTCGGGCGTCCTGGTTGCTACCGACGGTGATGGTGACAAGGTCACAGGTTTCACGAAAGGTTCGTTCGTTGTCGATGTACAGGACGATATTCCGGTGGCCCAAGATGACTATGCGACCGTGCTTGCCGGTCAGTCCCAGAACATCAATATGGTGTTTGTGCTCGATTTCAGCGGCAGTATCGATAATAACGAGCTGAACGCCATGCTCGATGCAGTGCGTACCGCAGGGCAGGCGCTGTTCAATACTTCCGGCGGTCAGGTCAAGATCCAGATAGTGGCGTTTTCCGGCGATTCCATTGCTTATCTGCCAACCGACAACATCACCGCGTTCACGAATCTGGTGAACTCTCTGAACCCGCAAGAGCCTGGCGGTGCTCGTCCATTCAACGGTGACACCGACTTTACCGATGCCATCCAGGAGACCATTGCTTCCTATACCCCGATCTCGGGGTGGAACAATCAGGTGGTCTTCATCAGCGATGGCAATCCCAACGAACAAACAGGTCCTGGCGGCACTTCGCTCACCAGTCCTGTGGCAACCAGTTGGAATAATTTCGTCGATAACAACGGTATCACTGTCACCACCATAGGTATCGGTAATGGCATCATCGATGCCCGTCTGCAAGATATCGACGTGGATGCGGGTCCGAACAATACCCCGCTGCGAGTGAACAACTTCGGCGATCTGGTCGACACCCTGCTCAATCAGGTCATTGGCGGTCTGGTGCAAGGCAACGTACTCAACGGCTCCAACAACGTCGTGGGCGGTGGGGATGATGATGCCTATGGCGCGGATGGCCCGGGCTATATCCAGTCCATCAAGATTGGTGCGAATACCTACAGCTGGGATGGTGTGCTCGATGGTGATCAGCAGCTGACAGCCGTTACCACTCCTGCGGGTGGCAAACTGAGCTTCAACTTCTCCACCGGGGCGTGGAGCTATCAGGCCCCGGCCAATGTGAATGGCGATCTCACGGAGGACTTCCAATACACCATCATCGACAAGGACGGTGATCCGGCTACGGCGACCCTGCACCTCTATGTCGAAGACGTGGGGTCGGTGGAAGGCTATGTGGATGAGGATGAGCTGCCCAGTGGCATCACAGACAATGACAGCGTCACCAGCAGCGTCAGTGGCAGCGTTGCGCCGCTGATCGTCGGTCCGGATAACTCCGCGACCATCAGTCTCAATACCAACACCAGTGGTGTGACAGCGGCCAGCTCCGGCGGTGTCGCATTGGTCTATACGGTGGTGGGCGATACCCTGACTGCCACGGCCAATGGATCGACGGTGTTCGCACTCCAGGTCGGTGCAAATGGCAGCTATCAGTTCAACCTGGTCAAATCGCTGGATCATCCGCTGGGCAACGGCGATGACAGCGAACTGCTGACCCTGGACTTCACCAGCATCCTGAAGGCCACTGGTGGCACTGGCACCTTGGCCGGTAGCTTCCTGATCCACGTCGAAGACGATGTGCCCAAGGCAAACAATGAAAATGGCGGTACCGTCACCGAAGACGTGGCGGGCAGCCTGAACGGCAACGTGCTGAGCAACGATGTGTCCGGTGCTGATACCCCGGCGGCATTCGTGGGCTGGGCTGCGACCGGGCACAACAACAGTCCCTCGGTCACGGCGCTGAGTACCTACGGTACCTTCGTACAAAATGGCGACGGGAGCTGGACCTATGCGCTGGACAACAGCCGCCCGGCAA
>NZ_JAKZFK010000031.1:0-48195 GCF_022549315.1 Aeromonas sp. MR16 | reverse complement strand
GGCGCCTGGTGGCAGCCCCGGCTGTGGCGAGAGGAATAAGCCGTCATTTCCCATCTGTTTGCCCGAGGTGGCTGGACATGACGGAAATTTAGTCTGATGGGCACGTCGGGTTCATGGTATCCGCATGATGGCTGCCTGATGGCTGCCTGGTGGCAGCCCCGGCTGTGGCGAGAGGAATAAGCCGTCATTTCCCATCTGTTTGCCAGAGGTGGCTGGAAATGGCGGAAATTTAGTCTGATGGGCACGCCGGGTTCATGGTATCCGTGTGGCGGCGCTTGGTGGTTGCCCCGGCTTTGGCTAGAATACCCCGTCATTTCCCTTATTAACGGCTTTTCATGCAACAAGAAACCTCACAAGAGAGCTGGCCTGTCTTCAAGCGCCTGCTCGGGTATGTCCGGGATCGCAAGCTGGGACTGGTTGGCGGCATCATCGGCATGCTGGGCTATGCGGCCGTGGATACCACCTTCGTCTATTCCATCAAGCCGCTGATCGATCAGGGCCTGAACGGCAACGACAGCACTGTGCTGAAATGGATGCCCTTCTTCGTGCTCGGCATCGTCGCCCTGCGCGGCTGCGCCGCCTTCCTCTCCAACTACTGCATGGCCTGGGTCGGCAACCACGTGGTGATGCGGCTGCAGCAGCAGGTGTTCAGCCACCTGATGGCCATGCCCATGAGTTTCTTCGATCGCCAGAACACCGGCAACCTGCTTTCCAAGGTGACCTATGACGCCGGTCAGGTCTCCTCCGCCGCGAGCTCGACCCTGGTCTCCCTGGTGCGGGAAGGGGCGACCGTGGTCGGTCTGCTCGGCCTGATGTTCTGGCACTCCTGGCAGCTGTCGGTGATCTTCCTGGTGGTGGGCCCCGTGGTGGGCATTCTGATTGGCCTCATCAGCCGCCGTTTTCGCAAGATCAGCCGCCACATCCAGCAGGCGGTGGGTGATATCACCACCTCCACCGAGCAGATGCTCAAGGGGCATAAAGAGGTGCTGATGTTCGGTGGCCAGCAGGTGGAGGACAAGCGCTTCTTCACCGTCAGCAACCGGATGCGCCAGCAGACCATGAAGATGGTGGCGGCCGACGCCATCGGCAGCCCTATCGTCCAGATGGTGGCCTCGGTCGCCCTGGCGGTCTTCCTCTACGTGGCGACCATAGACTCGGTCAAGGCGACCCTGACCGCGGGTACCTTCACCGTCATGGTCACTTCCATGATGATGCTGCTCAAGCCGCTGAAAAGCCTGACCGACGTGAACAACCAGTTCCAGCGCGGCATCACCGCCTGCCAGAGCCTGTTCGGTCTGCTCGACTCCACCCCGGAAGAAGACACCGGTACCCGCACCCTGGAGCGGGCCCGTGGCGAGATCGAGTTCCGCAACGTCACCTTCACCTACCCGACCAAAGACACCCCGGCGCTGCACAACATCAGCTTCAAGGTGGAGGCGGGCAAGTCCGTGGCCCTGGTGGGTCGCTCCGGCTCCGGCAAGAGCACCATCGCCAGCCTGCTGACCCGCTTCTACGACATCGAGCAGGGCGAGATCCTGCTGGACGGCGTCAACATCCGCGAATATCGCTTGAGCGAGCTGCGCAAGCAGTACGCCCTGGTCTCCCAGCATGTGCACCTGTTCAACGACTCCGTGGCCAACAACATCGCCTATGCGGCGGAGGATCGCTACAGCCGGGAAGAGATCCAGCAGGCGGCCCGCATCGCCCATGCGGATGAGTTCGTCAGCAAGATGCCCCAAGGCTATGACACCGTGGTCGGTGAGAACGGGGCCTCCCTCTCCGGCGGTCAGCGTCAGCGCATCGCCATCGCCCGTGCCCTGTTGCGCGATGCCCCAGTTCTGCTGCTCGACGAGGCGACCTCGGCGCTGGATACCGAATCAGAGCGTCACATCCAGGCGGCCATCGATGAGCTGTGCAAGGCGCGCACCTCCCTGGTCATCGCCCACCGCCTCTCCACCATCGAGAAGGCGGATGAGATCCTGGTGATCGACGAGGGGCACATCGTCGAGCGTGGCAACCATGCCGCCCTGATGGCCCAGCAGGGCACCTATGCCCAGCTGCGCGCCATCCAGTTTGGTGCGAGCCAACCCGCTGTGAGTCAGCAAGGCTGATGCTGGAACGGCTCTGGTACGGGCGAAGCGGCTGGCGCTGGTGGCTGGCCCCCTTCGCCCTGTTGTTTGCCCTCATCAGCGGCGCGCGTCGCGTCGCCTATCGCCGTGGCTGGCTCAAAAGCTATCGGGCCAGCCTGCCGGTGATCGTGGTGGGCAATCTCTCGGTGGGGGGCAACGGCAAGACTCCTGTGGTGGTTTGGCTGGTGGAGCAGCTGCAGGCCCGTGGCCTGCGCCCCGGCGTGGTCAGCCGCGGCTACGGCGGCAAGGCGCCGCACTATCCGTACCGGCTCGACGCCGCCAGTACCACGGCGCAGGCGGGGGATGAACCCGTGCTCATCGCCAGGCGTTGTGGCTGCCCGGTGGTGGTGGCCCCCAAGCGCAGCGATGCGGTGCGGCTGCTGGAGCAAAGCGGTGAGGTGGACATCATCATCACCGACGATGGCCTGCAGCACTATGCCCTGGCCCGGGACCTAGAGCTGGTGGTGGTGGACGGCATGCGCCGCTTCGGCAACGGCTGCCTGCTACCCATGGGGCCCCTGCGTGAGCCCATGACCCGCTTGAAACGGGTCGATGCCATCCTCTGCAATGGCGGCACCCCCGCCAGAGGAGAGTACCCCATGCAGTTGGTGGCGGATGCGCCGCGCCGGGTGCGGGATGATGCGCTGGTCGGCGAGCCTTTGCCCCGCGCCGTGGATGCCCTGGCCGGCATAGGCCATCCCCCCCGTTTCTTCGCCACCCTGACCAGCCTCGGCTATGAGTTGCAACAGAGCGTCGGCTACGCGGATCATCAGGCGTTCGACAGCACCGAGCTGCTGGCCCGCTTCGGTGAACGCCCCTTGCTGATGACGGAGAAGGATGCGGTCAAGTGCCGGGCCTTTGCGCCGGATAGCTGGTGGTATCTGCCGGTCAGCGCCGAGCTGCCGACCTCCTTGCTCGACACTCTGCTGGCCTCTCTGGCAGTGTCTCGTGCTGGGGATGATAAATAGATAAGTCGTTTATGCTTATGGTGTGATATTTACCTTGTGTAATGACTGCCATATTGGCCTGTTAAGATAAAAATACCGAGTTGTCCGGCGCGAATGCCAGGCCGGTGCCGCGAAAGGCACCTCGTTTTGGGTTCCGGACATGGATATTACATTGCTCGACATCGTTGCCGTCGGGCGCAGCCGAAGGAGTCTCGTTATGGCTCCGGACATGCCTATTACATTGCTCGACATCATCGTCGTCGGGCGTCGCTGAAGGAGTCTCGTTTTGGCACTGGATATTAAACTGCTCGACATCATCGCCTGCCCGGTTTGCAAGGGGAAGCTGCACTATCAACCGCAATCTGACAAGGCGCCACAGGAGCTCATCTGCCGCTTCGACAGACTGGCCTATCCGCTGGAGGAGGGGATCCCCGTCCTGCTGGAGAACCGGGCTCGCCATCTGCCCCTGGAAGAGCTGAAGCCATGAGTTTCGTCGTCGTCATTCCGGCCCGCTACGCCTCTACCCGGTTGCCGGGCAAGCCGCTGGCGGACATCCATGGCAAGCCCATGGTGCAGCACGTGGTGGAAAAGGCCCTGCAGTCCGGTGCCGAGCGGGTGATAGTCGCGATCGATGACGAGCGGGTGCGCAGCGCGCTGGCGCCGTTTGCAGCGCAGGCCGGCGTCGAGCTGTGCATGACCTCGGCCGATCATCAGTCCGGCACCGAGCGCCTCGCCGAGGTGTGCCGTCACTACGGCTTCACCGCCGAGACCATCGTTGTCAACGTGCAGGGGGATGAGCCGCTCATTCCGCCCGCCATCATCCGCCAGGTGGCCGACAATCTGGCCGGCGCGAGTGCGCCCATGGCCACCCTGTCCGTGCCCATCGTGGATGCCGAAGAGGCGTTCAACCCCAACGCGGTCAAGGTGGTGACGGACAAGGATGGCTACGCCCTCTACTTCAGCCGCGCCAGCATTCCCTGGGACAGGGATCGCTTCGCCCAGAGCCAGGAGCAGATCGGGGCACATTACCAGCGCCACATCGGCATCTACGCCTATCGCGCTGGTTTCATCCAGCGCTATGTGGACTGGGCGCCGAGCCAGCTCGAGCAGATCGAGGCCCTGGAGCAGCTGCGGGTGCTCTGGTACGGGGAGAAGATCCACGTGGCCCAGGCGCTGGAAGCTCCCCCGGTCGGGGTGGATACCCAGCGCGATCTGGACAAGGTGCGTGCGTTGCTGGCCCTTTGAGGTCGGAGTGTCCATCCGAGAAAAACGGCGCCAAGAGGCGCCGTTTTTCTATTGCCGCTCAGACAGGGGCCGGGTTGTCCAAATCCATCGCTCGAGCCGGATAACGAGACTGAGCCTCCGTCAGCAGCTGTACCAACTGCAGCGGGGTCGTACAACCCATCTTCTTCATCATGTTGTGGCGGTGGATCTCTGCGGTGCGCAGGGCGATGCAGAGCCGATCCGCTATCTGCTTGTTCTGCATGCCCTCCTGTACCAGTTCCATGATCTCCCGCTCCCGTGGCGACAGCAGATCGAGCCGCGTCTGCAGCACCTGGCGGGCGAGCTGACGCTCATGTGCCGCGCGGCTGTGGGCGCAGGCGCGGCCGATCGCCGCCAGCAGCACCGCCGAATCCACCGGCTTCTCCAGCAAGTCGAAGGCGCCCTGCTTGAAGAGGCTGACCGTCGTGGCGACATCCGCCTCACCGGTGAGGAAGACGATGGCAAGGGTATTCGGGAGCCGGTTCAGCGCCTCCTGCAGCTCGCCACCGCTCATCCCAGGCATGCAGAGATCGAGGATCAGGCAGCCAGGCTGGCTCAGATCGGCCTCGGCCAGGAAGCTGCGGGCCCCGTCGTAGCTCTGCAGCCTGATCTGCACCGCCTCCAGCAGCCAGCCCAACGACGCCCGCACGGCGGGATCATCGTCGACCAGATAGACGTTATCCTTCATTCCTGCTCTCCTTCTTCCAGTGGCTGGAGCGGTAGCGAGAAGGCGATCACCGCCCCCTGCGGCACCGCTTCCGCCCAAATGGTGCCCCCATAGGATTCGATGATCCGCTTGCAGATGACAAGGCCGAGGCCCAGCCCCTCTTTCTTGCTGGTGTGAAACGGCACGAAGAGATGGGCCCGCTGCGCCTCTGTCATGCCTGTGCCGTTGTCATGAATGCTGATGGTCACCCGATTGGCCTCTATCCGCTGGCGGATGGCGATGCATGGCGGCCGCGTGTCGGGGTTGAGCGCCACCGCCTCGCTGGCGTTGCAGAGCAGATTGACCAGCACCTGCTGCATCAGGGTAGGGTCTATCCGCAGATGGACGGGTTCCCCCTGTGGCAGGTGCAGGCTGATGCGCTGGCGCACGAACTGGTCGTGGAACAGTGGCAGGGTACCGCGCAGCAACTCGTCGAGGGAGATCAGGCGATCCTGCACCTCACCCTTGCGCATGAAGTCGCGCAGCCGGGCGATGATCCCCTTGGCCTGGCTCACCTGGGCGAGGGCCAGGTCTAGCCCTTGCTCGACATCGGCCAGCGCCGGCGGTACTGCCGCCAGACGCAGCCGACAGCCCGCCAGATAGTTGTTGAGGGCCATCAACGGCTGGTTCAGCTCGTGGGCCATCCCGGCCGCCAGTTCGCCGGACAGCAGCACCCGCTGTGCCGAGAAGAGCTGGCTCTGCTGCTGGTTCAGGCGCTCGGCCGCGAGGCGATTGTCGGTCAGCGCCCGGGTCAGCCGCGCGTTGCTCTCCTTGAGCTGGCGGGTGCGCAGCTGGATGAGGTACTTGACCCTCAGGTGATAGCCCCCCAGCAGCAGCAGCCCCCCCAGGGCGATCAGCAGCCAGCCGCGATACTGATACCAGACCTGCACCGCCAATGGTTGCGCGTTGGCGGCGTCCAGCTGCTGTTGCAGGGCAATGACGGCCGCATCCTTGACCGGCACCGTCCAGTGCCGATAGTGGCCGGCCCGGGCGGCGGCCGAGTCGGTGGGGATCTCCAGCAGCACCTTGGCCAGATCCCGGGCGAAGCCCTCGTTGACGTGGGCCATCTTGGCCAGGCTCAGGGTGGGATAGAGCGGGGTCGAACTCTGGCAGGGGAGCACGGATTGGGGTTGCGGCATGATGACGACGAATTGATCGGCGTCATAACGGCCCTGGGCGATGGCCTGCTCCAGGATGCAGGTCGGCAGTATCGCCACCTCGGCGCGCCCCTCCGCCAGGTGGCGCAGCAGATCCTCCTGTGGCAAGCCGGCGAAGACCAGGTTGGGGAAGGCCTCCTCGGGGTGAAGCCCGGCCCTGAGCCAGAGCCCCTGCATGATCTGAAAGCCGCCGAAGGCCTCCGGGCTGGTGGCGACGATGCGCTTGTGTCGCAGCGTCTGCCAGTCGCCGACGGGAGGCGCGTCGGCGCGGCCGATGAGGGTCGAGCCGACCGCTTGCTCGGCCGAGCCCCGCAGGGGGCTCAGGCTCAGGAGGCGTACCGCATCATGCTGACGCTGATAGTCGAGAAACTTGAGGCCATTGCTGATGACGAAGTCCAGGGTGGCGGAGGCGACGAGCTGGTTGAGGCTGCGCACGTCCCCGCTCACCAGCAGAAACTGATACTGCGGCAGGCGTCGATTGAGGTAATCCACCGTCGGTTGCCAGCGGGCCTTCTCGGAGCCGGGCTGATCGAAGGCGATGACACCGATGCGGATCACCGGCCTGAGGTTGGTCTGCCACTCCTTGGCGGGGGTCGGCCCGAGCCAGCTCAACCAGAGCAGGGAGGCACAGAGGATGAAGCGGCCCATGAATTCGTGGCTCCTGGAGGGGGACATGGGGAAGGAGACCCAATAGGCGTCACCGCGTCCTTGATGCAGATCAAGTTTGGCGCCGATCTGCGGTCAGCCACTATGGAGCGGCGACCGCGCATTATGGACCATGGCGCTCTTCTTCAGTAGCAGAGAGTGCATCATGCAAGAGAATTCCAATCGTTCCCGGCGCGATTTTTTGACCAAGGGCCTGCAGACAGCCGCCTTTGCGTCCATCGCCGCCGCCCTGCCCGCGGCTGCGGCCGCCAGTCAGACCCAGAGCTGCATCGACCCGACTCAACTGCCCTGGGACGAGGAGATGGACATTCTGGTCGTCGGCAGTGGCATCGCGGGCTCCGTTGCGGCCATCAAGGCAGCAGAGACCCGGGCCGGCATGAAGATCGTCATCGCCGACAAGATGTCCCGTCTCGGCGGCTCCTCCCTGATCTCCGGCCTCAACATGGCGGTGGTCGGTTCCCGGTGGCAAAAAGAGATGGGGGTGACGGATGACAGCTGGGAGCTGCTCTATGGGGACATGGAGAAGGAGTCCAAGGGCTTTAATCATCCCGAGATCAGCAAGGTCGTCGCGCAAAACAGCTTGCAGCTCTTCGATTTCATGGCCGAGCACGGCGTCGAATATGACAAGAGCATGGGCAACGGCACTGGGGTTAAAAACCTCGGCGGTCACTCCCGCGCCCGGGTCGTATGGCCAAAAGAGGGGGGGACCGGTGTCATCAAGAACCTGCATGGCTACATGGCCAAGCACCTGCCCAACATCGAGATCCGCAAGCGGGTCAAGCTGGAAGAGATCTATCGGGATGCGACCGGCCGCGTGGTAGGGGTGCGGGTGCGCGAGGAGTATTTCTTCGATCTGAATACCCCCGACTTCGGCCGCAACGACGATCCCGCCTTCAACGGTACGGGCGTCACCAAGCTCTACAAGGTGAAGCGGGCGCTGGTGATGGCCTCTGGTGGCTTCAATCAGGATCGCAAGTTCCGCGGCGATGAGATAGGCGTGCTGCACGATTGTGTCTCTACCGCCAGTCCAGGCGCCACCGGCGGCGCCCTCAAGTGCATGATGCAGGCGGGCTTCAAACCGGTGCACATGACGCTCTTCCGCTTCGCCTTCGCCATCCCCACCGAGGATATCAACTGGGGCATTCTGGTGAACCCGCAGACCTGCAAGCGTTTCATCAACGAGCACAACAACAACGACCGTCAGGGTCTGGGGCTGGCGATCCTGGCCGAGCGGCGCAAGCTCAAGCCCGGTCAGCAGGCGATCCTCATCTATGACCAGACCGGGGTGGACAGTTATCACGACAAGCAGCGGTTCCAACTCTCGCTGGAGGCGAAAAATGGCACCGAGGGCACCATCTGGAAGTTCGATACCCTGACCGAACTGGCGGCCCGCTTCGAGATGGATCTGGACAAGCTGGAGGCGACCATCGCCGAATACAACGCCAACATGGCCAAGGATCAGGATGCCTTTGGCAAGCCAAGAGCCGTGGTGGGCAGCGCCATCGCCATCGGCAAGGCGCCCTATTACGCCATGTATCTCAATCCCCGTTACAACTACAGCCAGGGTGGCGCCCTCATCACCCCCAGGGCCGAAGCGCTGGATGTGGTCAGTCAACAGCCCATTCCCGGCGTCTTCGTCTGCGGTGAAGCCGCCGCCGGTACCTTCGGTTATATCCGATTGACCGCCTGCAGCAGCCTGGATAGCGGTGTCTATGGCATGATCGCTGGCGAAAATGCCGCTAAAACAGAGCCTTGGGCTTAAGGAGCAGAGGAATGAGACCATTATTCCTGACCCTGATGGCGCTGGCGGGCCTCTGGTTTGGCGGTGGCGCCCTGGCCGAGGCGGGGGCTCCTGTCACGGCGATGACGCCCGTCTCCCCGGCGGCCAGCCATAGCCTCAAGCCGCATCATGGCAAGCTCGGCTTCACCTGTGAGAACTGCCACCAGGGGAAGGATCCCAAGCAGTACCAGCGGCTCAAGACCGAGGACTGTCTGGCGTGTCACGGCAGCGCGCAGAAGGTGGCGAATCGCACCCGTTTCATGGATGCGAACCACACCAATCCGCACAACTCGCTGCACGACAAGCTGGATCTCGATTGCTACGAGTGCCATGCCGAGCACAAGCCGTCCCAAAATCTCTGCCAGACCTGCCACGACAATACCCGTGACTGGTTTGGTCCCACCCCCTAGGAGCCTTGTTGATGAATCGAATGAAATTCGGTCTACTGTTGGCGTGCGTCCTGGGTCTGGTCTCCCTGGGGATCAGCCTGATCGGGGCCGAGGTGGTCAAGGCGACCGGTGACGAGCGCTTCTGTGGTTCCTGCCACGAGATGAAACCCATGGTGGAGGCCTATCGGCATGATATTCACGGGGGTAGCAACAGGGTGGGCTTCAAGGCGGAATGTGCCGATTGTCACCTGCCCCATGACAACACCTTCAACTATCTGCTGAAGAAAGCGACCAGTGGTCTCAACGACGTCTACAAGGTGACCCTGACCGATACCAGCAAGATCGACTGGCTCGGTAAGCGGGATAGGCGCGAGGAGTTTGTCTACGATTCGGGCTGCCTCTCCTGTCACCAGGGATTGCTGGAAAAAACGGTGGCCACCAACCCCAAGTCACTGCAGATGCACGCCCATTACCAGGAGATGCAACAAAAAGGGGAAAAACTCCAATGCGTCTCTTGCCACGTGACCATTGGCCACAACGGCGAGCTGCGCAGCCGCCTCAACGAGACCCAGCCGGAGTATCAATTCCAGCATGATCTGCGGGCCAGGGAGGCGGCCAAGGCGGGCACGGCCAAGTAATCGCCGTTTACCCTGCCTTAAAAAGCCCTGGATGGAAATTCGGGGCTTTTTTCATTGTGGTGGTGGTCTGCGGCGACGAACCGCTTCAAAGTTGAATCTGTGTATAATCATTTGATAATAAACAGTATTCATGAGCAGTTTCAAACTTTCACAGGGCATGGTTTGCCAAATCATCGAGTTTGGTTATGATGCAAGACGCCGTGTTAACCCTAACTGGCATATAACGAGATAAAAAACGGGGTGTATGGGTGATTAATGTATTCCTGGTCGATGATCATGAGTTGGTGCGTACAGGGATAAGACGCATTTTGGAGGATGTCCGCGGGATCAAGGTGGTGGGCGAGGCACAGAGCGGCGAGACAGCCGTGACCTTCTGCCGGCAACACCACCCCGACGTGATCCTGATGGACATGAACATGCCGGGCATCGGCGGCCTGGAGGCGACCCGCAAGATCCTGCGGATCCGGCCCGATGTGCGCATCATAGTGCTGACCATTCATTCAGAAAACCCGTTCCCCACCAAGGTGATGCAGGCGGGCGCCGCCGGTTATCTGACCAAGGGCGCGGCCCCGGACGAGATGATCCACGCCATCCGGCTGGTGCACTCCGGCCAGCGTTACATCTCCCCGGAGATCGCCCAGCAGATGGCCCTCAGCCAGTTTGCCTCGGCGGACGAGAACCCCTTCAAGTCCCTCTCCGAGCGCGAGCTGCAGATCATGATGATGATCACCAAGGGGCAGAAGGTGACCGACATCTCCGAGCAGCTCAACCTGAGCCCGAAGACGGTCAACAGCTACCGCTATCGGCTGTTCAGCAAGCTCAACATCAATGGCGATGTGGAGCTGACCCATCTGGCCATTCGCTATGGCATGCTGGATGCCGACACCCTGTAAGCGGGTGTGATGGACTCTTATGGATAAATAGAGGCGGCCCGAGCCGCCTTTTTGCTTTGTGCTCCCGTGGCCAGGAGGTTTTGCTTTCAGAGGCCCTTTGCTTTCAAACAAGGGGGCGCAGTATGATCTCTCCCGTGAATTTTCGTTTGCCCTGAGCCGAGTCGCCGATGTCCCTTCCCGAGCCCCTTTTCGATAGCCAGGCCTTGCCGAGTGCCCTGATCCACCATAGCTATGTCTGTTGCGGAGATCATCATGACGGCGTCTGAACTTCTCTTCGACAGCAAGGCGTTTCTGAGTGCGGTCATGAACCATATCGATATCTATCGCGGAGATCATCATGACGACGTCTGAACCTCTCTTCGACAGCAAAGCCTTCCTCAGTGCCGTGACGAACCAGAGCGGCGTCTACCGCATGTACGACACCGGCGGCACCGTCATCTATGTGGGCAAGGCCAAGGATCTGAAGAAGCGGCTCGCCTCCTACTTTCGCACCAACGTGGACAGCATCAAGACCCGCACCCTGGTGCGCCAGATAGCCGACATCCAGGTGACGGTGACCCACACCGAGACCGAGGCGCTGATCCTCGAGCACAACCTCATCAAGCAGTACCAGCCGCGCTACAACGTGCTGCTGCGAGACGACAAGTCCTATCCCTGGATCATCATCACAGACCATCGCCATCCCCGCATCGGCGTCCACCGTGGTGCCCGAAAAATCAAAGGCGATTATTTCGGTCCTTACCCCTCCGGTGGTGCGGTGCGCGAGAGTCTGCACCTGATGCAGAAGATCTTCCCGGTGCGCCAGTGCGAGGACGCCGTTTATGCTAACCGCAGCCGCCCCTGCCTGCTCTATCAGCTCAAGCGCTGCGCCGGCCCCTGCGTGGCCGGGCTGGTGAGCGAGGCGGAGTATGCCCAGCAGGTGGAGCTGGCCAAGCTGTTCCTGGCGGGCAAGAACCAGCAGGTGATCAGTGAGCTGGTCGGCAAGATGGAGTCCGCCAGCGGCGATCTGCGCTTCGAGGAGGCGGCCCTCTACCGGGATCAGATCCAGGCCCTGCGCCGGGTCACAGAGCAGCAGTCGGTGAGCGGCAACGTGCTGGACGAGCTGGACGTGGTGGGGGTGGCCTTCGATCAGGGGACGGCGTGCATCCACGTGCTGTTTATCCGTCAGGGCAAGGTGCTGGGTTCGCGCAGCTACTTCCCCAAGGTGCCGGCGGATACGCCCCTCGATGAGGTGGTGCAATCCTTCCTGCTGCAGTTCTATCTGTCGGGGCAGGGGGGACGGCAGATCCCGAGCGAGGTGCTGCTGGACGTGGCGCTGGAGGATGAAGAGGTCATCGCCCAGACCCTGAGCCAGACCGCCGGTTACAAGGTGCGGGTACAGAGCCGCACCCGCAGTGAACGAGCGCGTTTTATCAAGCTCGCGACCATCAATGCCGAGACGGCGCTGCGCTCTCGCCTCGCGCACAAGAGCACCACCACAGCCCGTTTCACTCAGCTGGAAGAGCTGCTGGAGCTCGAAGCCCCCATCGCCCGCATGGAGTGTTTCGACATCTCCCACACCATGGGGGAGCGCACCGTCGCCTCCTGCGTGGTGTTCAACCGGGAGGGGCCGCTCTCGTCGGAATACCGCCGCTTCAACATCGACGGCATCACCGGCGGCGATGACTACGCCGCCATGGAGCAGGCGCTGGAGCGCCGCTTCGGCAAGCTGCAGGAGCCGGACAAGGTGCCGGACGTGCTGTTTATCGACGGCGGCCTCGGTCAGCTGCGCCGCGCCGAGGAGATCCTGGCCCGTCAGCTGGAGTTTCTTGGCGGCAAATACCCGCTGCTGGTGGGCATCGCCAAGGGGGTGACCCGCAAGGCGGGGCTGGAGACCCTGATCCTGGGGGACAGCCACGAAGAGCTGCACTTGCCGGCAGATATGCCCGCTTTACACCTTATTCAGCACATTCGTGACGAATCTCACCGTTTTGCCATCACAGGCCACCGGGCCCGTCGCGCCAAGGCCCGTACCACCAGTACCCTGGAAGATATCCCCGGGGTGGGCCCCAAGCGTCGTCAGGCCCTGCTCAAATATCTGGGCGGCCTGCAGGAGGTGAAGAAGGCCGGGGTGGACGAGCTTGCCAAGGTGCCCGGCATCAGCCAGGAGCTGGCCCAGTCCATTCACGACGCCCTGCACTCACTCTGAGCCCGGATAAGGGCCCGCTGTTCAGGAAAAGTGATATCCGGCATCAGCCAGGAGCTGGCGTGGCCCACGCCATCCACGATGCCCTGCACGCGCGATAGCGGTGTCAATTGAGGGGAAACTGACCCCACCGGCGTACAAGGGCCGTGACGCAGGGGGCCCGCCAATGCCATAATGACCGGCATCCTGAGGTTGTTGATGGATCCATAGACCAAGGCGGGCACCTGTCCGGTTGCATCGGTGATCGGCTTGGGGCTACCATGTAGCGGCATACAAGAAGTGGCTGAAAATAATGACAAATATTCCTAACCTGCTGACGTTTTTTCGGATTTTGCTCATCCCCGTCTTCGTCATCCTGTTCTATCTTCCCTATCAGTGGTCCTATGTGGCGGCTGCCATCGTCTTCATCCTGGCGGCAGCGACCGACTGGTTTGATGGCTATCTCGCCCGCAAGCTGAATCAGTCCACCGCCTTCGGTGCCTTCCTCGATCCGGTCGCCGACAAGATCATGGTGGCCGCAGCCCTGGTGGTCATCGTCGAGCACTACAACACCGTCTGGGTCACCATCCCTGCTATGACCATGATTGGCCGTGAGATCATCATCTCCGCCCTGCGCGAATGGATGGCCGAGCTTGGCAAGCGCTCCTCGGTGGCGGTCAGCTGGATCGGCAAGTGGAAGACCATGATCCAGATGGTGTCGCTCACCGGCCTCATCTGGCAATACGATATCTGGATGGTGTGGCTCGCCTACGTGCTGCTCTACGTGGCGACCGTGCTCACCTTCTGGTCCATGTTCCAGTACATGAAGGCCGCCTGGGGCGATCTGACCTATCACTCTCGCTTCTAGTTTGCATGAGTGCAAACCGCTGTTTCCCTGTCGTTGGGGCAGGGAAGCAGTCATGAGCGGCAAAAGTGCAGGATAAGGGTAAAAAACACCCGAACGATCAGCGTATTAAATGTTTTTGGTTGACTGAGCGAGGAACATCGCTAGAATGCGTCCTCGTAGTCAGGCAATCAGCCAGACCGATGCGGGAATAGCTCAGTTGGTAGAGCACGACCTTGCCAAGGTCGGGGTCGCGAGTTCGAGTCTCGTTTCCCGCTCCAAATTCAGACAATCGAGAGCCAACTCTCTTTTGCATGGCGCGTTAGCAAAGCGGTTATGCAGCGGATTGCAAATCCGTTTAGTCCGGTTCGACTCCGGAACGTGCCTCCATATTGACAAGCCCGCCCTGCGGACTTGATACCGATTGCGGTGCCCGAGTGGTGAAATCGGTAGACACAAGGGATTTAAAATCCCTCGCTTTTCGAGGCGTGCCGGTTCGATTCCGGCCTCGGGCACCATTAAAATCAAAGACTTATGAAGGCCACTAGCGATAGTGGCCTTTTTTGTTTTTGGCCAATGGCGACAGCTGTGACATCAGCCAGGAATGGCCTTCAAGATCTCCCTTGACCGGCGCATTGCCCTTCATGGAAGCTCAGCTCTTTCCCATGCAAGGACGAAGACATGTTACGGATATTGGGCAAGGCGTCGTCAATCAATGTGCGCAAGGTGTTGTGGGCCTGCGCCGAGATAGGTCTCCCGTTCGAACGGGAGGAGTGGGGGAGCGGTTTCCAATCCACCCAGAGCGCCGAATTTCTGGCGTTGAACCCGAACGCCATGGTGCCCGTGATCCAGGATGGCGACTTCACGCTGTGGGAGTCGAACACCATCATCCGTTATCTGGCGGCGCGCTATGGCGACGCTGCGCTTTATCCAACCGAAGCTCGAGCGAGGGCCATGGTCGATCAGTGGATCGATTGGCAAGCCTCGGACTTGAACAGTTCCTGGCGCTACGCCTTCATGGCGTTGGTCAGGCGTTCACCCTACCATCAGGACCCTGAGGCATTCGGCGCGGGCTGTGTGCAGTGGTCCAGACATATGCAGATCCTGGAGCAACGGCTCGCATCTACCGGCGCCTATGTGGCGGGGAGCGGCTTCTCGCTGGCAGACATTCCCATCGGTCTGTCGGTCAATCGCTGGTTCGAAACGCCATTTGATCGTCCGCCATTGCCGGCAGTGAGTGATTACTACCAGCGGTTGAGCCGTCGACCCGGTTTTCGCCTCTATGGGAACAATGGGACACCATAGGGTGAGTGGAGTGGAGTGGAGTGGGATGGGATGGGAGTGACAAGGCTACTTGCCAAGCTTTCCGGCCTCGATGCCGCCCGGAATATGCGGGGCGGCGACTGGTTGGGCAGTGAGCGCCGGCTCACTGCCGGCGCTCGTCTTACTCAGGTCGAGGGCACCGCGAAGATGCACTAGGGGGCTTCAGACGGATTGGTAAAGTAACTACCGCCACCACCACCCATGCCCCCGCCACTGCTTTTACCGCCAGCATTGCTTCCGTCATCTCCGGTCGGGGGAGGCGTGGTCCCCCCATTGGAGGCGCAACCGGCCAGCAAGAGTTGTATTCCTATCAGGCAAATTTTCCAGCTTTTCATGACCATGTCCTCTACTGCTTGCTTGTCCAGCGGCCGGGCCGGACAAATCGGTCGAACTGAACAAGGTAACGCTGAGTTTAGCCCAGCTACACCCCCCTCATGTATGAGGCGCTTCGGCCAAACACTGCCAATGAGTTCGGGTTGCCGATACCGAGCCGGAGGGGCGACCGAGCAAGACTGATCCCAATGCACCTCGGCTCCGCAAGCAGCTCGCCACCAAGGGCGAGGTACCATTTTCCCGCAGGCAATCCATCTGAGGCTACCCAGTCCAATATGGGCGGAAGATGCGGCTTGATAGAACAAAAAATACTCAATTTTTTGTTGCAGATCTGGCATGGCAAAGGGGGTCTCAATCGCTGCGATACATGCCTGCCCTTTCCCACACCATTCGCCGCCGCCTCAAGCAACCCAGATCCCATCGAATCAATCTCATAGCGTGCAACCCCGGTGGCGGGGTCAGGATCGCGCACGAGAAAGGGGGGATCAGGCTGGCAAGGCGACTATCGGAAGGTAGTAGCCGAGCGGGGCTATGGCCCTTGGATGGCCTCGTTTTTGGCGCCGTCTCTTGCGCGCAGAGCGGCAGAAGCTGACGTACGCTTGACGCTTTATCACAAAAGGAACCGCCCGCTTGAACATCAACGACGTCAGATCAGACAGGGAAAAATTGAACGAACACCAACTTCAAGGAATCCATCATGAGTGTGCTCAATATGAGATATGTGCTCCTCAGCACAATGGCGCTGCTGCTAGGCAGTTGTGACACCGAAACCATGGTGCCCGTGCCCAGTGGGAGCGGGGGAGGTAATGGCCCGGGCGCAAGGCAGATCACCAATCTGCAAGTCACCCCCTCAGAGAGCCGTATCCCGGCAGGATTGCAACAGCAGTTTATTGCAAAGGTCACTCTGGATGATGGCTCCATAACAGATGCCACCCATGACGTGATCCTTCAGTGGAGCAGCAGTGATGCCAGCATCGTCACCGTCGATGCCACTGGTCGTGCGACCGCTGTCGGGGCCGGGATAGCCAGCGTCAACGCCACTGGGACCGAGAACGGCAAGGTATTTGAGGCAAGCGCCCGGTTGGAGGTGACGGATGCCGTTGTCACCGATCTGGCCCTCACCCCAACGACCGCCTCCAGCATGCCGCCCTCGGCGTCGCAACCTATCGTCATCACCGTTTTTGTCGCCAACGCGACACTCTCTGATGGCAGCATTCTCGACCTGACCAACAACCCGGCCCTGAACTGGAGCAGCAGTGATGTGGCGGTCGCCACCGTCAGCAACTCTGCCAGCAGTAAAGGAGCGGCGACCGCCGCCGGGGCGGGTACCACCACTATCACCGCGACCGGGATACTCAATGGGCAGAACTTCAGTGCAACCGCAGACTTGACCGTGACCCCGTGACTGGCGTCGTGGTAACGGGTAGTACCTTACCAGTGTGACCATGACGGCAGAGCACCGGCTCTGCCACCTCTTTCCCCCCAATTCTCTTCGTTTCACTTCACATTGCGAGCCCAACCGGGTCAGGTCGTGCGCCTTTGGGGGGCGCGCCATTGATCGCCTGTCTGATCATGATGAATCGGCCCGGCTGCCAGCACACCAGCGCTCGCTTCGTGCGGCGGGCTGGGCTAGAGTCGGCCTCCTGGATTGTCGTCAGGCTGAACAAGAGGTCATTCATGCTGAAAGTCATCGCGCAGGATTTCATCAAGCGGGATCGCATCGAGGAGGTCATGCCCCTGTATCGGGAGCTGGTGGAGAAGACCAGGGCAGAGCCGCTGTGCCTCTCTTATGAACTGTGCATCGATCAGAAAGATCCCGGGCACTTCGTGTTTGTGGAGGAGTGGCCCGACAGGGCGGCCCTGGATGCGCACTGCGCCACCGAGCATTTCCAGCGGCTGGTGCCATTGATCGATCTGCATCAACGGCAGCCCGGCACTTATCTGCTGATGGATGCGTTCGCCTGATGCGGCACTGACAGTGTCATCAGGCTGGAAGCGCGCCCATAAAAAATCCGAAACCCAAGGTTTCGGATCCTGGCCCACCGGGGGACACACAGTTTGTACTAGCAGGGAGGCAGTCGGTCGTTTAAGTGCGCACCTTGTTGTAGATAAACAGTACGATCAAGGCGCCGACGGTAGCGATAAGAATACTCGGCAGATTGAAGCCGGTGATGGTGCCCATGCCTAGCAGGGTGCTGACATAGCCACCCACCATGGCGCCGATCACACCCAGGATCACCGTCATGAAGAAACCACCACCATCCTTGCCCGGCATGATCCATTTGGCCAAGATGCCGACGATCAATCCCAATACAACCCAAGTAATAAATCCCATAACATCATCCTCGCTGTGTGAAGAGATTTAGAGTATACGCAGCGGATTGGATTGCATCCCGTCCAGGGACAGGGTTGGTCATAAATCGTCATATGAGAACCTAAGCCCCCTATGATACCCCTGCTCAGGGGAGCGTGCGGGTCTCCAGCCGTTGTCCTGCCGGCGAGCAGATCAAGACGGAGCCCTGCTCGAACCAATCTCCCAGTACGATGCGCCGCGCCGGTTTGCCGTCCAGCTTGAAATCGTGGATGGCGGGTCTGTGGGTATGGCCGTGGATGATGGTCCGGCAGCCGTGTTGGTGCAGCATCTCGTCCACCGCCGCCGGGGTGACATCCATGATGAACTGCTGCTTGCTGGCATTCTCCATCTGGCTTTTGCCGCGCATCTTGCCGGCGATGCGCTGGCGGCGACCGAGGGGCAGGCGCAGGAACAGCCAGCGCAGCCATGTCAGCTGGGTGATGCGGCGAAACTTCTGATAGTCGACATCCTGGGTGCAGAGCAGATCGCCGTGGCTGAGCAACACCCGCTCGCCGTAGAGCTCGATGATGCAGGGATCGCCGAGCAGGGTCATGCCCGCGCGCCTGGCAAACTGCCGGCCCAGCAGGAAGTCGCGGTTGCCGTGGATGAAGTAGATGGGCACCCCTTGCTGGCTCAGCGCGAGGAAGGCGTCCGCCACCTCCTGGTGGAGCGGGTTGGGATCGTCATCGCCAATCCAGAATTCGAACAAATCCCCCAGCACATAGAGCGCATCGGCGCCCGGGGCGTCCTGTTCCAGAAAGTGCACCAGGGCGGCCGTCATATCGGGCCTCGCCTGGCTTAGGTGAATGTCACTGATAAAGAGGGTGCTCATGAGATCCTGGGCATCGGGAGGTTGTCCTCGAAACGGGGGACATGGGTAAGGGGAGAAGATTGCCAGATGAGCCGCTCCAGATCGACCCTTTCCAGGGCCAACAGCGCCTGATAAGGGTCGCCGGGCAGCCCCAGCAGCTGGCAGATGGCCGCCTCTCCCTTGAGCCCTTGCTCGAGGCGAAGGTGCAGCACAGCCCGATAAAACGCCCAGCCGAAGTGTTCCAGCAAGGCCGCCATCAGGCTGAGGTGGCGCCAGCCGTTGCGCGTATGGATGGGGAAGGGAGTGACATAGAGCTCGACGGGCCAGACTCGGTCATCGGGGCCGGTCAGCTCGTGCTCCAGCAACCATACCCGCTCCCCCTTGTCGCTTGCCTGCCAGCCCTGGCGGGCAAGCAGGGCGGCCAGGGCGGCGGGATCCCTGTGCTGGCAGAGGATATCGAGATCGCTGCCCGGTCTGTCGAGCCCGATGGCAACCGTGCTCACCAGTGCCAGATCCTGGCAGAGGAGCAGCAGCTCATCCCACAGACCGGCGCCGAGGAGGGCATGGGCCGAACGCTGGCGCTCGTTGCCGAGCGCCAGATAGTCGAGACGGCGCCAGTTCTGGGCCAAGGGCGAAGGAGCGCCCCGCGCAGATGGAAAAACTGCGGCCGGGGCCGCAGTTTCATCGCTACGCAGCAGACAACAATCAGTCGGCAAGGGTGACCTTGGTGATGACGACGTTCTCAACCGGTACATCCTGGTGCATACGGCCGGAGTTACCGGTCTTGACGCCCTTGATCTTGTTGACCACGTCCATGCCGGCGGTCACTTCGCCGAACACGCAGTAGCCGAAGCCCTGGGTGGTCGGGGACTTGAAGTCGAGGAAATCGTTGTTGTTCACGTTGATGAAGAACTGGGCGCTGGCAGAGTGCGGCTCGGAGGTGCGGGCCATGGCGATGGTGCCAATCTTGTTGGACAGGCCGTTGGCCGCCTCGTTCTTGATGGGAGCGCGAGTCTCTTTCTCTTCGAAGCCGGGAGCATAACCGCCGCCCTGGATCATGAAGCCGTCGATGACGCGGTGGAAGATGGTGTTGTCATAGTGACCGTCACGGCAGTATTGCAGGAAGTTGGCCACGGTTTCCGGGGCTTTTTCCGCATTCAGGGTCAGGGTGATGTCGCCGTGGTTGGTGTGCAGAGTAACCATGATATGTCCTTTCAAATGTTGCGCGAGCACGAAGCCGGCTCGCGGCTGTTGCATGGGTTGTGGCATAAAGTGGTGGCAATTCTAGCCCAACAAGGCCGCCCGGCATAGGGCTGACATGGCGTGAACGCCAGATCCGGCGCGTTTGCGCCTCGTTTTCTCCACCGGATGCGGTTAGAATGTCAGACCATTTTACTCACAGGCAGTGGTCATAAGATGCTGAAGATCTACAACACACTCACTCGTCAAAAAGAAGAATTCAAACCTATCCACCCGGGCAAGGTGGGCATGTATGTGTGTGGGGTCACCATCTACGATCACTGTCATATCGGGCACGGTCGCACCTTCGTCGCCTTCGACGTGGTGGCCCGTTACCTGCGCTACAGCGGCTATGAGCTGAACTACGTGCGCAACGTCACCGACGTGGACGACAAGATCATCAAGCGCGCCGCCGAAACCCGGGTCACCTGTGACGATCTGACCGAACGGCTGATCGGCGACATGCACGCCGACTTCGATGCCCTCGGCATGGTGCGTCCGGACATCGAGCCCCGCGCCACCCAGCACATCCATGAAATCATCGATCTGGTCGAGACCCTGATCGCCAAGGATCATGCCTACGTGGCGGATAACGGTGACGTCATGTTCATCGTCGAGTCCTTCGCCGACTACGGCAAGCTGTCCGGTCAGGATCTGGAACAGCTGCAGGCCGGTGCCCGGGTCGACGTGGTGGATGCCAAGCGCAACCCGCTCGACTTCGTGCTGTGGAAGATGTCCAAGCCCGGCGAGCCGACCTGGGACAGCCCCTGGGGCCCGGGTCGCCCCGGCTGGCACATCGAGTGCTCCGCCATGAACTCCAAGCACCTTGGCAACCACTTCGACATCCACGGCGGCGGCTCGGATCTGCAGTTCCCGCACCACGAGAACGAAATCGCCCAGTCCTGCTGCGCCCACGGTGGCGACTACGTCAACACCTGGATGCACAGCGGCATGGTGATGGTGGACAAAGAGAAGATGTCCAAGTCCCTCGGCAACTTCTTCACCATCCGCGACGTCTTGGCTCATTACGATGCCGAGAGCGTGCGCTACTTCCTGATGTCCGGCCACTACCGCAGCCAGCTCAACTACTCGGAAGACAACCTGAAACAGGCCCGCGCCGCCCTGGAGCGGATGTATACCGCCCTGCGCGACCTGCCTGCGGCCCCCGCCGCCGGTGGCGAAGAGCAGGTGGCCCGCTTCAAGGAGGCCATGGACGACGACTTCAACACCCCGGAAGCCTACTCCGCCCTGTTCGACCTGGTGCGCGAGATCAACCGCCAGAAGGCCGAAGATCTGACCGTGGCCGCGGGCCTCGGTGCCCGCCTGCGCGAACTCGGCGCCGTGCTAGGCATTCTGCAGCAGGATCCGGACGCCTTCCTCAAGGGCAATGACGCCGATGAAGAAGTGGCCGAGATCGAGCAACTGATCGCCCAGCGCAACCAGGCCCGTGCAGACAAGAACTGGGCCGCCGCCGACGCCGCCCGCAACCGTCTCACCGAGATGGGAATCGTGCTGGAAGACAGCGCCGGCAAAACCAGCTGGCGCCGTGCCTAAGACCGGTTGCCCTGTTGGAGCCAACAGGTTGACCCAATAAAAAACCGCAGCCCTAGGGCTGCGGTTTTTGTTTGTGGTCTGCCGGAGGGCTGACACGTTCCCTCTCTCCTGATTGGCATGGCTTCGCCATGCAGGACGCGAGGGCCTTGCCCTCGAAGGGGTTTCGCCCGCCCTTCGGGCTGGGGCGAGTGACTTTGGAAAGACCCGCTCTCTTTGGCAAATAACACCAAAAGTCTTTTCCCCCGGCAAACCGCCCGCTTCGCGGGTTCCCTCGCCTCGTCCAACGGGTCGGACGGAGCGCCGCACACGGCACTTTGGCCTACGCCATAACCTCCCTGTTCTCGCGCCAAATCGGGGTCGAGCAGTGCTCGCCCTGATCCGCTTTGGCCCCTGCCGGCTGCGGCTGCGCCATCATCCCTGATGGCGCTCCTGACCCGTTGAACTCGACTCGGCGGTTTGCAGGGGGAACCAATACCGTGGCCGCCCGTGATACCAGTTTTAATATTGACAGCCTATCCCACCGCAAGGAAATTGAAGTGCATGGTACTGGCTAAATAACGTTCTGGTTTGGGTGCGGACTGTTTGGCAGATAGAAATTAATAACCGCATCCCTTGGGCTGCGGTCTTTATATGCTATAAATCGAAATATTCATGTGCAATATTATTCTTCAGCATTTCAATCTCTGATATTAAATCATTCGATATATAACTTTCGTATTCTTTACATATAAATATTCTAATTAAATATTTAATTGACTGATATTTGTCGAGTTTGTCACCACTTTCGGATAGCTTTTTAATATCATAGCTTCCATGTAAATTTTTCCTTAGAAGTTTTATTTCTGTCTTATCTATATCTTTAAATGCATTGTCAGTCATTATGTCTATAGCGAACTTATATTTAGGGACAGTCTTGGAAATTAATTCAAGTAAATCACATTTGAGTTTTGATACGAATTCTTTCTTTGTGAGGTCTGTTATTTTTAAGTTTTTTGGGTATATTTTAGATTCGTATTTTTTTGACCAAGGGTTTCTGTTTATGATGTCGTTGAGTATTTTTTTGCCAAGATCATGGTATTTACTTTCCTCAACGAAGCTTGGCAGTTGTTCATTTAAAAAAAAGTCATCTGAATTATCTAGATAAAAGGCCTCTAGTTGTTCCAACTTACTCTCTGGGTTAGCCGCATCTGGTTCCTCAAGTTTAAATAGGCTCAAAGTCTCTCCAGATGTACTTTCTTTTGATATTTCACAAACATTTCCTAACATTGCTGAAAATGCTCTATTTGTTTTGTGGTAATAAACTTGCCCAAATAGACTTGATCTGGCATTTATAAACTCAACAATAGAGTCAATCCCACTTTCTTTATATGCCAAAAACACTTGATTATTATCGATAACAGGCACAATAGACATAAAGAGCCTGTTGTAATCATAGATACCACATTTCACACCGGAAAAATAACTGTCCCTTAGAAGATAATCCATTCGGTCAGCATCAATAGGGCAGGATGATATTATAGATGTAAATAGGGGAAGGATGTCTAAGCTTTTATCACCAAAATTTACTGTCATTCTATTATTTTTATATTTGCTCTCGATAATACTTATGACATTGTCAATGTCTATTGAATTGCGTAATTCATCATTCAAGCTATTATAAATAATTTTTATGAAGATCGCAGACATATGCTCATGGTCAATGGTGGCACCATTGGAAATCATCTTGAAAATATCACTAAAGTCCTGTCCAAGATGTTCTGATAAATCCTCTTTTTTGCACATAAATGAATCAAATTGATGAGACATAGGACCATGGCCAAGATCATGTAATAGAGCTGCCAATCTCAGTTCCCGAATATTACTTAAAGGAAGGTGCTCAATATTATTAAAAATTCTACCATCACTATATTTATTTTGATATCTATATGAATTTAAATTTAAATTCTTTAATATTTCATATGATAGATGCATAACGCCGAGAGAGTGTTCAAACCTACTATGCATTGCTGAGGGAAAAACTTTATATAAAAAAGTATTCTGCTTTATATTTCTTAGCCTCTGAAATAGGGGGTGATTAATGAATTTTATTTCCAATTCACTTAAGCGGATTATACCATGAATTGGGTCTAATATCTTACCAAGTAATTCTTTATCAAATTGCATTTATAAGTCCCTTTATTTTCATCGTGGGTTGGAAATGTGAGTAATGTTAATGTTGTTGGTTAATGAAAATGTTTTCTGTTAAGATCAACGTTTATATGAAGTTACATGCAAAAAATTAATAATTGGTGTGGGTTTATTAAACGTTATGTCTATCAAGCTAGATGTTGATTGTTTTTTTAAGAGAAGTGGCATTAATCCATGGCATTTATTTTTTGTATTAGTTTTTTCACTCGATTGGCAGACATTATTGGAAATGTTTGAGTGAGCATGAATAATGCTGTGGTGATAAAAATAAACCCTAGTCCTATTTGTGAAAATAGCTCTATCCATGTAATAGATCTATCTGTTGGCAATACCATGAAAAATAACCCTGCAAATATCAGAGCAATTCCAAACAGTAGATTGAAGACGAATAATGCATATTCAATAAAACTAATTTCTATGACGACCCTTTTGTTTTTATAAAAAATATGAGGCAGCCCTCTTTTAAAGTGAGCAAACGATATCTCTCCATGGCTTTTCTTATGTAGATTAATTAATGATTCTCGCATTTCTTTTTCTAATCGCATTCCGGTAGTTATTTTGAAATGCTCTGCAGCAAGTTCATTTTCTAAATGAGACTTAGTCGAACCTACGATTTGAGGACATTGTATAGCGGCTTCTAGCTTTATTATTCTAGCTTTCTGTCTCTCCTCAAAGAAACTAAATAGAGTTCGCAAATTAAAAATAATCGCAACGGCTACGACTGTTAAAGCTACCCATACATTACCTTTTTCTACAGCCTCAATAAGTTTGTTAACAATATCGCTCATGTAGTTGAATCCATTATAAAGCTAAAGTGATTAAAATTTTATTCACATATAAGGTTGAGTTAGGAGGAATATTCACTATTTTTCCCTTGGTATATGTGAGAGCAGCATTCTGCTGTGCTCACACGTTACTTTTTAACCTATGCAATCAAGTTGATGTGACTTGCTGTATAGATATGACAAAATTGCTTTGCTATGAGGTGGACTAAGGGAAAATTCAGAGATAATTATTCTCCCATTCATTGCCCTAAATATACAACAGACGGTTGTTAACTAACCTCGGGGTTACGGGTTGGTTCTGGCCCCCTGTTGTTCGCCGAGGTGAGCCCGTTTGTCCAGGCCGCGAGGCAGGATGCCGAGCGAGCGCCGCTGGGCCAGGGGCCAAACCGGAATTGGACGAGCAACGCTCGGCCCGGTTTGGCGCAAGGACAAGGATGTCCGCAGCGGACTTTGACCGACGCCAAGGATGGTGGAGGTCAAAGCCCATCGGCGCGTGCCGTGGGACAAACGGGTGAACCGAGGGAACCCGACGAAGGAGGGCGAACAAGTGGGGGAGAAGACTTTTGGTGACTTTGGGTCTTTCCAAAGTCACTCGCCAAGCCGCGTAGCGGCGGCGAAACCCCGTCGAGGGCAGCGCCCTCGTGTCCTGCATGGCGAAGCCGTGCCATTGAGACGTGGGGCGGCATTCGTCAGGCAATGCCGCTACCCACCCCTCACCCCACCCCTCACCCTAACCCTCTCCCGCAAGGGGAGAGGGGATGGTTACCGTGGTGCAATGCGCTGTGCTTATTGCACCCTACGCCTCTCCCGTTGGGGGGAGGGGACTGTTACCGCGGACGATTACGCTTCGCTAATCGACCCTACTCGACCCTACTGGCGAAGCCATGCCAAATAAGGTTGGTAACCCCTCACCCTAACCCTCTCCCCCAAGGGACGAAGGGATCAAACCGAAAGCCCGAGACGCTAACGGATTGCACTGGTCGAGGACAAGGTCCTCGCATCTTGCCGAGGCGCGGGATGCCGGGCTGGCATCCGCCAAGGACGCTACCGCCTGACTGTGGCTGCCAGAGTGCGTCGTGGACGATCGTCAGGGAAGGGGGCCAACGGGCACCCGTTACCATCCTACGGAGCCAGCTTGACCCGATCCATGAAATTAGTGATGCAAGCATCAGAAATGAATGAATATTTGCGCTGGCTCAACATTGTGGCCGCGAGCGAGTCAGATTGCCGGGAAAAGTCATGGCGGCGGGGCGGCCAAAGCGTGAAAAGGCCCGGATTTCTCCGGCCCGGACCCTCGCCCTGCTTGTGGGGGAGTGCCCCCCTTGGTTATGGTGTGCGGGTTTTACATGCAAGCTGGGAGATGTGCATGGACAAGATATTGCAGGCCCTGTCGGAGCGGGTCACGCAGGCGCGGGATCTGGAGAGCCTGACGCGGCCGCTGCTGGAGATGCTGGAGGCGGTGACCGGGCTGGAGTCGACCTATCTCACCGAGATAGACCTCGGGGAGGGCAAACAGAGCGTCCGCTATGCCCGCAACGCGGCAGAGCTGCAGATCCCGGAGGGGATCACGGTGGACTGGAGCGATACCCTGTGTCGGCGGGCGATCGATGAGGGGCGCATCTATACCGACAACGTCGCCGACTGCTGGAGTGATTCGGATGCGGCCAGGGACCTGGGCATTCGCACCTATCTGAGCAGCCCGGTGCGCACCCCTTCTGGCTCGCTCTATGGCACCCTGTGTGGCGCCAGCGCAGGACAAAAGCCTCTGGTGGCGGGCTCCGAGCACCTGATCGCCTTCTTTGCCCGGCTGATCGCCGAGCATGTGGAGCGGGAGCAGTTGCTGCAGCAGTTGCAGCAGGCCAATCACGAGCTGTCGCGCCAGGCGCTGTGCGATCCCCTGACCGGGTTGCCCAATCGGCGGGCCCTGATGCACGAACTCACCCGGTTGTTCTCCCTGTCGGAGCGTGCCGGGCACCCCGTGCTCATCGCCTTCATCGATCTTGATGGCTTCAAGGCCATCAACGATACCCACGGCCATGACGCCGGCGATCTGCTGCTGCAAGCCGTGGCGCGGCAACTGGTGGCGGCCCTGCGTAGCGGCGATCTGCTGGCGCGGGTCGGCGGGGATGAGTTCGTCGCCGTGGGCATGGGGCCTTTCCACGGCGATGACACTGTCGATGCCGCCGTGCACTGTTTCCAGCGCCGGCTGTTCGAGCACAGCGTGGTCCAGCTGCCGTTGACGCCCGAGGGCTTCTATTACCCCGGCGCCAGCGTGGGGGTGGTGGCGGTCGATCCTGTGCACACCAGCATCGATGACGCCCTGCGCCAGGCCGATGCGAGCATGTATGAGATCAAGCGCCAGCGCCGCGCACTGGCCTCCTGAGACGGCTCCGTTGATAGTTTGGCGGGGCGCGCACGGCACGGCGGCGTGAATGCCCGGATTGCCGCTTTTTCGCCATCGATGTTAGGATGCTTGCCCCCACATCAACCCGGATCACTTCGCCATGGCAAACCGGTTTATCAGCAGTTATCGCGCGCTGGCGTCAAAAGCGGCCGCGCTCTTTGCCGAGCTCTCGGAGTTTCAGCAGCGCATCTGGGTGGTCAGCATCGTCAATGAGGCCTACACCGACACCTTCATCGTCAACGAGGGCGGCTTCGAGGAGCCCATGCAGTGGATGATCCGCAAGGGATACGATGCGGGCATGGTGCAGCAGGTGGACCAGATGCGGCGCTCGCAGGCTATTCAGCTCGAGCTGGGCAGCGCCAGCCATCGGCTGATGCGGGTCAAATAACGGCCCCGCTTCCCCCGACTCCTCGCCGTTTGCCTGAAAAAGCCCCCGAGCGGCGCTTCTGGGGCGAGGGAGGGTAACAATCCACCCTTACCCTATGGCATTTTATATGCCATTCCCACGCAGCAGTGGTGTTTCCATCTGCCTCGTCATGATTTTTCTGTGGTTCTCTCCGGTTTTTGCGCCCCCGAATAGATGCAAATGGCGGAGTTGTAGCCGTTGTAGGCCACGGCGTAGTGGAAGTCGCAGAAATAGGCCGGGTGCTTGGTGGCCACGGTATCGCCGGCCTTGCATTGCTCCTGCATGCCTTCGACCAGCGAGTCGTTGTCGGCCCCCAGACATGCCTTGCCGGTGGTCTTGTCGCCACATCCCCCTAGCAGGGCGCAGAGGGCGATCCCGGCTAACAGCTTCCATTGATGGTTCATCGTTGATCCTGACTGTGTGAACTGACGGGCAGGCGGCCTGTCTCGCCGCGCCGGGTTGCGGCCGCGTGCTGGGTCTTTGCCTGAGCAGGCGGCAGATAGCGCGCCTATCTTACGGAGCCAATGCGGTCCAATCCACCCCCCATAGCTGCTGCAAGTGCCTAAATTGCATGGTTTTATAGGCGATCTCAGGGGGCGGCGGAACATGGGGTGGGGAAGCGGGGAGCCGGCACGTTGGTGCAGAGTCCGGGTATCGGGGTGAGCGGCAACAAGGAAGAGCCTGTTGCCGGTGAGGCGATTAGGGCGCCGGGAAGTACTTGTGCTGGAGCCGCTGGAACGCCTCGCTGGCCAGCACCTGGGTGAGGCCGCGCTGAAACTCCTTGACCAGCTCATCATCGACCGGGTGGCTGAAGGCGAAGCAGAATTGCTCCGAGCTCAGCACCCAGGCCACCTTGAACTGGGCGGGATCCAGCTGCTGGGCCTTGATGAGTTCCTGCAGCGGGGTCTTGTTGCTGGAGAGCAGATCGACCCGGCCCGAGGTGAGCATCCGCAGGGCCTGGGAGAGGCGGTTGGCGGCCATGATCTTCTGCTCATCGAAGCCGCCGTTGAGCAAGAGCTGCTCCCCCACGTCGGTGCGCACGGCGCCGATGTTGTAGCGCTGGGCATCCTCCAGCTTGCCGAGCTGGATGTTGCGCGCAGCCAGCCCCATCAGCACTATCTCGGCATAGCCGATGGGGCAGGCCCACTTGAACAGGGGATCCCGCGCCTCGGTGCGGGCGGTGGAGAAGAGCACGACGTTGGGTTTCTGGGTCAGCAGGTAGTAGCCCCGGGCCCAGGGCAGCATGCTGATCTCTTGCGGCGGGGTGTCTGTCTTCTGCCACACCAGTTGCAGCAACTCGACGGCCAGGCCGCTGGGCTTGCCGTCTTCGCCGGTGAAGTTATAGGGTCTGTACTCTTCGGTGAGGTAGTGCAACTGGCCGAGTGCCGGGCTGGCCTGGGCCCTGCCTGACCCGCCCCAGGAGGCGGCGGTGAGGGCGGCGACTGTGACCAAGGGTATCCATCTTCTCATCCCGACCATCCTGAGGCTGTGTGCGCACCTCAAGTGTAGTCAGGCCGTTCAGACCGCCGCCCGAACGGCCTGAACGGCGCCAGCCCCGCGAGGGGGCTGGCGCACCGAATCGATGTGGGGTGAGGGGGCGGCTACCAGGCCGCCCGGATATGGCCTATGGGCTTGAACTCCTCGTCGCGCAAGCCGACCAGCAGGGTCTTGCCATCGGCCTGCAACCTGAACTCGCCATAGCGGGCCGCCTCGAACTGCTCACCGGTTCCTTCCTCGAAGAAGTAAGCATCCGGCCCTATCTGCCACTGGCCATCCTGGCGGCGGGCCTGCAACAGGCGCTGATCTGCCTCGAGTGCCTGCGCCTTGCCGTCAGTCACCCAGTGCGCGACCTGATGCTCATCGAGCCGGATCACCAGGATGTCGGTCGCGGGGGCCGCGTCTTGCGTCAGGCTACCCAGCTGGCGGGCGAGCTCGTAGTTGAGGCGCATGTAGTCCCCCTGCATCAGGGAGCGGGGATCGACGGGGGCGAGGCGCAGCAGCACCACCTCGCCGCTGCTCATGGCGCGCTCGAAACGCCAGACGCTGAAGTTGATGCCCGCCAGGATGGCGAGGCCGGTCAACACAAGGGCGAGGCGTCTCATGATGGGATCTCCTTGCTGAGGATTTTCAACAACTGGCGGGCGCCGAGCAGCAGGGCCCCCGAGCCCAGCAGCAGCCAGGATTTGGTCATCAGGGTCAGCCCCAGATCGTAGTAGTAGAGGGAGCCGAAGCCGAGCAGCAGCAGGCCCGCCAGTGTCATCAGCCCGAGACTCCCGGCATAGAAACCGAGCACCAGCACCAGGGCGCCGGCCCCCATGCCGGGAATGATGGCGCTGATCAGCACCAGCGGCAGGCCATAGAGCAACGGCAGTTTCAATTTCACCATGACCCCGAGCAACAGGGCCGCGCACAGCACGGGGTTGAGCCAGAGCGGCAGGCGGGAGCGCCCCAGCTCGTCGAGCACGCTGCCACCGCTCTCCCACAGCGGATGGTGCAGGCGGCCCAGCACCAGCAGGGAGAGGGCCAGCCCCAGGGTGAGGGATTCATAGAGCTGATGGCGACTGGGCCGGCGCTCGGCCAGCAGCCAGCAGGCGGTGAGCGCCGCCATCACCAGCGGCAGGGCCAGCAGTTGCAGGCCGAGGCAGGCCAGCCCCAGGGTGAGCAGCAGGGCGGCGGCGAAGCTGTGAAACAGCCGGATCAGCCAGTGTTCGAACAGGGCGGCGATGCCTGACGAGAGCAGACAGAGACCGAGCCAGAGGGGGGCTGAGTGCAGATCGATCCTGTCGATCAGGCCATAGAGCAGCCAGGCATCGGCGGCCAGCGCCAGCGCCAGCACGAACTGATCCCAGAGATCGTTGCGTTTGGCCTGGCGGTTGAGGCCGAGGGCGGCAACCATCAGCAGGCCGCCCATGGCGAGGGCGTGGTTGGCCTCCCGGATGACACCCTCGAAGGCCATGAACAGGAAGAACAGCAGGAAGAGGGCGGCTATCCAGCCCACCATGCCGAGCAGGAAGCGGCTCGACCAGTGGGGTTGATCGTCGAGCGGCGTCTCGCCTTCGACCAGATCCGCGGCCAGCAGCCGCTGCCAGGGAGTCAGCTCAGACATGGGACCTCCGTTGCTGTTGCAGCCAGCGGCTGGCGACGACAGTGATGAGAGTACGATGGCGATAAAGGCCAGCCATCGTGGTCTGCCAATGGGTCAGATTACACATGATGTTGCCTCCGTTGCTGCTGCAGCCAGCGACTGGCCAGGACCGAGAGGCCGATGGCGATAAGGCTCAGCAGCAGGAAACCGTTCACGTCCGGCTCCATCCACTTGCCAAGCGCCGCCAGGGTGACGGCGATAAGGCTCAGGCACCCCATGGCGAGCCCGGCGATGAATCTGTGGTGCCAGCGCAGATAGGCGGCGGCGAGCCAGCCGATCCAGGCGGGCCAGACCCAGGGGGAGGCGGCATCGAACAGTGCCAGCAGGGCGAGCAAGGTGACACCGAGCCCGGCCGCCAGCCCCGCCAGCCAGGAGGGCATCAGCCTGACGCGGGCGGGCACCAGCAGCAGCGCGCCCCAGAGCGCGGCGTTGAACAGGGTCAGGCACCAGCCGAGGGCCTGCTCATCGAACGCAAAGAAGAAGCCGAACAGGCCGAGCCGCCAGTAGAGCACCAGCGCCAGCTGGCCGAGCAGCCAGCTCAGGGTCCAGAGCAGTGGGCTCATGCCGAGCGCCGCCAGGGGCAACAGCAGCAGGGCCCAGGTGGCGAACAGCTGCCAGGGATCGGCGCCGGTCTGATAGGTCTGGCCCACCAGCGCCAGCAGGGCACCGATATTGAGGGCGATGGCCAGCAGCAGGGCCTGGCGAGGGGTGTCCGTCATGGGTTTGCGCCACAGCAGCACCAGCATGGCGAGCAGGGGCAGCTCCAGCAGGGCGAGGCGGGAGAGGCGGCCGAGCTCCTGCCAGTTGAAGGCGACGAAGAAGACTAGGCCGGCGCCCAGACACAGGCTGCCGAGCCAGAGCAGCAGCCTGTCGAACAGCCACTGCCAGCGCGCGCTTGCGGGGGGAAGGCCCATCAGCGCCAGGGCGGCCGGCAGGTTTGCCGGTGCGAGGCGGCCGCGTCTGACCCAGTCGAGCAGGGTCTGTCTTGAGGTGAGGTGCATGGCGAGGCTCCCAAGTGCCTGTCTGTACTTGTGTTTGTCGCATTATGGCACGGTGCGGCGGCCCGGGGCAGACCCCGACCGGGTGGATGCGACAGTGGCCAGGTTGCGGGGAGAGCGGCATGGGCGGCCAGGGAGGCACAGCAGGGAGGCACAAAAAAGCCCCGATCTGGGATCGGGGCTTGATGTGATTGGCGCGCTGGCGGGGTAAGTCAGTGCTCACGCTGACCTCCCTACCTTATGGGGCCAACTCAGACGAAGAGCAGGGTACTGACGCCGAGCCCCACGAAGAGCACGGCGCAGGCGATGCGGATCCCCTTGAGGGGCAGCTTGTCGGCGCCGAGCTTGCCGAGCAGCACCACGGGCACGTTCGCCAGCATCATGCCGAGGGTGGTACCGGCGATGACCTGAGTGAGGGAGTCGTACTTGGCCGCCAGCAGCACAGTGGCTATCTGGGTCTTGTCCCCGATCTCGGCGATGAAGAACAGCACGAAGGTGGCCATGAAGGGGCCGTACTTGTCGAGGGAACTCTTCTCATCGTCCATCTTGTCCGGCACCAGGATCCAGACCGCCATGGCGATGAAGGCCGCCGCCACCAGGTAGGTCATCACCTTGGGATCCAGCCAGTTGCTGATGAACCCGCCTATCCAGGCGGCACCCGCGTGGTTGAGCAGGGTCGCCGCCAGCATGCCGGCAATGATGGGCCAGGGTTTTCGAAAACGACAGATGAGCAGCAACGCCAGCAGCTGGGTCTTGTCGCCGATTTCGGCGATGGCCACGCTCAGGGTTGAGGTTAACAAGGCTTCCATAAAAAATAACCGGGGGACGGAATTGTTATACCTATGACAAGCCTGCGCCATCCGTCCCCGGTATTGGCACTGGCCCGTCAAAGGTCTTGTCAAATCCGGCATTGCCCGGATCATCCTGACCATGGTGAGTTGGCACCAAGTATGTTGATCAGGATCGCGCGTCGGCGTTGGCTAAAAGCGGAACCGGCGGCGAGACTACTCCCCCTCGATGGGAGCGGGCATTCTAGGGAAAAAGCCGAAAGGAGACAAGCAGATCAGCCGCCCACCAGCTTGACGCTGAAGCCGGCCTTCTCCAGTTCGGCCTTGATCAGGTCCCTTTTGTCCCCCTGGATCTCGATGATCCCGTCTTTCAGACCACCGCCGGTACCGCATTTCTTCTTGAGCAGGGTCGCCAGTGTTTTCTGCTGATCTGCCGGCACCCCGTGGATGGTGATGACACCGGCGCCCTTGCGGCCCTTGGTCTCGCGGCGAATGCGCACCACCCCATCGGTGGGGAAGGGGGAGGCGGGTTGGGCGCTGGTGGATTCCTTGATCATGCCGCCGTCCGTGCTATAGACCAGGCGGCTGTTGTTGTCTGGGGTCATGGTAAATCTTTGTGAGTTAGCTGAGCGGAGTTTGATTTTACGCAAATAAAAGTTGGGGGCACAGCTTATAATTCCCCGACTAAAAGCGAATTATTCTTGTTTAACTTCAGGAGTCAGTCATGGTTCTCACACAGTTGTCGCCGGGGCAGAGTGCTCGCATCAAGAACATGAACCAGTTGACGCGCCCGCTACGACGCAAGCTGATGGTGATGGGCCTGCTGCCTCAGACTGAAGTTATCTATCTGCGCACGGCACCGCTCGGTGATCCGCTCCAGATCCAGTGCCAGGGTATCTGTCTCTCCATGCAAAAGAGCCTGGCGCAGCAAATCGAGGTGGAAGTGTTATGAACCCCTTTCAACAGCAGAGCCTGGTACAACGAGTCGAGGTCAAACCGGTATGAGCTACAACCTGGTTACCGTCGGCAATCCCAATAGCGGCAAGACCTCGCTGTTCAACGCCCTGACCGGTGCCCGCCAGCAGGTGGGCAACTGGAGCGGGGTCACCGTCGACAAGAAGATGGGGGAATTTTCCGCCGGGGGTCACGACTATCAGCTGATGGACCTGCCCGGCATCTATGCCCTGGCCAATCAGGAGGCGAGCCTCGACGAGCAGATCGCCAGCCGCTTCGTACAGGGCCAGCAGCCGGACTTGCTGCTCAACGTCATCGACGCCGCCAATCTGGAGCGCTCCCTCTACCTGACCCTGCAACTGCGTGAGCTGGGCCTGCCCATGGTGGTGGTGCTCAACAAGATCGATCTGCTGCAAAAACGCCGGATCACCATAGACGAGACCCTGCTCGCCCAGGCGCTGGGTTGCCCCGTGGTGTCGCTGTCGGCTCACAATCGCCAGCAGGTGGCGGCCTTCAAGGCGCAGATCCAGCAGTTCATCGGCAAGCCCCAGTCCGCGCTGGTGCTCGACTACGGCCAGCCGCTGGAAGCCGACATCGCCGAGCTTGAGACCCTGCTCGCCCCCCATCATCTGGCCGCCCGTGGTCGTGCCCTGCGCCTGCTGGAAGAAGACATCGCCATGCAGGAGACCCTGCAGGCCGGTCAGCAAGCCGCGGCCAGCAACCTGGTGCAGCGTGCCCACAATGCTCAGGACATCGATCTGCAACTGGCAGATCTGCGCTACGGCCATATCCATCACTGGGCCCAGCAGGCGTGCCGGCAACAGGGCAAGCTCACCGTCGCCCAGAGCGAGTGGCTGGACAAGGCGCTGCTCAACCGCTGGATTGGCATCCCCTTCTTCCTGTTGGTGATGTACCTGATGTTCATGTTCGCCATCAAGGTGGGCAGCGCCTTCATCGATTTCTTCGACATCATGGGGGGCGCCCTGTTCGTGGACGGGATCCACCATCTGCTGGGGCTGGTTGATGCGCCGGACTGGCTGGGGGCCGTGCTGGCGGACGGCATCGGCGCCGGTCTGCAGACGGTAGCGACCTTCATCCCCGTGGTGGGCTGCCTGTTCCTGTTCCTCGCCGTGCTGGAGAGCTCCGGCTATCTGTCGAGAGCCGCCTTCGTGGTGGATGCCCTGATGCGTCGCCTCGGTCTGCCCGGCAAGGCCTTCGTACCCATGCTGATGGGCTTTGGCTGCACGGTGCCCGCCGTGATGGCGACCCGCACCCTCAACTCGGAGCGCGAGCGGCTGATGACCTCGGCCATGGCGCCCTTCATGTCCTGCGGCGCCCGTCTGCCGGTCTATGCCCTGTTCGCGGTGGCCTTCTTCCCCGAATCCGGCCAGAACCTGGTGTTCGGCCTCTATCTCTTCGGCATCCTGGTGGCTGTGCTCACCGGTCTGTTCCTGCGCAGCACCCTGCTGCCGGGCAAGAGCGAGTCCATGGTGATGGAGATGCCGGACTACGAGTGGCCCCGTCCGGTGGACGTGGGGATCCGCACCTGGCAAAAACTCAAGGCCTTCATCTTCGGCGCCGGCAAGACCATAGTGCTGATGGTGGCCGTGCTGAGCGTGCTCAATTCCCTCGGCACCGACGGCAGCTTCGGCAACCAGGATCAGGAGGACTCGGTGCTGAGCAAGCTCAGCCAGACGGTGACCCCGGTACTGCATCCCATCGGCATACGGGAAGAGAACTGGCAGGCGACGGTCGGCATCCTGACCGGCATCTTTGCCAAGGAGGCCGTGGTAGCCACCCTCAACAGCCTCTACGCCGGCAACACCGGGGATGAGGAAGAGAGTGAATACTCCCTGCTGGGCAGCCTGCAGGAGGCGCTCGCCACCATCCCCGCCAACCTGGCCGACATCGATCCGAGCGATCCCATGGGGCTCAAGGTGGGTGAGCTGGAAGACCAGCAAGCCGCCGCGCAGGCGCAAGAGGTCGACACCTCCACCTACGGCAACATGCAGACCCACTTCGACGGCATGGCCGGGGCCTTTGCCTACCTGCTGTTCGTGCTGCTCTACATGCCCTGTGCCGCCGCCATGGGCGCCCTGGTGCGGGAAACCGGTCGTCAGTGGGCCCTGTTCACCGCCGCCTGGTGCAACTACACGGCCTTCCTGTGCGCCACCGTCTTCTATCAGCTGGCCACCTTTGCCGCCCACCCCGAGCAGAGCCTGCTGTGGGTCGCGAGCTATGGCCTCTCTCTGGTGCTGCTCTGGTGGTTCGGCCGTCGTCACGGTGACATAGTCGCGCGCAAGGTGGTGGCACTATGATCTTGCGGGAACTGGGTGACTACCTCGCCGTACAGCAGAGGGTGAGCCGGCGGGAGCTGGCTCGCCACTTCCACACCTCGGAGGATGCGGTGGAGGCCATGCTCGGGGTCTGGATGCGCAAGGGCCGCGTCGCCAAGCGGGAGACCCAGGTGTGTGGCGGCAGTTGCTGCGGCAAGAGCCAGGAGGTGATGTTCGAGTGGTGCGAACCCGGCCAGATAGGCCTGATCCAGCGGTGCTGATTTCCGTGTATCAGCGCGCTTCATCAGTAAAAAAGGACCCGCCGATGGCGGGTCCTTTTTGTTTTCGTGCCGTGCCCGGAGGGCGGCCCGGACTCACAGCGCGGCCAGCATCTCCTGGGTGACCAGCACTATGCCCTGCTCGGAGCGGTGGAAGCGGCGGGCATCTTCGCAGGCGTTTTCCCCCACCACCAGCCCTTCCGGCAGCTTGCAACCCTTGTCGATCACCACCCGGCGCAGCCGGCAGCCGGCCCCTATCTCGACCCCGGGGAAGATCACCGCCTGATCCAGGGTGCAGAAGGAGTCGACCCGCACGTTGGTGAACAACACAGAGCTCACGATGAAGGAGCCGCTGACGATGGTGCCGCCGGAGAACAGGGAGTTGATGGTCATGCCATGCTGGCCGTTCTGATCCTGCACGAACTTGGCGGGGGGCGTCATCTTCTGGCTGGTCCAGATGGGCCAGTCCTGATCGTAGATATCGAGCTCAGGGGTCACCGAGGCGAGATCCATGTTCGCCTCCCAGAAGGAGTCCACCGTGCCCACATCGCGCCAGTAGGGTTTTTTTTGCTGACAGCAGCCGACGCAGGAGAGGCCGAATGGGTGAGCATAGGCGGTGCCCTCCTTGACCACCCGCGGGATCACGTCCATGCCAAAATCGTGGTGGGAGTCGTCGTTGGCAAGATCCTCTTCCAGCAGTTGGTAGAGATACTCGGCGTCGAAGATGTAGACCCCCATGGAGGCCAGCGCTGTGTCGGCCTTGCCGGGCATGGCGGGGGGATCGACCGGCTTCTCGACGAAGGCGTTGATCTTGCGATCCGCATCCACCGCCATCACCCCGAAGGCGCTGGCCTCCTGGCGGGGCACCTCGATGCACGCCACCGTCACCCTGGCGCCCAGGTTGACGTGATCGAGCAACATGGCGGCGTAGTCCATCTTGTAGATGTGATCCCCCGCCAGCACCACCACGTACTTGGGGCCGTGTTCGCGAATGATGTCCAGGTTCTGATAGACCGCATCGGCGGTGCCGCGATACCAGCTGACCTCATCCACCCGCTGCTGGGCGGGGAGCAGTTCGATGAATTCGTTCATCTGGTAGCGCAGGAAGGACCAGCCCGACTGCAGGTGGCGCAGCAGGCTGTGGGACTTGTACTGGGTGACCACACCGACCCGGCGGATGCCGGAGTTGATGCAGTTGGAGAGCACGAAATCGATGATGCGGAACTTGCCGCCGAAATGCACCGCCGGTTTTGCCCTGCTGTCTGTCAACTGCTTGAGGCGACTGCCCCGCCCTCCAGCGAGAACCAGGGCCATGGTCTCATTCAGCAACTGTCTGGACTTTGCTGTATTGGTAGGTTGTAACAACATTGAATACCCCTTTGTTGATATACCTCCTCGATTGTGCCCCCTTTGAGGCCTAGACGAAAGGGCTTTCAATCGAGGTCGGGATTCAAGTTGATTTTTTTGTCATTTGTGCGAGCGAGCGACTCTGCCGAGAGGGGGATTGTGCGCCCAGCGGTCGTAAGGAGCGCAGCGGAACGTGAGTCCGCTACACCTTTGTTGAACACACAGCCGCCATGGCGACTGTGTGTTCAATGGGGGAGGGGCTGTGTCTGACTAGAACAGCTTGTCCTTGTCATCCTTGGTCGGCTCCAGGCTCCAGCCGCTGGCATCGGCGCTGTTGGCGAGGGAGCCCTTCTCCTGCCACAGCTTGATCTTGAGGCGCAGGTTGTTGGCCGAGTCGGCGTTCTTCACCGCCTCTTCCTCGTCGATCACCCCTTCCACCACCAGATCGAACAGGGTGCCGTCGAAGGTGAGCATGCCGAGGGCCCTGGATTTCTCCATGATCTCCTTCAGGCTGCCAAATTCCCCGCGCTTGATGAGATCGCGAATGGTGTGGGTGCCGAGCATGATCTCCACCGCCGCCCGGCGACCGCCATCCGTGGTCTTCACCAGCCGCTGGGAGACGAAGGCCTTGAGGTTGTTGCCCAGATCGTTGAGCAGCTGGGGGCGGCGCTCCTCGGGGAAGAAGTTGATGATGCGATCCAGCGCCTGGTTGGCGTTGTTGGCGTGCAGGGTGGAGATGGCGAGGTGTCCGGTCTCGGAGAAGGCCAGGGCATGCTCCATAGTCTCCCTATCCCGAATTTCGCCGATGAGGATCACGTCCGGCGCCTGGCGCAGGGTATTTTTCAGCGCCGCGTGGAAGCTGCGGGTGTCCACCCCCACCTCCCGCTGGTTGATGATGCTCTTGCGGTGGCGATGGACGAACTCCACCGGATCCTCGATGGTGATGATGTGGCCGCTGTGGTTGCGGTTGCGATGGTCGATGAGGGCCGCAAGCGACGTGGACTTGCCCGAACCGGTGCCGCCGACGAACAGCACCAGGCCGCGCTTCTCCATGATGGTGTCGAGCAGCACCGGGGGCAGTTTCAGATCCTCGAAGCGCGGGATCTCGGTCTTGATGTTGCGCGCCACCAGGGAGACCTCGTTGCGCTGCTTGAAGATGTTGACCCGAAAGCGGCCAATCTGGGGCAGAGAGATGGCGAGGTTCATCTCCAGCTCCTTCTCGAACTGCTGCTTCTGCTCGAGATCCATGATGTCGGCGGCGATCCTGGCCACCTCGCCCGGCTCCAGCGGTGTCTCGTTCAAGGGACGCAGGGCGCCGTTGAACTTGGCGCAGGGAGGCGCACCGGTGGAGAGATAGAGATCCGAGCCATCCTGGCTGGCCAGGGTCTGTAGCATGTCGCGCAATTCCATGTTTTGCCTCGTCACTCAAAGGGATGCGATGGTTGTCAATGTGCTTGAGTGTACCCTGTCAGGCGCCGGTGAGTTTCTCGCGAAACACAAAAAATACCGCTCCCATGATACAGAGCCCGGCCCAGAGGTAGTCCCACTTCAGATCTTCTTTCAGATAGAAGACGGAGAAGGGCACGAACACCGTCAGGGTGATCACCTCCTGCAAGATCTTGAGCTGGCCGACCGTCAGCACCGTGTGGCCGATGCGGTTGGCGGGCACCTGCAACAGGTACTCGAACAGGGCGATTCCCCAGCTTACCAGGGCAGCGATGATCCAGGGCTTGTGGTTCATGCTCTTGAGATGGGCATACCAGGCGAAGGTCATGAAGACGTTGCTGCAGATCAGCAGTCCTATGCTGGTGACGATAGGGTTCATTAGGTTCTCCTTTGAAATCAATGCATTTTATCTCGACTCCATGGGTTTCCATAAGTGGGGCTTGAGGGTATTTTTGTCTCACAAGGATGGAGCAACATAAGGCTGGAAATGGATGGGCAAGACAAGCTGGGGAGTGCTTGGTCTGTTGTTTGCCTGCATGGCGCCCGTGACCTCAATGGCAAACGGAGCGCCAACCCTGACGGTGGTCACCGATGTCTGGCCCCCGTTTCGCATGCTCGCGCAGGACGATCAATTTTACGGCCTGGATATCGATATTCTGCGCCAATTGCAGGCCCGCAGCGGCATCGCGCTCGAACTCAAGCGGGTGCCATGGGGGCGGGCCCTCAAGCAGATGCAGACAGGTCAGGCCGACCTGATGATAGGGTTGGCTCATACCCAAGAGCGCGCCGCCTTCGTCGATTACCTGCAACCGGCCTACTATCAATGCCGGCCCGCCTTCTATGGCAAGCCTGCGGCTGTTGCCGCCCTGCTCCGCTATGAGGATCTCAAGGGCAAGGAGGTGGGCTATGTGCTCAACTCGGCCTATTTCGACCCCTTCGATAGTGACACCCAGATCGACAAGCACGGCGTACCCACCGAAGACCAGTTGCAACGCATGGTGGAGCGCGGCCATCTGCCGCTGATGATAGGCACCGACTGCCAGGTGGATTATGCCCTGAGCCAGCGCAACGACGCCGGCCTCGTCAAGGCGGACTATCGCCCACCGTACCCGGTGCGGCTCTATCTTGGCATGAGCAAGCGCTCACCCCATCAACGCCTCGGGCCCGTGCTGGCGCAGGCGTTGCAAGAGATGGTGGCGAGCGGCGAGGTCGAGGGACTGGCCAAGGCCTACCACCCTTGACCTTGGGTGGTAACGCGCTGTTATCATGCAGCTTTCTTGCTGGCTCCCTGGTTGGGGGCCGAGCCTGTCTCATTTCGGGGATCCCGCGTGTATCTCGCTCTTATCCATCGCCAGCGGCGCTGGCAGCGCCGCTGGCTGCTCGCCCTGTCGCTGCTGACCCTGTCTCTGTTCGCGTTCTCCCTCGTCTGGGGGGAATTCCTGCTGCTGCCCTGGCAACCGCTGGGTGAGCTGGAGCGCCATATACTGCTGGAGCTGCGGCTGCCGCGCGCCCTGCTGGCCCTGCTGGCCGGGGCGGCGCTTGCCTGTGGCGGCGCCGTGCTGCAGGTGATGCTGCACAACCCGGTGGCGGAGCCCGGCCTGCTCGGCGTGTCGAGCGGTGCCGGGCTGGCGGCCATGGTGGCGATGGCGGTAGCGAAAGCCCTCGGCGTCTATCTGCCGGGCTGGGGGCTGTCGCTGGCCGCCTTCGGCGGCGCCCTGCTGGTGACCATGCTGCTGATCCGGCTGGCGCGTCGGGCAAGGCTCGGCCACGCCAGGTTGCTGCTGTTCGGGGTCGCCATCGGCATCCTCACCAACGCGGCCATGACCTGGCTGATGTATTTTGCCGACGATGCCTCCTTGCGCGAATTCATGTTCTGGATGATGGGCAGCCTCTCCTATGGCAGCCAGCAGCTCGCCTGGTGGTGGCTGGTGCTGCCGCTGACGCTGGGCTGGCTTTGCTGGCAGGGCAGGGCCTTGCAGCAACTGCTGCTGGGGGAGACCCAGGCTCGACTGATGGGGCTGGACGTGGACAGGGTGCGGGTGCGGCTGGTGCTGGCGGTTTGCCTGCTCACCGGCATGGCGGTCGCCCTGTGTGGCGTCATCGGCTTCGTCGGCCTGGTGGTGCCCCATCTGCTGCGACTGTGCGGCGGCAGCGATCAGCGCTTCCTGCTGCCCGCCTCGGCGCTCGGCGGCGGCGCCCTGCTGCTCGGCGCCGATCTGCTGGCCCGCTCGGCCCTGAGCGCCGGCGAGCTGCCCATCGGCGTCATCACCGCCTCGGTGGGGGCGCCGCTCTTCATCTATCTGCTGCTGAGGCAAGATGCCCATGCCTGACCGTTCCCATGACGTGCTCGCAGCCCGTGCGCTGGCCGTTCCCGAGCGGTTGGCGCCGCTGGATCTCGCCTGGGGCGGCGGTCAGCTGGTGGCCCTGCTCGGCCCCAATGGCAGTGGCAAGTCGACCCTGCTCGGTGCCCTGGCCGGCATCCTTCCTGCGAAGGGGGATGTGCTGCTTGAAGGGCAATCCATCTCGATCATGAGCTGGCCAGCGCTCGCCCGGCAGCGTGCCATGCTGCCCCAGCGCCAGCCCCAACTGTTTCATATCCCGGTGTTTCAGGTGCTGAGCCTGGGACTGGATGAGACGACCGAGCCCGAGCTGCGCAACCGGGCGGTGGCCGAGCTGTGCGCGGCGCTGGAGTTGGAGGGGTTGCTGGCGCGGGACTTCAGCCGCCTGTCCGGGGGCGAGCAGCAGCGGGTGCTGATCGCCCGCACCCTGCTGCAGATCTGGCCCGGTCTCAATCCGGCGGGACGCATCCTGCTGCTGGATGAGCCCCTGGCGGGGCTGGATCTGCACCATCAGCTGGCCCTGCTGCGCCTGCTCAAGCAGCTGGCCCGACAGGGGCTGCTGGTGGTGCTCGCCATCCACGACATCAATCTGGCCATCGACTGGGCGGATCGCGTCCTCTGCCTGCAAGGGGGGCAGGTGGTGAGCGAGGGGGGCACCGAGCTTATCGACGAAGCCTTGCTGGCCCGGGTGTTCCAGATAAAGACGGATCGCATCGAGGCGGGTGGCCGGGTCTGGTTTATGCCGAGTCTGTGAGGCGGGTTGCCCCCTCATCCCCAGCCCTTCTCCCACGAGGGGAGAAGGGAGCTGTTGCCTTGGCCGAGGGAGACTCGGCACTGATTGCGTGCCACAAAACGAAAGGGCCAGACACCTGTGGTGTCTGGCCCTTTGCATAGGCAGAGTGAGCGTCGAGCCGATGCTCAGGCTTTGTGCTTGTCCAACCGCACCTGGGCGGCTTCCGCCAGCATGACCAGCAGAGTTTCGGTGTCGGCCCAGGAAAGATAAAGGCCAGGCATCGGCGATGCACTGGCCTGTTTCATCGGGCGTTCGCCTCAGGCTTTGTGCTTGTCCAACCGCACCTGGGCGGCTTCTGCCAGCATGGCCAGCAGGGTTTCGGTGTCGCTCCAGGAGAGGCAGGCATCCGTGATGCTTTGGCCGAAGGTGGCGGCGCAGCCGTTCTCCACGTCCTGACGCCCTTCCACCAGGAAGCTCTCGGCCATGATGCCGGCGATGCCGGTACGGCCACGGCGCAGCTGATCGCAGATATCCTGCGCCACCAGCAGCTGGCGGCGGTGATCCTTCATGCTGTTGCCGTGGCTGAAGTCCACCACCAGCCGCTCGGGCAGGCCGACATCGGCCAGGGCCTCGCAGGCCTCGTCGACGCTGGCGGTGTCGTAGTTCGGCCTGTGGCCGCCACGCAGGATCACGTGGCCATAGGGGTTGCCGGCGGTGCGGTAGATGGTCATCTTGCCGTCCTTGTCCGGGGAATAGAAGATGTGGCTGTGGCGGGCGGCACGCACCGCATCGATGGCGATGCGGGTGTTGCCGTCGGTGCCGTTCTTGAAGCCGACCGGGCAGGAGAGGGCGGAGGCCATCTCACGGTGCACCTGGGATTCGGTGGTGCGTGCCCCAATGGCGCCCCAGGTGATGAGGTCGCTGATGTACTGGCCGGTCACCATGTCGAGGAACTCGGTGGCGGTGGGCATGCCGGTCTCGTTGATGTCCACCAGCAGCTTGCGGGCCAGCTTCAGCCCCTCGTTGACGTCGAAGCTGCCGTCCAGACGAGGATCGTTGATCAGCCCCTTCCAGCCGACGATGGTGCGCGGCTTCTCGAAATAGGTGCGCATCACGATGCACAGGCTGCCCTTGTACTGCTCGCGCAGGGCGTTGAGGCGCAGGGCATACTCGTGGGCGGCGGCGGGATCGTGGATGGAGCAGGGGCCGACGATGACCAGCAGGCGCTGATCCTCACCGGCCAGGATGGCTTCCACGTCGCGGCGGGCATCCAGCAGGTTCTGGGCGATGCGGTCGTTGATGGGGAAGGCGTGCGCGAGTTCGCTCGGAGTGATCAGGGACTCCAGTGGGCGGGTGCGCAATTCATCGGTGTGAATGGACATTCGACTCAATTCTCGAGTGGGTGATGTGGGCGGTCGCCTGATGGCGTGCCGAAAAGGCAAAGGGATAAAATAAAGCAAAAATCCCCTGATGGAAACCTTCAAGGGCTCTGCTAGGATGTGAGCCCAAAAGCCATTCCAAATGAGGTAGTTATCGTGGCAAAGCCAGGCGCGACCGGGGTCACTCGCATCATCAACGCAACCGGTTACAGCATGAAGGGTCTCAAGTCGGCCTGGATTAACGAGGCGGCCTTCCGCCAGGAGCTGGTGCTTGTGCTGCTGTTGATGCCGCTGGCCTGCTGGCTCGGGGACTCTCTCAACCAGACGTTGCTGCTCATCTGTATCAGCTGGCTGGTGGTGATCGTCGAGGTGCTCAACTCCGCCATCGAGGCGGTGGTAGACCGTGTCGGCTCCGAGCATCACGAGCTGTCGGGGCGCGCCAAGGATCTCGGCTCCGCCGCCGTCTTCATCGCCCTGGCCCTCAACGCCCTGGTGTGGGGCGCCTTGATTGGCCGCAATCTGCTGGGATGGTGGTAGCTTGCGAGAGCAAGCTTCCTCCTGACATGAAAAAGCCCGTCATCGAGACGGGCTTTTTGTTGTCCGAGCAACCGGCTCAGGGCATTAGTGCAGGATCCGGGCGCGGATGGTGCCACCGATCTCCTTGAGCTTGGCGAGGGCCTTCTCGCTGTGCTCCGTCTCCACGTCGATCACCACGTAACCGATATGGCTGCTGGTCTGCAGGTATTGACCGGCGATGTTGATGCCTTCGTCTGCGAAGATCTGGTTGATCTGGTTCATCACCCCCGGCTGGTTGCGGTGGATGTGCAGCAGACGGCTGGAGCCCTTGTGGCCCGGCAGGGAGACTTCCGGGAAGTTGACGGCGGAGAGGGTGGAGCCGTTGTCGGAGTACTTGACCAGCTTGTTGGCCACTTCCAGCCCGATGTTCTCCTGGGCTTCCTGGGTGGAGCCACCGATGTGCGGAGTCAGGATGACGTTGTCCAGGCCACGCAGCGGGGTCAGGAACTCCTCGTCATTGGAGGTGGGCTCGGACGGGAAGACGTCGATGGCGGCGCCGGAGAGGTGACCGCTCTTGATGACGTCGGCCAGGGCCTCGATGTCCACCACTGTGCCGCGGGAGGCGTTGATGAAGATGGCACCGGGTTTCATCATGCGCAGCTGCTCGGCACCAATGAGATCCTTGGTGGAGGCGGTTTCCGGCACGTGCAGGCTGATGACGTCAGACATGTTGAGCAGCTCCACCAGGTTTGGCACCTGGATGGCGTTGCCGAGGGAGAGCTTGTTCTCGATGTCGTAGTAGTAGACCTTCATGCCGATCATCTCGGCGATGATGCCAAGCTGGGTACCGATGTGGCCGTAGCCGATGATGCCGAGCTTCTTGCCACGGGCTTCCACCGCACGGTTGGCGAGCTTCTCCCAGACGCCGCGATGACACTTGGCGTTCTTCTCCGGGATGCCGCGCAGCAGCAGCAGGATCTCCCCCAGCACCAGCTCGGCCACGGAGCGGGTGTTGGAGAAGGGGGCGTTGAACACCGGGATACCGCGCACATGGGCGGCGTCGAGGGCGACCTGGTTGGTACCGATGCAGAAGCAGCCGATGGCGACCAGCTTGCCGGCGGCATCCAGCACCTTCTCGGTGAGCTGGGTGCGAGAGCGCAGGCCGACGAAATGCACGTCGCGAATGCGCTCGATCAGATCCTCTTCCGACAGGGAAGTCTTGAGATACTCCACACTGGTGTAACCGGCGGCACGGAAGGTTTCCACCGTGTTGGGATGGACTCCCTCCAGCAGCAGCACCTTGATTTTATCCTTGTCCAGCGAAAACTTGGCTGTCATGACGATCCCTCTATTGTTTTAAAAACCTGTGCAGGTATACGGTGTGAAGAAAACCGTAAAGTAGCAAAAACGTTTGGGAGAGGGAATATTTGTGACGAAAGTCAAATTCTTTGATGTTATCAACGTTTGTTGTAAATCCTGGTTTGCAACTCGTTGAGGCATAAACAGAAACGGCGCCATCAGGCGCCGTTTCTCATGGTCGGTGTGATGATGGGCCCTTGCATTGAGAGGGAAGGCAGCATCACCACAGAACCTGCTTATTCGTTGGTGATCACGCCTTCCGGGGTGCCGATCAGCACGACATCTGCACCACGGTGGGCGAACAGGCCGTTGGTGACCACACCGACGATGGCGTTGAGCCGGGTTTCCAGCGCCTTGGCATCGTGGATGGCCATCCCCTTGACGTCCAGGATGATGTTGCCGTTGTCGGTGACCACCCCTTCACGCCACACAGGGTTGCCACCCAGTTTGCGGATTTCGCGGGCCACGTATTCGCGGGCCATGGGGATCACTTCCACCGGCAGCGGGAAGGTGCCGAGCACCTCGACCGTCTTGGTGTTGTCGATGATGCAGATGAACTTGTCGGCCACGGCAGACACGATCTTTTCGCGGGTCAGGGCTGCGCCACCGCCCTTGATCATGTCGCGGCTGGCGTTGATCTCGTCGGCGCCATCCACGTAGACGGAGAGGGCATCGATGTCGTTGAGATCAAACACCTGAATGCCGAAACCCTTGAGGCGCTCGGTGGAGGCGATGGAGCTCGATACCGCGCCCTTGATCTCGTCCTTCATGGTCGCCAGGGCGTCGATGAAGTGATTGACGGTAGAGCCGGTGCCGACCCCGACGATGGTGCCGGGTACCACGTATTTGAGCGCAGCCCAACCGGCCGCCTTCTTCATTTCATCTTGAGTCATGATGGATCCTTATGGAAAAAGCGGGCGCATTATATCCAAGCCCGCCCCCGAGGGCGACCACCTGGCTCACGTTCTGGTCCTAAAAACCCCAAGATGTAAATCGTTTGCCTGTTTATCGTTCATGGCGCCGTGCGGTAGTCGAAAATATCGCCAGGTATGGGCCGGGCAGTGACCCTGACCAGCACAACCCGCCGACTCAGGAGAAGCACCAGCAACGCGCGGGGGTGATGATCTCGGGCAGCGGCACGTCCCACTGCTCCTTGGGCACCGCATCCACCTGCTGGCAGTCGTGGGCCAGCCCCAGGGGTCTCGGGCCCAGTCCGTGTTCGTGCCAGTCGGCCAGGGTGCGATCGTAATAACCACCGCCCATGCCTAGCCGGTTGCCCAACCCATCGAAGGCCACCAGCGGGGTGCAGATGATGTCCAGGGCGTCGTGGGGGAGCACCTGCGACATATCGAGCTCGGGCTCGGGAATGCCGAAGCGGTTGCGGGTCATGGGGCTGGTGGGGGTGTAGCGCTGGAACAGCAGGTGACCCGGGGCGTCCGGGTGCAGCACCGGCAGGAACACCTCCTGTTGCCGGGCCCAGAGCCACTGAATGGCGGGGCCGGGATCGAGCTCGCCGTCGTTGGCGAGATAGAGCGCGATGCGGCTGGCCGCCAGGATCTGCGGGTGCTCCTGGAAGCGGACCACCAGTTGCGCGGCGGCTGCCTGCTGCTCGGCCGGGCTCAGGCTCTTTCTGCGCTGGCGAATGAGTTGGCGCAGGGATTGTCGCTCATCGGGTCTATCGGTCTGGGTATCCGGCATGGGGGCTCCTGTGATGGGGCGAAAAGGCTGGGGTTACCTTAACAAGGGCCATCCGGGATGAAAAGCGGGGGAGGGTCGGTGCATTGGCCGGACAGCAGAAGATCCGGCCAATGACGGGCACTGTCTGGCGGCAGTGCCCGTCATCAAAGAGTGGCTACTCAGGCGGCTTGTCGGTGCTCGGCGGCGCCCCGGGTCTGATGCTTGATAAAGACGGCAACTATGGCAGCCAAGGCCAGGGCCATGGGGTAGAAGCTCATGCTCACCACCGCCAGCGGCGACAGTGCGAAGATGGAGCCGAGCAGCAGCGCCTGGGCGCCCCAGGGGATGAGGCCCTGCACCACGCAGGAGAAGATATCCAGCATGGAGGCAGCGCGGCGCGGGGTGACGCCGTGTTGCTCTGCCAGGTCCCGCGCCACCTTGCTGGCGACTATGATGGCCACCGTATTGTTGGCGGTGCAGAGGTTGGTGAGGCTTACCACCCCGGCGATGCCGAGCTCGGCCGCCTTCTCGTTCTGTTCACCATCGTGGGCGCGGGTGAAACGGGCAATCAGGGCCGCGATGCGGGCGCTGATCCAGGCAAGCCCCCCCTGGCGCTCCATCAGGGCGCCGAGGCCGCCGATCAGCATGGAGAGCAGGAAGATCTCCTGCATGCTGGTGAAGCCCTGATAGATGTCCTTGCTGAACTGACCGAGGGGATAGTTGCCGACCAGGCCGACGCCACCGGCGGCCAGGATGCCGAGCCCCAGCACCACGAACACGTTCATCCCCGCCAGTGCCAGCACCAGGATCAGCAGATAGGGGGCGACCTTGAGCAGATCGGCGCCGGCGCTGGTGGCCGGGGCTTCGCCGGTGGAGCCCAGCAGCAGGTAGAGCAGGATCACCAGCACGGCGGCGGGGGCGGCAATCTTGACGTTTTCCCGGAACTTGTCCCTCATCTCGCAGCCCTGGCTGCGGGTCGCGGCTATGGTGGTGTCGGAGATGATGGAGAGGTTGTCCCCGAACATGGCGCCGGAGAGGATGGTGCCTGCCATCAGCACGGGATCGATGCCGGTCGCCTGGGCGACGCCGAGGGCCACCGGTGCCACGGCGCCTATGGTGCCCATGGAGGTGCCCATGGCGGTGGCAATGAAGGCAGAGATGAGGAACAGGCCAGGCAACAGGAACCAGCTCGGGATGAGCGACAGCCCCAGTGCGACGGTGGCATCCACCCCGCCGGTGGCCTTGGCCACGGTGGCGAAGGCGCCCGCCAGCAGGTAGATGAGGCACATGGCCATGATGTTGCTGTCGCCGACCCCCTTGAAGAAGGTCTCGAGGTTCTTGTTGAACCCCTCTTTGCCCAGCATCAGTGCCAGCATGACGGCGGGCAGGGCGGCCACGGGGGCGGGCAACTGGTAGAAGGCGAATTCGACTCCTTGCAGGGTCAGCCAGGTGCCGGTACCGATGAAGAGAGCAAGAAAGACCAGCAGGGGCAGCAGGGCCCTGGCACTGGGTTGGGTCTGGATCATGTGTTCCTCGAAACTTGAACAATGACCTCCTGTCGCGGCCTGTGTGAACCCGAATCAGCTCGGGCACAGGGTGGGCATCCTGCCGCTATGGGGTGCCCACGGTAGTGAGTCGGGGCCATTCGGTCAAGATAGACGTCCAGATGGACAATCTTTTTATCTCGCAATTCCGCCGGATTGATTAAATCTGTTCAATATTCGGATTTTAATGAAATAGTCCGTTTATTCGTCGGCACTAAAACGGCGGCCACGGCGGGCTTTTCAAAGGCTATGTCCCAATTACGTGTTGCATGGGGCGCCCCAGCGCCTCATGCAAGCAACGCGGGATATCCACTGCCTGCCCATAACGCTCCAACATCCTTCGCCAGCCCAGATAATTCCTCAAATAGCTCGTCGCCACCCCATGGAACCGCGCCATCCACTCCTTCAACCGCCTGTGATATCCGTTCACATGCTGGATGTGATA
>NZ_JAKZFK010000030.1:0-48283 GCF_022549315.1 Aeromonas sp. MR16 | reverse complement strand
AGCTGGCTGAAGATAGGGCTACTGGCGGAGGTCTACACCATCATTGTCTCGGCCCTGGCCGGCATGCTGGTGGGATATGTGCTGCACCGGATGAGGAGGTAATCATGAGCTGGCTGAAGATAGGGCTACTGGCGGAGGTCTACACCATCATTGTCTCGGCCCTGGCCGGCATGCTGGTGGGATATGTGCTGCACCGGATGAGGAGGTAATCATGAGCTGGCTGAAGATAGGGCTGCTGGCGGAGGTCTACACCATCATTGTCTCGGCCCTGGCCAGCATGCTGGTGTGTTATGTGCTGCACCGGATGAGGAGGTAATCATGAGCTGGCTGATGATAGGGCTGTTGACCCTGATCACCTTCTTCAACCGCTTCGCCTTCTTCTCGAGGCTGACCCGTTATCAACCCGGCGCCGAGATGGGGGCCTTCCTCAGCTTCTCGGCCCAGTCGGTGCTGACCGCTATCTGGTTGCCCATCGTTTTCAGCTACGAACCTGGCAAGGGGCTGGACTGGGATCCCGACTATTTGGCGGCGACCCTGCTGGTGACGGCCCTGACCCTGCTGCGGCTGCCGACCCTGCTGGTGGTGGTGGTCGGCATGGGGGGCTTCTTCCTGCTGCGCTGGCAGGGGGGCCTGCTCGCCCTGCTGCCCTGGCTGGGATAAGCCGTGATCGCACGCAGCGGATGTTCATTATGGATATCCGCTCTGTTGTGAATGTCACTTCAAATAAGGCCCTGCAAGTGTGAGGATTTAGCCATCATCCGCTTTGGAGCCTTCTATGTCCCTCACCGCCACCTGTCAGCGCATAGTGCGCGACCCTCTGCTCTCGCCGTCCCAAAAAAGCCACGCCCTGGCGCTGGCCGCCGAGAATGCCCTGCCTTACCCCGACCTGCCCGCCACCGTCATCGATGCCATGGCGCAGGGGGTGCTGTGCGATATGTTCGAGGGGCACGCCCCTTACAAGCCGCGCTACGTGCTGCCGGATTACCAACGATTCCTGAGTCAGGGATCCCCCTGGCTGGAGCTGGCGCCACCGCAAGACTTCGACGAGGCGCTGGATGCCTTGCGGATCCTCTATCACCACGTGCCCTCGGTGACCGGCATGCCGGTCTGGCTGGGGCGGCTGGATCACCTGCTGCTGCCCTTCGTCGGGGCGCTGGACGACGAGAGCCTCCATGGCAAGTTGCGGCGCTTCTGGATCTACCTGGACAGGGTGCTGCCGGACGCCTTCATGCACGTCAACATAGGGCCGGATGACAACCGACTCTGCCGGCTGATCCTGCGCATCGACGGCGAGCTCAAGCAGGTGGCGCCGAACCTCAGCCTGTTCCACGACCCCGCCCAAACTCCGGATCCCTTGCTGATGCAGGCGGTACAAAATATCGCCTCGTGCGGCAAACCCCACATCGTCAACTATCCGCTGCACAGAGATACCTTCGATGCCCGCGGGTTTGGCATCGTCAGCTGCTATAACGCGCTGCCGCTGGGGGGCGGTGCCAACACCCTGGTACGGATCTCCCTCAAGGGGGTGGCCGAGCAGAGTGCCGGCATCGACGACTTCCTGGAGACCTGGTTGCCCCACTATTGCGAGCAGGCCTCCCTGCTCATCGAAGCCCGTGCCCGCTTCCTGCATCGAGAATCCGGCTTCTTCGACAGCTTCCTGGTGCAGGAGGGACTGATCGAGGAGGGGCGCTTCGTGCCCATGTTCGGCATCTATGGCATGGCGGAGGCGGTCAATATCCTGATGGACAAGGAAAATCGGCCCGAGCGTTACGGCCGGGACGAGGAGGCGAACCGGCTCGGCTATCGCATCTCGGCCCAGCTCTCCGGCTATGTGACCAACAGACCCCAACCCCATGCCTGGGGTGGGCGCGCCCTGCTCCATGCCCAGGGCGGGCTGAGCCTGGATCGGGACGTGACGCCCGGGGTGCGCATCCCCTATGGGGAGGAGCCGGATCCCGCCAGCCACGTGCTGGCGCTGGCGCCACACCACGGTTTTTACGGCTCCGGCATCAGCGAGATCCTGACCCTGGATCCCACCATACGTCAGAACCCCCAGGCCCTGCTCCAGCTGTGCAAGGGGGCCTTCGTCCTCGGCATGCGGGAGTTCAGCGCCAACGTAGGGGATAGCGATCTGGTGCGGGTGACCGGCTACATGATCCGCAAGAGCGACGTGGCCCGCTTCGCGGCCGAGGGCTCGCGCCTGCAGACCACCTGTCTCGGCGCCGAGGCGAGCGAGCTGACCGGCATTCGCCAGCGGGCCCCCAGGGTCATCGGGCGTGAGAGCCGCCTGGGTGAGCGCTGACCCGAGCCGGCTGCTGACGAGGACCGCCATCGTCAGCAGAATATTGCCCTTCTCCTGCGTGGACGGGCCGGGTAATCGTCTGGTGCTGTTCCTGCAGGGGTGTAACTTTCGCTGTCCCGGTTGCCACAACCCGCACACCATAGGGTTGTGCGATCACTGTGGCGACTGCGTGCCCGCCTGTCCGAGCGGCGCCCTGCGGCTCGAGGAGGGGCGGGTGAGCTGGCAGGCGGCACTCTGTACCCATTGCGATCGCTGCACCGACCTTTGCCCGCGCCAGGCCAGCCCCAAGACAATGGTCATGTCGGTGGCAGAGGTGCTGGCGCAGTTGCGCCGCTATGGCCCGCTGCTGAGCGGCATCACCGTCTCCGGCGGGGAGGCCAGCACCCAGCTGCCCTTTGTGATCGCCCTGTTCACCACCATCAAGGCCGACCCCGGGCTCGCTCGCCTGAGCTGCCTGCTGGACAGCAACGGCTCCCTGGCCCCGGCGGGCTGGCAGCGGCTGCTGCCGGTGCTGGATGGCGCCATGCTCGATCTCAAGGGGTGGCGGGATCCCGTGCACCGTGCGCTGACCGGCTACGATCGCGAGCGGGTGCTGGCCTCTCTGCAACTGCTGGCACGGTGCGGCAAGCTGACGGAACTGCGGCTGCTCCATGTGCCGGGCAGAACAGATTTCGTCGATGTGCGGGGGGAGCTGGACGCCGGTCTCTGCGCCTTCTTGCGAAGTCTCGGTCCCGTTTCTATCCGCCTCAACGGTTTTCGCCATCACGGGGTACGCGGAGCGGCGCTGAGCTGGCGGGAGGCCGGCATGGATGAGTTGCAAATGCTGGCCAATGCCCTGATGGCCAAGGGGTTTGGCCCTGTCTCACTGCCCGCCATCGGGTGACAGGCAGGTTAAGCGCTTTGAGACCCGATATGACGCAACTGTGAAGTTCGTCTATATGGCGTGCGCGAAGTGACGGCTAGAATGGGAAAACCGCCCACCATCAACAGATAAATATGAGTGAAGCCAACGCCTTATACCGAGTGCAGTTTATTTGCCACAGCGAGCGCTACGAGGTCTATGTCAGGGAGGTCAATCAGGGTCCACTGTTCGGCTTCATCGAGATAGCGAATTTCGTCTGGGACAACCACACGGCGCTCATCGTCGATCCCGGTCACGAGAAGCTCAAGAGCGAGTTTGCCGACGTCAACCGCACCCTGATCCCCATGCATCAGGTGCTGCGCATCGACCAGGTGCGCAAGCAGGGGGCGGCCCGCATCACTGAGCTCGGCAACAACGTCGCCTCCTTCCCCGGCCCCATCTATACCAAGAAACCCTGAGCCGGACCAAAAAGCCCTGAGCCCGTTCAGGGCTCATCCCTGTACCATGACCCGCCCCAATTGCAGGATCCGTTGGCGGAACCAGCGCAGAGCGGGCTCTTCCCCCGTGGGGCCGTACCACACCAGGCTGTGGGTCACGGCGCCATAGTCGAAGGGAGGCGCGAGGCGCACCAGCCCCGGCAGGTCGGCCTGGGTCGCCCAGCCTTCGATGGCGGTGAGGATGAGATCGCTCTGGCGCAGCAAGGCCGCCGCGCAGCCAAAGTCCGGCAGGGTGGCCCCTATCTGGCGGCGCACCTGCAACTGGGCCAGGCTCTGCTCGAAGAAGGGGTTGGCCAGCTCGGTGTCGCGAATGGCGATGTGGCGCCAGCTCAGATAGGCGTCCAGATCCCAGGGCTTGTCCAGCGCCGGGTGATCTGCCCGCAGCAGGCAGACGAGCCTGTCTTCCCGCAAGGGCTCCCACACCAGCCCCGGGTGGCTCGGCAGGGGTTGGCTCTGATCGTGGGGCAAGATCACGAAGTCGAGTTTGCCCGTCGCCAGCCGCGCCAGCGCCTGCTCGTCCTTGTTCCAGATGATGGGCATCATCCCCGGCACCTCCCGCATCAACTGACCCAGAATGGGCCCCATGGGCCAGACCATGCCGCTCTCTCGCAGCGCTATGTTCAGCTGTCCCTGCCAGCTGGCGGGGGTGAACCCCTCCTGGCTGGTGAGGCCGTTCAACTCGCGCAGCAGCCGCTGCAGGCTGGGGCCGAGCCGCTCGGCGAACGGGGTGAGCAGCAGCTGATTGCCCTGGCGATAGAGCAGCTGATCCCCGAGCAGGGCGCGCAGTTGATTGAGCGTCTTGCTGACGGAGGAGGGGGTGGTGCAGAGGCGCTCGGCGCTGCGGGTGACGCTCTGGCTGTCCAGCAGCAGGTGCAGGGTGACCAGATGGCGTCCTCCCAGGCGAGAGAGTGCGATCAGATCCATAGTGGCTCCTGATACATAGCGGTTCCTGATAAAGGCGGGAAGGGGAAACAAAAAGCCCCGCCGAGGCGGGGCTTGGGGCTTAGCCCTTGAGCACGGCGGCCATGGCGTCGGCCACGTAGTCGACGTTGCGGCTGTTGAGGCCCGCCACGCACATGCGACCGGAGCGCACCAAGTAGACGGCGAACTCCTCACGCAGGCGATCGACCTGCTCCGGGGTGAAGCCGGTGTAGCTGAACATGCCGCGTTGGTTGACGAAGTAGCCAAAATCGCGGCCCGGCACCTTGGCGCTCAGCACCTCGAACAGCTTCTGGCGCATGGCCTTGATGCGGGTGCGCATCTCGGTCACTTCATCGACCCAGAGGGCGTGCAGCCCTGCGTCGTTCATCACGGCCGCGGTAATCTGGCCACCGTGGGTGGGAGGGCTGGAGTAGTTGCGACGCACGGTCGCCTTCATCTGACCCAACACCCGGCCCGCCTCTTCCGCATCCTGACAGATGACAGACAGGCCGCCGCAGCGTTCACCGTAGAAGGAGAGGTTCTTGGAGAAGGAGTTGCTGACGAAGAAGCTGACCCCCGCATCGACCATGGCGCGGATGGCGTAGGCATCCTCCTCCAGGCCGTCACCGAAGCCCTGGTAGGCGATATCCATAAAGGGGATCAGCCCCTTATCCACGACGAGCGCGATCACCTGATCCCACTGGGCGCGGGAGAGATCCACCCCGGTCGGGTTGTGGCAGCAGGGGTGCAGCAACACGATGCTCTTGGCCGGCAGGGTCGTGAGGCAGTCCAGCATGGCGTCGAAGTTGACGCCGCCGGTGGCGGCATCGTAGTAGGGATAGTCGTGCACCTTGATGCCGGCCCCCTCGAACATGGCCTTGTGGTTGTCCCAGGTCGGATTGCTGACCCAGACCTCTGAGGTCGGGAAGTAGCGCTTGAGCAGATCGGCCCCGATCTTCAGGGCGCCGGAGCCGCCTATGGTCTGGATGGTGGCGATGCGGCCGGCCTTGACCGCGGCATGCTCGGCGCCAAACAGCAGATGCTGCACGGCGGTGCGGTAGTTGGCGGCCCCTTCCATCGGCTGGTAGGGGCGCGGTGCCGGCGCGGCGGCGCGGGCGGCTTCGGCCTGCTGTACCGAGCCCAGCAGCGGAATGCGGCCCTGCTCATCGTAATAGAGGCCGATCCCCAGGTTCACTTTCTGTTCGCGGGTGTCTTTGTGGAAAGTCTCGACGAGCGTGAGTATGGGGTCGCCAGCATAGGCATCGACGTGTTCAAACATGGGGGGTCCTTGCGAAGTGGAGTCCAGAAAACGGAGATCAATGATCGGCGGTCATCATGGCGTAAAGCTGGCGAGGCCTCAAGCCCTTGTGTGGATGACCATCTCAAAGAGAGAGGGAGGTCGGTCGCCTCCCTGATTCATATGGTCCGGTATCAACCTATTCCTGCTCTGTCGGGGCTGGATCGTCATAGTCATCCACCGAGGTGATGCGGTTCTTGCCGGCGTGCTTAGCGCGATAGAGTGCGCCGTCAACCAGGACAAAGAAGGCCTCCTGGCTCAGTCCGTTGCGTCGGCCAATGCCGCTGCTGAAGCTTATCTGCATACCGACCTCACGCCAGGTCAGGGTGCTGGCGATCTCCCGCCATTCGTCCATGGTCAGCCGGGCAAGCTCCAACGACATATCCTCGAAGATGGCGATGAGCTCCTCGCCGCCGAAGCGATAGAGCGAGGCTCTATCTCCCAGCAGTTGCTGACCCAGGGTCGAGATCCGCCGCAGGACTGCATCCCCGGTGGCGTGGCCGTGGGTGTCGTTGATCGACTTGAAGTTGTCGATATCTATGATGGCCATGACATAGTCGCTGTCAGTTTCATGCAGCCGGGCCAGCTTCTCGTTCAGGCTATGGCGATTGTAGAGCCCGGTCAGAGGGTCACGGTTCATTCGCTCGAACGAGGCTTTCAACTGCTCGGAGACGATGGAGATCTCCTGCTTGAGCACATGGGCCTCGGGCAGATGGATCTTGTCCAGGTGGCTGAGCTGCTCCTCCTGGGACATGACCCGCAACTGCTTGACGGTCTGTAGCAGGGTGGCGATCAGTCGCTCGATCTTCAGCCGGAAGATGATGGCGGCGAGCACGAACAGGGTGCCGGTCAGTATGGTCACCACCAGCACCATGGTGCCGTAGCGCAGCGCCGCCTTGTCACGACGCAGCTGGATGGTGATGGCCAGCAGCTCGGGGCGAGCGGGTACGGTCGAGTAGGCAACGAATTCATCCTCGTCCGACGAATAGAAAGAGCCGGTGGTGCCGACCAGCTGATTGGACCAACTCGGTGCGAATAACAGGCCGATCCGGTTGGGATTGGAGTGGACCAGTATCCGGTTGCTCGCCCTGTTCAGCAACAGGTGCTGCAGGGCGTTGTCCCGGCTCAGCATGGCATCCAGCCGCTGTGACCAGGCCGGCAGATCGATGTCGGCCCCGACGACACCGTACGAGGTGCCGTCGTGGTGGTCGATGAGGCGAGCCACGGTGATGGTCATTCTGTGGGTCAGCGCATCTTCATAGGGAGGGGACCAGTAATAGTTCCCCGGCACGGCCTCTGCCCCCTTGAACCAGACCCGGGTGCGCGGATCGACAGCGTTGCTGTTGTGCTCGATGGAGAAGCGAAAATCCTGCTGATCATCGCTGGAGAACCACTCCCCGCTGGAGTTGGCGTAGAAGATGACACTCAACAGATCGTTCTGTTTGACCTGATCCCGCCAGATGTCCCTGTAGTACTTTTTGCTCTTATCGGATTGCGCGATGGGGATGATCTTGTCTGCGGTGATGGAGGTTCCCAGCGCCCGCACTAGCTGCTTGTGAATGTCCCCTTCGGCCAGCGACAGGGCATGGTTGATCGATACCAGTTTCTGCTCGATGGTGTCCTGATAGTGGAGCTTTGAGACGATATAGAGCGTGAGCATGGCCAGCAGCAGCGGCATGGCCAGCAGGATCAAATAGCCAGTCAGAAAAGAGGATTTTCCCTGCGGTGTATTTGAACGAGACATAAACCATCCTCACTGATGGCGGGGGAGCCGTCACCGTCCCATCGTGGCGGTTCTGGCAGCCCTGGCAGAATAAAATCTGAACGATGAAAAGGACGAGGTGTGGCCTGTGATTCTTCCTGTTTGAGAATAGGTTGGGAGCAAGGGAAAAGCATCGGCAGGCTGGCCAACGAGCATGACACCGCCGAGAGCCGTGGCAGAAAGCGGGGAGATGAGCAGCCACGACAACCGGCGATCTTTTTGTGACAGTGAGGCCAACCACGTCAGCGGGGGCTCCAGCCACTTGGGGGCGCGTATTCCTATGCCGCAGGCTGTACCGGCGAGGATGCACCAAGCCACGCGGGTTATGCCAATTCCTGGCCGGTTTATTTGAGGTAGGAGCGCAGTACCCGCACCACCTGATCCAGATCCTCAAGCCGCTCGGTCGGGGTCGCCTCGGCGGCGCCGAGGTGCTCGCGCATGTGACCCTCCAGCACCTCCAGCATCAGGCCGTTGACGGCGCCGCGAATGGCCGCTATCTGCTGCAAGATGGCGGCGCAGTCGCTCCCTTGCTCCAGCGCGCTCTCAAGCGCCCCTGTCTGCCCCTTGATGCGGCGGACTCTGGCCAGCAGCTTCTTCTTGTTGTGTACCGTGTGTGACATGCAGGATCCTCTCGCGCGATAAAACTATACTGGGGTATAGTATATTGCATCGTGCCCCGCAGGAGAAATTCATGTCGTCCGTCGCCTCACACTGTCAGCAACCCGTGGTACACCAGGGCAATCCGCTGGCCGAACAGAAGACCCGCTGGGCCGTGCTGCTCACCCTCATCATGATGGTGGCGGAGATAGGCGGTGGCTGGGTCTTCAACTCCATGGCACTGCTGGCCGATGGCTGGCACATGAGCTCCCACGCGCTGGCCCTCGGTCTCTCGGTGCTGGCTTATCGCGCCGCCCGCCACTATGCCAGGGACCACAGGTTCAGCTTCGGCACCTGGAAGATAGAGGTGCTTGGCGGCTTCACCAGCGCCCTGCTGCTGGTGGGGGTGGCGGGGCTGATGCTGTTCGAATCGGTGGCCCGCTTGCTGGATCCCAGCCCCATCCACTATCAGCAGGCCATCGGCATCGCCCTGCTTGGCCTGCTGGTGAATCTCGCCTGTGCCTGGTTGCTCAAGGACGATCAGGGCCATCATCACGGTCACGACCATGGTCACGACCATGATCATCATAATGGCCACGCTCATCATGAGCACGGCGGCAGGCACGAGCATCAGGATCTGAACCTGCGCGCCGCCTATATCCACGTGCTGGCGGATGCGGCGACCTCGGTGCTGGCCATCTTCGCGCTGGTGGGGGGCATGTTGTGGGGGGCCGACTGGCTGGATCCCCTGATGGGCATAGTGGGGGCCGTGCTGGTGGCGGTCTGGGCAAAGGGCCTGCTGCGCGACACCGGGCTGGTGCTGCTGGATGCGGAGATGGATGCGCCCGTGGTGGAGGAGATCCGCGAGGTGATCGGCGACCTGCCTAGCACCGAGATCCGCGATCTGCACGTCTGGCGGGTCGGACAGGGGCAATACGCCGGTGTGCTGTCGCTGCTGATGGAGGAACCCGTACCGGCCCGGCAGATCCGCGAGCGGCTCGCCATCCACGAGGAGCTGGTGCACCTGACCATAGAGATCGACAGGGCCTGAATCAGGCCGGTGCGGCGGCTCCTCAAGGCGACCGCCCTGCTGGCTGGCGCCCGACTGCGGTGTTAGCCGAAGGGCGCTGTCTCTCAGGCAACGGCGAGGGGTTCACGCCTCGGGCTTGTGCTGCCAGACGGTGCCCAGCAGCAGCCTGAGCAACAACCGGGGCGGGTCATCCAGCAGGCGGCCCGCCTCCAGTTGCAGCTGGCCATCGGCACTGAACCTCAGGCTGGCGTGGGGCAGTTCCTCCTCATCCACAATCTGGATGATACCGTGCAGGGTGCCCCGCTCCCCGGGCTGGCAGCGCAGCCTCAGTTCGCGCGGCTCCCCCAGCAGGGTGAAGGCGCGGGAGAGCTGCGGGGTATCCTCGTAGTCCGGCCATTTGAAGAAGTGATACTGCTCGGCGAGGGCCCCGGCTCGCTGGCAGAATTGATCGAACAGCTGGCTGATGGCCAGGTACTCCTCGTCCAGCCGTTTCGCCTGTTCATCGATACGCGTCATCGACATCTCCTGATATCCATTTGATCGGAAATAGATTTTTACTGCATCACCGGGACAGATTCCGGTATGGGGACAATATTGGCCCCAGTCTGTGAGCTCGCTCCAACTTTCGTTATGAAAACGTTATCTTGTTGAAACGGATTGGTTTTTTTTGCCGCCCTGCTCACATTTACAACAATCTCCGCTGATTAATATGACAGCGCTCGGCCAAGGCCGGGTACTCGTCTATCGAGACTAACTACAGCGGGAATTATAAAAAAATGGATATGAAAAAGACCAAAGTGGCGCTGGTTACAGCCTCACTGCTCGCGCTTTTGTCTGGCTGTAATGACAACAGCTCCTCTGCTACCACCCCGACCCCTCAGGATGAGCCCGTCGCTCGCCTTCCCAATGTGCAACCCCCGGCCGAACAGCTGGTAGCCGGCCCCAATGAAGCGGTGATCGCCCTGGTCGACACCCAGACCAGCGCCGCACGGGGGGTCGACGGCCCCTTCGCCGGCCACAGCATGCACCTGTGGAACAACGATGCCTGTAACTCGACCGCCGACAGTGGCCTGAACGCGAGCTGGGATGACAAGAGCAAGACGCCGTCTGCGGCGGACAGCTTCGGTCCGAGCTGGGTGGTGCCGCTCTCCAAGATGGAAGGCTGCATCAACTTTATCGCCCGTAACGGCGATCTGGCGAACCTGACCGGCTCCGATATGAAGGTCGTCTTCAGCGATCACCCGGATCGCACCGTGGCCATAGTCGCGGGCAAGAACGAGATCTTCGGCAGCCGTGCCGAGGCCTTCACCGCCGCCTTCGGCGTGGCGGGGGCCAGTGCCCACCTGATCGATGGCAACACCCTGATCTGGCAAGGGGGCAAGGACAAACCCCATGTGCGCCTCTACTACACGGACTCCGGCACCATCACCGCCAATAGCGAGGGGGTGTTCGACTTCCCCTATCTCAAGCTGACCCCCACCAGCCTGACTGCCGAGCAGCAGGCCAAGTATCCGCATCTCAAGGATGCCGCCGCCTTCGCCCTGCCCTCTGGCAAAGATCTCAAGCCCCTGCTCAAGGGTGAGCTGGTGGCCATCGGTACCGATCAGAGCGGTATCCTGCAGGGGGCAACCCTGGTGCAGAGCGCCGGGGCTCTCGACGCCGTCTACGCAGAGGCGGCCACCAAGCTCAGCTATGGCGCCATCGTCGAGGGCGGCAATGTCACCTTCCGGCTCTGGGCGCCGACCGCCAAGTCGGTCAAGCTGGCGCTGTTCGACGAGCAGCACAAATCCCTGGGCGAGCGTGCCATGACACAAGACGAGGCCAGCGGCAGCTGGAGTCTGCAGGGTGGTGCCGATCTGGTGGGCAAATATTACCGCTATGACATTCAGGTCTATCATCCCCTGAGTCGCAAGCTGGAATCCTATCAGGTCACCGACCCCTACTCCCTGAGCCTGGCCATGAACTCCGAGTTCAGTCAGGTGGTGGATCTCAACGATCCCGCCTTGAAACCGGCGGGTTGGGACAGCCTGAAGGCCCCCCACAGCCAGGCCAATCCAGCCGACATCGTCATCTATGAGGCTCATGTCCGGGATCTGACCGGCAACGATGAATCCACTCCGCCCGAGCATCGCGGCAAGTTCCTGGGGCTGACCGACAGCGACAGCGTGCCGGTGACTCACCTCAAGGCGTTGGCCAAGAGCGGCGTCAGCCACCTGCACCTGCTGCCGGTGTTCGACATCGCCACCATCAACGAAGATCCGGCCAAGGTCGCCAACATCGGCGACGACTTCAGCAAGCTGTGCGAGGTCAATCCCGAGGTCAAGAACTCCAGGTTCGCCAGCCACTGTGGCGGTGGTGAGACCATAGAGACGGTGCTGGCGGATCTGCAAGGGAGCGACAGCAAGGAGAGCCCGGTAGTGCAGGAGCTGTACGGCTATCTGCGCGGGGTGGACTCCTTCAACTGGGGTTATGATCCCTTCCACTACACCACCCCGGAAGGCTCCTACGCCACCAATGCGGAGGGGACGACCCGGATCAAGGAGTTCCGCGAGATGGTGCAGGCCATCAAGCAGGACATCGGCATGAACGTGGTGATGGACGTGGTCTACAACCACACCAACGAGGCTGGCCTCGGCCCGAAATCGGTGCTCGACAAGATAGTGCCCTGGTATTACCAGCGTCTGAACCCGGAGACCGGCTCGGTCGAGAACTCCACCTGCTGCTCCAACACGGCACCGGAACACGCCATGTTCGCCAAGCTGATGGATGACTCCCTGGTGACCTGGGCGCGGGACTACAAGGTCGACGCTTTCCGCTTCGATCTGATGGGTCACCATCCCAAGGATCAGATGGTGCAGGCCCTGGCCGAGGTGAAGAAGGTCAACCCCGAGATGTACTTCTACGGGGAAGGCTGGAACTTCGGCGAGGTGCAGGATGACAAGCGCTTCGTGCAGGCTATCCAGAAGCACCTTGGCGGCACCGGCATCGGCTCCTTCTCCGACCGGCTGCGGGATGCGGTCCGTGGCGGCAGCCCGTTTGACGGTGGCGAGGCCATCCGCAAGACCCAGGGCTTCGGCAACGGCGCCTATGTGGATCCCAACGAGGTGAACGGGGTCGATCTCGACACCGCCCTGCACCAGTCCGACCTGGTGCGCCTCGGCATGGCGGGCAATCTCAAGGAGTTTGTGCTGACCGACAAGGACGGCATCCCGAAGAAGGGCGTTGACATCGACTACAACGGTCAGCCCGCGGGTTATGCCCAGGATCCGACCGAAGTTCAGAACTATGTCGACAAGCACGACAACCAGACCCTGTTCGATAACCTGGCCTACAAGGCGCCTGCCGGTGCCGATCTGGTGCGGATGCAAGGGGTGTCACTTGCGACCGCCATGCTGGGGCAGGGGATCCCCTTCACTCACGCAGGGGTAGAATTGCTACGCTCCAAGTCCATGGAGCGGGACAGCTACGACTCGGGCGACTGGTACAACAGAGTCGACTACAGCCTCGGCGACAACAACTTCGACAAGGGCTTGCCGCGCAAGGACAAGGATGGTGACAACTATCCGCTGATCGAGCAGGTACTGGGCCAGCATGCCAAACCGGGTGCCGCCGAGATGGAGCGCATGGTGGGCTTCTATCAGGAGCTGGCCGAGCTGCGTCAATCCTCCCGTCTGCTGCGTCTTGGCAGCGGTGCCGAGGTGATCAAGCGGGTCGACTTCCGCAACACCGGGCCGGATCAGGTGCCAGGCCTCATCGTGATGAGCGTGGATGACGGTGCGAGCGCAGGTGCGGATCTGGATCCCGCCATCGACGGCCTGGTGGTGATGATCAACGCCACCAACGCGCCCCAGAGCATTGGCGATTTCCGTGACGGCAACGATCAGCCCATCGATCTCTCCGGCATGGCGCTGAGCGGTGCTCACCACTCGGGTGACAGCATCGCCAGCGGTGCCGCCGTGGGGAACGGTGAGTTGACGCTGGGGGCCTGGTCTGCCGCTGTCTTCGTCAAACCGCAAGCCGGTGCCCAAGGCGCGGGTCTGCCGGTCGGCAAGAAGACGGACTTGAGCACCCTGCCACCCTTCGGTGACACCGGCGTCTATCTGAAGGGCTTCCTCGGTGAATGGGGCGACGCCAACGAGTTGCATTTCACCACCAACTTCATGTACGAGTTCAGCACCGAAGTGACGGCCGACCAGCTGGGCACGACGGAAGTGAAGATCGCCGACGCCAGCTGGGGTCCGATCAACTACGGCAGCTGCAACGCCGGTGACAAGTTGGCAGTGGGGACGCCGTTGACCCTCTGTGCCGGTGGTTCGACTGGCAACATCGGACTGGATCTGGCCAAGGCCGGTACCTACAAGTTCGTCTTCACCGCCATGAACAAGGACAAACCGACCCTGAGCGTCAGCTACACCGAGCCGGTGCAGAGCTGCAAGGTACTGGATACCGTTGCCGGTAATCCGCTTGGCTACCCGATCTTCGTGCGTGGCAGCCTGAGTGACTGGAATGCCCAGCCGGCCTACCAGTTGAACTACAAGGGGATGGAGGGCAACCTTGCCGTCTATCAGGCCGCGTTCAACTACGCGGGCAGCTTTGACTTCAAGTTTGCCAACGATGACGGCAGCTGGAGCAAGCAGTTCTTCGTCAAGGATGCGGGCGGCAAGTTGATCGCGCTGGAGACCGAGCTGGCCTACCCGCTTCAGCATGGCGATGGCGGCATGGGCAACAACAGCATCACGCTGGCAGAGGGTCTGTGGAGCTTCCTGGTCAAGGTTGACCCAAGCAAGACATCCGGCGAAGTGGGCTCAGTCATAGTGCAGGAGTGCAGCGCCAAGTAAGCAAACCCATCGAGTCCGGGGCTGGCTCGGCAGCCCCGGGTTGAATTCCACCTCGCCAAGGGTGGGATAAGCCGAGAGAGTAATCACAAAGCGCGACTGCCAGAGGGCAGCCGCGCTTTTTCTTTGCAGGTTCTGCTTCGCTGGTGCCAGGGGAGAGGGGAAAAGAGAAAAGCCGTCACCCCGGGGTGACGGCTTTTGGTGTTTGGCTGGAGCCGAGGATCAGCGCTTGCGCAGCAGCCGCAGGGCGTTGGCGGTGACCAGGGCGGTGGCGCCGGTATCGGCCAGCACCGCTATCCAGAGCCCAGTGATGCCGAGCAGGCTGGTGACCAGGAAGATGGCCTTGAGCCCCAGCGCCAGCGCTATGTTCTGGTGGATGTTGGCGAGCGCCGAGCGCGACAGCCGGATCATGGCGGCGAGGCCGCCGAGCTGGTTGTGGGTCAGGGCCGCATCGGCGGTCTCCAGCGCCACGTCGGTGCCGCCGCCCATGGCGATGCCGATGCTGGCCCGCTTCATGGCGGGGGCGTCGTTGATGCCATCCCCTATCATGGCCACCTTGCGGTGCTCGGCCAGCTTGGCGATCTCCTCCACCTTGCCCTCCGGCAGCAGGCTGGCGCGCCAGCCCATGCCGAGCTCGGTGGCAATGGCCTCGGCGGCGCGGGGGTTATCCCCGGTCAGCATGATGCTCTGCAGCCCGAGTCCGCGCAGCTCCCGCAGCGCCGCCGCGGCTTCTGGCCGGATCTGGTCGCGCAGCGCCAGCAGGGCGGCCGGTGCGGCATCCGCCTGTGCGAGCACCACCACCGTCTTGCCCTGTGCCTCCAGGCGGCTGACTCGCTGGTTGATGGCCTCATCGAGGCTCGGGATCCGGCTCGGGGCCAGCAACTGCCAGAGGGCGCCGTCGATGCGTCCCTCCACCCCCATGCCCGGCAGGGCGCGCAGTTCGCTTGCTGCGGCCAGGGTCAGCCCCTGCTCGTTGGCGGCGGCCACCACGGCGCGGGCCAGGGGATGATGGGAGCCCTGCTCGATGGCCGCGGCCAGGGCCAGCAGCGCGTTTTCGGATTGGCCGTTCAGGGCGATGAAATCGGTCAGCTGTGGCTTGCCCAGGGTCAGGGTGCCGGTCTTGTCGAAGGCGACTGTGTCCACGTGGGCCAATCGCTCCAGCGCGGCGCCCCCCTTGATCAGGGCTCCTTGTCGGGTCGCCGCCGCCAGGGCCGAGGTCACCGCCGCCGGGGTCGATATCACCAGGGCGCAGGGGCAGCCGATCAGCAGCAGGGCCAGGGCACGATAGATCCACTCGTCCCAGCTCTGGCCGAAGGCCAACGGTGGCACCAGCATCACTAGCAGGGCGACCAGCATCATGGCCGGGGTGTACCAGCGGCTGAAGCGGTCGATGAAGCGCTCTATGGGCGCGCGCTGGGTCTCGGCCTCCTCGATGAGATGCAGGATGCGATCGATGGCGTTGTTGCCGGGCTCGGAGACTACCTCGAGACGCAGCACTCTATCCGCCGCCAGACTGCCGGCGGCCACCTTGTCTCCCTGGCGGCGCTCCACCGGGATCGACTCACCGGTCAGGGCGCTCTCGTCAAAGGCTCCGAGGGCATCGAGCAGGCGGGCATCGGCCGGCAGGCGGGCGCCAGGGGCTATCTCTATGATGTCGCCGGGACGCAGCGCGTCAGCCGCCACCTCTTCCCGAACATCACCAGTTGGCGTGGGACGGATGCGCAGCGCCTTGTCGGGCACCAGCGCCATCAGGGCGGTGACCCCGGCACGGGCACGGCCGGCGGCATAGGCCTCCAGGTGCTCCCCCAGCATGAACAGCAGCAGCACCATGGCCGCCTCGGCGGTCTCGCCGAGGAAGAGGGCGCCGAGCGCCGCCACCGTCATCAGGGTCTCGATGGCGAAGGGAGAGCCGCTCTTGGTCAGGGCCCAGGCCTTGCGGGCGACGGGCCAGAGCCCCCACAGGGTCGCCAGGATAAACAGCGGTTTGCCAAGGGTGTCGGGCAGCAGGGCCGCCACCAACATCAGGGCGGCCAGCGACAGGGGCTGCCAGTATTTGCCAAGCAGCGTCAGCCAGGGGCTACGCGGCTGGCCGTCGGCCGCCTTGCCCCGGGTCTCGCCCTTGAGCCGGAAGCCCGCGGCCAGCACGGCCGCGGTGATGGGGTCGGGGGAGAGGCCGGGGGCGAGATCCACCACCAGCTTCTCGGTGGCAAACAGCACGCGGGCCTGCTGCACGCCGGCCACCCGACCGACGGCGGTCTCTATCTTGCGGGCGCAGCTGGGGCAGTCCATGCCCAGCACCTGCCAGCTGTGGCGGCTGACGTTCTGCTCTGGCTCGTGCAAAGGGGCGCGCTCGTCGGGAGCCTCGTCATGGTCATGATGGCCGTGTGCATCTTGATGCCCATGATCATGGGCGTGGTCGGGGGCCTGAGGTTGATCGCTGCAACAGGCCCGGTCGCTGCAACTCCCTCTGGGGGGCTCTTCATCTCCTGGCGGGTCGTTCTCGCCATGCGCCTGGTGGTCATGGGGGGCCTGGTTGGTGCAGCCAGTGACGGGCGCCGCATTGTCGCAGCAGTGGCTGTCGTGGCTGTGCTCGGCTTGAGGCGTGGCTGCCTTGCTGACCGCCTTGATGGGGGCGGCCTGTGAATGGTTGCAGCAGGTTTTGCTCATCATATATCCCTCTTGAACGGATCCCGCCGGTGCGAAACCCTGGATGATTGAGCCGAGTGTAAACCTTGGTGTTTAGTCCAAGGTCAAGCCTGTTCTCCTCTTCTCTTTTCACCGGGCAGGATTGGTCGGTGCAGCCGAGGGATAAATCCCTCTTGTTGGCGGGTGTTTGTCCCCGCCGGCAGCGCCTATACTGGGAACCCCGATCCTCCCTCGATAATCAAGGACACAACATGAGCAATACCGTCACCCTGCAAGGCAACCCTGTTTCCGTTTCCGGCCATTTCCCCGTTGCCGGTGAGCAGGCCAAGCCTTTCTCCCTGGTTGCCAAAGACTTGTCCGATGTGACCCTGGCGAACTACGCAGGTCAGCGCAAGATCCTGAACATCTTCCCGAGCGTCGATACGCCGACCTGCGCCACCTCGGTGCGCAAGTTCAACGAGCAGGCCAGCGCCCTGAACAACGCCGTTGTGCTGTGCATCTCCGCCGATCTGCCGTTCGCCCAGTCCCGCTTCTGCGGCGCCGAAGGCCTGGACAAGGTCGTGAGCCTGTCCACCCTGCGTGGCGTCTCCTTCCTGCAGGATTACGGCGTGGCCTTCTCCTCCGGTCCCCTGGTTGGCCTGGCCGCCCGTGCCATCGTCGTGCTGGACGAGCAGAACAAGGTGCTGCACAGCGAGCTGGTAGCCGAAGTCGCCGACGAGCCGAACTACGCCGCCGCCCTGGCCGTGCTGTAATCTCGTTAGCACCCTGATTGCCCGACGGCCTGCCCTGTTTCAACACAGGCGCAGGCCGTTTTTATTTCTGGCGCGGGGAGTTCACCCCCGTTTCTTTAACCTGCCCCCACAATCCCTGGCGGCGCCGGAGTCGGCACCATCCTTTTACTTATCAGGGCAGTCTGGCTAGACTTCGCCTCCCACTTCTTCATTCAGCCGATACCTGCCTAGCCCATGACCTTTAACGAACTCGCCCTCGCTCCCGCCCTGTTGGCCGCCCTGCCTGCCGACTTGCATACCCCGACCCGCATACAGCAATTAGCCATTCCAGCGGCGCTGGCGGGGCAGGATCTGCTGGCGCTGGCCCAGACTGGCAGCGGCAAGACCCTGGCGTTCGGTCTGCCGTTGCTGCAACGGCTGGACTCGACCTCCGATCGGGTGCAGGGGCTGGTGTTGGTGCCGACCCGCGAGCTGGCCACCCAGGTGAGCGCCGCGCTGCAGGGCGGTGCCGAGGCGCTGGGGCTGCGTGTCCTGACCCTGTGTGGCGGGGTGGCGCAGGAGCAGCAACAGGCCGAGCTGGCGCTGGGGCCGCAACTGCTGGTGGCGACCCCGGGGCGGCTGCGCGACTTGCTGGCCCAGCGCTTGCTGGGGTTGAGCAACCTGCGTGCGCTGGTGCTGGATGAGGCGGATCGCCTGCTGGAGATGGGCTTCTGGCCCGATATCCAGTGGCTGATGAACGCCATGCCTGCGCAGCGGCAGAACCTGCTGTTCTCCGCCACCCTGCCAACCGAGCTGGAGAGCCTGGCCACCGGTCTGCTGACGAACCCGGTGCGCATCGAGGCGGATCCGCTCAACGGCCTGGTGAGCGAGATCGAGGAGCGGCTCTATCTGGTCAACAAGAGCGGCAAGGTGCCGGCACTCATCGGCTTGCTCAAGGAGCAGGATTGGCCTCAGGTGCTGGTGTTTATCAGCGCGCGGGACGATGCCGACGGCGTGGCCAGGAAGCTCGCCAAGGCAGGCATCCCGGTGGCAGCCCTGCACGGGGACAAGGATCAGGCTGTGCGGGAGCAGGCGCTTGCCGACTTCAAGGCGGGCAAGGTACGGGTGCTGGTGGCCACGGATCTGATGGCGCGCGGCATCCATGTGGAGGCGCTGCCCGTGGTGATCAACCTGGACCTGCCCGCCAGCGCCCCCGTCTATGTGCATCGCATCGGCCGCACCGCCCGCGCCGGGCGCAAGGGTCTCGCCATGTCCCTGGTCTGCCACGGCGAGACCGAGACTCTCGCCGCTATCCGCACCCTGACCGGCCGTGAGCTGGCGCTGGCCGAACTGGCCGGCTTCCCGGTGACCGACCAGCCCGCGAGCGGGGAGGGCAAGCGCGCCCCCAGAGACAAGCAGGCGAATCGCCGCACCGCCAACAAGCGCAGCGTCAAGCAGTTCAAGGGCAAGGTGTGATGTCGCTCGCCGCAGCCTGAGATAGCGCCTCCCAGCTGGTCAGTATCAAAGGACGCCCGTTTCGCTATGCTGCATGGGTGAAATCATGGAGGGATAAGCGATGACGACTTTGGTAATGGGCCCCCTGCTGGGGCTCGAATCCGACACTCAATACAGCATCTGTTTTCTGGCGGGGGCGGACTGCAAGGCGGCTGACGTCAGAGTCAATGGCAAGCTGCTGGCCGCCAGCAAGCAGGCGGATACCCCCAAAGGCGGCTTCTGGCGAGCGCTCTGGTCGGCACCCGCCAAGGCCAAGACCAGCACCATCGGCTACGAGATCCTGCTGGATGGGGTGCCCGCCCAGGATCTGGCCGGGGCTGAGCAGTGGCAGTTTCATCTGCCGGGCCTGAAAGATCAGGTGCTGATTGGCTATGCCTCCTGCAACGGTTTCTCCGACTTCAAGCTGCTCACCTCCACCCCCCAGCCCTACGCCATGTGGGACAAGCTTGCCGCCGAACACCAGGCGCATCCCTTCTCCCTGCTGCTGATGGGGGGGGATCAGGTCTATGCCGATTCCCTCTGGACCACGGTACCGACCCTGAAGGCCTGGAACGAGCTGGACAGAACCGAGAAGGTCAAACGCAAGGCGACCCGCACCATGGAGGAGCAGCTCGACCGTTTCTATTGCGAGCTCTACTGCAAGCAGTGGGGCCGCCCCGAGGTGGCGCGCATGCTGGCCCGGGTGCCCAATGCCATGATGTGGGACGATCACGACATCTTCGATGGCTGGGGCAGCTACCCCGCCGACTTGCAGGGCTGCGAGGTCTATCAGGCCATCTATGCCGCCGCCGCCAAGTATTTCCGGCTGTTCCAGCTGCGCTCCGGCGCCAATGGATCCTTGCTGGATCCGGCGAACCTGAGTCACCACTCCTGGCGGCTGACCTTTAGGGGCTATCAGATCCTGGCCCTGGACAACAGGGCAACCCGCAGCCAGAGCCAGGTGATGAGCCGGGGGCAGTGGGATCAGGTCAATACAGCGCTGGCCGCTTGCAGCGAGGGGCACCTGCTGGTGATGGCGGGGGTGCCGGTGGTCTATCGAGACTTCTCCTTCACCGAGGCGGCGCTGGATGCTACCCCCTGGGAGGAGGAGCTGACCGACGATCTCAAGGATCACTGGCGCGCCAAGGCCCACGAGGGGGAGCGGGCCCGTCTCATCATGCGGCTGCTGGACAACGCCCAGCAGCGGCGCAAGGCCGACAAGGGCGCCTCGAGGACCCTGATCCTGTCGGGGGATGTGCACGTGGGTTGTCTCGGGGTCATCCAGGACAGGCGGGTGGGCAAGGGAGTGATGAATGTGCACCAGCTGGTCTCCTCCGGCATAGTGCATCCCTGCCCGACCCAGTTCCAGTGGATGGGGATCCTCGCCATGACCAACGATGAGCCCGAGTACCTCGACGAGAGCCGGCTGATCCGCACCGAGCTGATCAAGCCGTTTGGCGCCACCCTCTACCTGCGTACCCGCAACTTCGCCACCCTGCAGATGGGCAGCGATGACAAGCTGTGGGCCAACTGGCATTGCGAGAACGGTCTGGCGGCCAGCTACCCGCTGGCCTGAGGCGATTGAGCAAGAAAAGGGCCCATAGCGGGCCCTTTTTCGTGTCTGCTGCGTGCCGGACCGTGATGTCAGCCTGGCGTCAATCCGTTCGGGGGCGGCCCTGCTCCTGGGCGAAGAAGCCGCGCCTGAACTGGCCAAGCACCTCTTCCCGGTGCTGCTGCCAGCGCTCGTCGTCCATGGCCCCCTGGCTGGCCGTGAGCTGCTGTTCCAGCTCGGCCAGCTGCAGCTGATAGCGGCTGCGTTGATCCAGCTGCTGCTGGCGCGCCCCGGCGAAGGCCAGGCTGGCCTCGGCCCGCCCGGCGGGCAGGAAGTGGCGCGCCAGGGTCTCCAGCTCCTCGTCCCCCCACAGCTGACGCGCCTGCTGCAGGCGGGCGTCTGGGTTGAACAGATCCGCCGCCAGATCCGGGTATTGCGCCGCCCACTCGTCCTGCAACCGGGTCAGGGCGGCCAGCCGCTCGCTCAGGGTCAGCTGCTCGCCGTCGCTGGCCAGCTGCGCCAGCGCCTCGGCGTAGCGCCCCTGCAACAGGGTCAGGCTCTCCCCCTCGCTCAGCCACTGCGACTCCACGCCGGCCAGATTGGCCAGCCGCTCGGCCAGCGGCTGGTCGCTGTCGGTGATGTCGCCGGCGAGCTGCTGGCTCATCCCCTCCGGCATGGCGCGCCAGCTTTGGGGGGCCTTGGTGGCGCCAGTGGCCGCGGTGGCGGTGGCGTCATGTGCGGCGACCCCTGGCTGAACGGGCTGCGGCGGGCTGGCAGTCGGCGGCGTCCCTGCTTGGGAGGCTGCCGCCGCCGATCCGGACTCATCCTGCCGGCCGAGCGTGAGCAGCAACAGCGAGAGGACCGCCAGGGCCAGGATCCCGTGGCGGCGTTTCATCGGGCTATCTCTCCCTTGACCGGGAAGTGATCCGAGAGGTTGCTGGCGGGCCAGAGGCTGCCATCGCTGGTGCGGGGGATCCAGACGCTGTTGAGGTTGTGGCTGGCGGCGCCGTATTCCCGGCTCACCAGCAGATAGTCCAGGTATTCCACGTTGGCACCGCCGGAGAGGGGCCCGCCGGCGTAGGGGTTGAGCCTGGGGTCGAAGGTGGCCTCGGTGTAGCCGCCATAAGCGGGGGCATGGGCGTTCAGATTGGCCAGCATGTTGGCGTAGTCGTCGGCGAACTTGCGCTTGTTGACGTTGAAGTCGCCGCCGTAGATGACGGTGTCCGTGGCCGGGATCTTGAGGCTGGCGGCCAGGGTGCGGATCTGGCCGAACTGGATCTGGCGCAGCCTGCGCGCCTCGTCGGTGTCGAAGCTGGCGGTGTGGGTGGCGAACAGGTGCCAGGCCTTGCCGCCCTTGATCACCTCGGCGTACATCACCCCCTTGTCGGCGAAGCAGTCGGTGCCGGTGCACTGGGGATAGACCAGCTGGGCCTCGCGCACTATGGGGTAGCGGCTGACGATCACCACGCCGCCGTCATGGATGTTGATCCCCGGCTTGTCGAGCACCTTGGTCTGGTAGGGATACTCCTTCGCCAGCGCCTGCAGGAAGCCCTCGCGCCGGCCATCGAACACCTCTTGCAGCAGCAGGGCGTCATAGCCCTTGAGATAGCCGGGCAGCAGGGTCAGCCGCTCGCCGATGCTGGAGGCGATCACCGGCAGGGCCCAGACGTTGTAGCTGGCCACCTTGAGCTTGTCTTCCGCCGGCTCCGGCTGCTCCTCTTGCCGGGCGGGCGTCAGCATATAGTGCAGATCGTCGTAACGGCCGGTGTACTTGGCGGCGAAGGCCAGCTCCTGCGGGCCCGCGGTGCGATGCAGGGTGCGATCGCTCTGCCAGCCGGAGCTGGCGGTCGGCGTCTCGCCGCCGTGCTGCAAGGTGGTGTTCCACCAGGTGCCCTCCATCAGCTGGTTGAGGCGATAGGTGTCGCCGCCGGCGGTGGTGACGCGGGTCTCGAACAGATAGTTTTTGCCCGCCTTCACCCCCTCGTAGCGATTGAAGCTGAGCACCATGGCGCTCTCCCAGGGGCCCAGCTCTGTCCTGTGCTGAGTCCACTGGCTGCCCGGTTGCAACTGGCCGCTGCCGCTCTGGCGGATCTCCAGCTGCAAGGGCTCGGGGCCGTTGTTGGTGAGGTAGACGTCGGTATCGGCCAGCGCCTGCAACGGTAACTGACAGGCCAGCAGCAGGGCGGCATAGCTGAGGGATTGGTGCATCATGAAGTCCTTTTGGTTGAGGCACGGTGGAAACTGACTGTTATGGCGGGCATAGAGGTCATTTCATTTACATTTCTGTTACAAATAAATGAAAGGCCCCATATGGGGAGTATTTGAAGGGAAGGCGGGAAAAACAGCAGCGCGTCCTGAGACGCGCCTGGCTACACGGGGAGCGGGTTCAGTCGTGGAACTGATTGATCAGGCGGGAGAGATTTTGCAGCCGCTCCACCAGCAGGGTGATGCCATCCAGGGCCTGTCGACTGCTGTCGGCGGTGTGGTTGGCGAGCTGGTGGATCTGGTGGATCCCCTGATCCAGGGTGCTGGTGACGTCCGCCTGCTGGCTGACGGCCTGGGCTATCTCGTCGCTGGTGTGGGTGACCTGGGCCAGCATCTGGTTGATCTGGTCGAGCACCTCGGCGGTGGCCCCCATGTGTTGCTGGCAGAGAGCCGAGGTCTGGGCCCCCTGGATCATGCCATCGGACAGCTGCCGGGTGCTCTGCTGCAGCGCCCCTATCATGTCGCTGATCTCGCCGGTGGAGCTGCGGGTCTTCTGGGCCAGCGCCCGGATCTCGTCGGCTACCACCGCAAAGCCGCGTCCCTGCTCACCGGCCCGCGCCGCCTCGATGGCCGCGTTGAGGGAGAGCAGGTTGGTCTGATCCGCTATCTGGCCTATCACCTCCAGGATCCCGCTGATCTTCTGACTGTCCTGGGTCAGCCGGGCCAGCACGCCCTGGCTGGCATCAAGCTCCTGATGGAGCTGGTTGACCGACGAGCGGGTGGTGGCCAGCGCCTGCTGGCCGCTGGCGGAGACCTGTTGCACCTCGCTCACCAGCGCATTGGCCTGATGGGCGCTATTGGCCACGTCGCGGATGGAGTGACTCATTTGCGTGATGGCGGCGGCCAGCTGCTCGCTCTGCAGCCGCTGCTGCTGCAGGTGGGTGTCTATGGTCTGGATATGGCCCCTGTCATCCTCGGCGGCCTGCAGGATCTGCTGGTTGGTGTCGGCGCTGCGACCCACCACGGCCCTGAGCTCGGCCTTCTTCATGCGCAGCAGCAGCTCGATGGCCCCCAGGCTGTCCCGCCGCCTGGTGTAGAGCACCTGACAGAGCGGGGTACCCAGCTCCTCGCCCGCGGTGGCCAGCAGCCGATCCAGCCGTTGTTGCAGCTGCCAGCCATGGGCCATCTGCCCCAGCAGGCAGAGCAGGGAAATCAGACTCCACCAGGGCTGGCTCGTGACCAGGCTGGTGCCCAGCCCGAGCAGGGCTGTGGCCGACAGCAGCAGGCTGAGTTGACCCGGCTCCAGGGCGAGGCGGCTCGGCCAGGGCAGGGCCTTGCCCGCCCGGATACGGGCATAGAGCCGATCCGCCCAGGCGATGTCCTGCTCGCTCGGACGGGTGCGCACCGACTGGTACTCGATGATCTGCTGCCGCTCGTTGAGGATGGGGGTGACATAGGCGTTGACCCAGTAGAACTGGCCGCTCTTGGCGCGGTTCTTCACCAGTCCCATCCAACTCTTGCCTTGCTGCAGCCGGCGCCACATGTCGGCAAAGGCGGCCTTGGGCATGTCCGGGTGGCGCACCAGATTGTGGGGGACGCCGTCCATCTCGCTGGCGCTGTAACCGGCCACGTCGCAGAAGTGCTGGTTGGCATAGGTGATATGGCTGGCGGGATCCGTGGTCGAGATCAGTGATATGTGGTCGGGGAAACGGATCTCCCCTTCTCGCTGGGGTGTGGTCATGTGCGCATCCTGATTTGAGCCAAGTAACTGATAAGTTTGTTTTTATTGTGTGTGGTTGTTACGGCTTCATTGTAGATGCGGGCCATGGCCCGACCTTGGCTTAGGTCAATTAATCGCCACAGGGGAGGCTGAAAAGAGACAATGCAAAGGCTTATTCAAGTCGGGCTCAATGCAGGGGGGTAAAATCGTGGACTTCTCCCTCCCTCGGCTTGAAGCGAAGATCCTGGCGCTGCTCGCCTGCGACCCAGGCCATGGTCTGGCAGAAGCTCTCCTGTTTGGCGAACTCGTCGCGGGCCTGATCGATGGTGCGCTCGGCGTTGCGCCGCGTCATCTTGCTGGCCTTGCGATCGCTGAACTGCTGTTGCTGGTCCAGCATCCATTCGACGAAGGCCCGCTGGCATTCGGCTTCGGTGGCGGCCCGGACGGGCAGGGTACAAAGCAGGAGGATCAGGAGCAGGGTGCGCATATGGGTAGCGTGTTCACGAAGTTTAGCGACAGAAAGGCAGCATTCTATGCCGTAAAATGAGAGCGGGACAGTGCCTGAACGGGGCCGGCCTGGCTGGCCCCGTGGTGTCGGCGTCTGATGAGCGGGATCAGTGCTGGATAAGGTAGAGCTGGCGGCTGTAGGCCACGTCCTCCGGGTTGTTGATGGGATAGCCCTTGAGCCAGGGCTTGATCAGCCGGGCGTTGGTGTACTGGTAGATGGGGGCGATGGGCGCCTCGTCCTGCAAGATGGTCTCGGCCTCGTCGAACAGGCGGGCCCGCTCACGGGGATCCTGGCTGCTGGCGGCCTGGGTCAGCAAGGCGTCGTAGCCGGGGTTGGCGAAGCGGGCCATGTTGCCGCTGTGGTGGCTGCCCCAGAGGCCGAGGAAGGCGGAGGGATCGTTGTAATCGGCGACCCAGGAGGAGCGGATCACCTCGAACTGGCCGCTCTGGCGGCTGTCGAGATAGGTCTTCCACTCCTGATTGGTGAGCTCGACCCGGGCACCGAGCTTCTGCTTCCACAGGTTGGCGATGGCCAACGCCATCTTCTTGTGGATCTCGGCGGTGTTGTAGAGCAGGGTCAGCTTGAGGGGCTTGTCCGGGCCATAGCCCGCCTCTTTGAGCAAGGCCCTGGCTTTGTCATCCAGCTCGCGCTGGCTGCTGGTGGAGAGCAGGTTCGGTTTGGGCTCGAAGTCGGCGGTCACGTCCGGGGTGAAGTGGTAGGCCGGTTTCTCGCCGGTGCCCAGCACCTTGTTGGCGATGAGGCCGCGATCGATGGTGTAGGAGAGCGCCTTGCGCACCCGCACGTCATCCAGCGGCGCCCGCTGGGTGTTGAAGGCGTAGTAGTAGGTGCCGAGTTGCTCCGGGGTATAGACCTCTCCCGGGATCTGCTGCATCAGCTTCTGGTACTGCTCCTTGGGGAAGGACTCGGTGATCTGCAGATCCCCCGCCAGGTAGCGGTTGGTGGCGGCGCTCTCCTGGTTGATGGGCACGAAGGTGACCTTGGTCAGTACAGTGTGGGCCCTGTCCCAGTAATAGGGGTTCGGGGTCAGCTCCAGTCGCTCGTTCACCACCCTGTTGTTCAGCACGAAGGCGCCATTGCCCACCAGTTTGCCCGGCTGGGTCCACTGGCTGCCATATTGCTCCATGCTGGCCTTGTGCAGCGGTGACAGGCTGGGGTGGGTCAAGAGGCTCAGGAAGTAGGGTACCGGCTGGGACAGGTTCACCTGCAAGGTATGGTCGTCGAGGGCCTGCACCCCGAGCGCCTCGGGGGCCAGCTTGCCCGCCACTATCTCGTCCACGTTATCGAAGTGAGCCAGCTGGGCAAACCAGGCGAAGGTGGCGGCTTCCTTGGGATCCACCAGCTTGCGCCAGCCATAGACGAAATCGCTGGCCTTGACCTCGTCGCCGTTGGACCAGCGGGCATCCGGCCGCAGGTGGAAGGTGAATTGCCGGTTGTCCTTGTTCTCCCAACGCATCGCCACGCCGGGCATCACCTTGCCATCCGGCCCCTGGGTCAGCAGCCCCTCGTAGAGATCCCGCAGCACCTGTAACTCGGGCAGACCGACCAGTTTGAGCGGACTCAGGCTGGTGGGCTCGTCTTTGAGATGACGCACGACCACCTGTTCGGTGGCGAGTTGGGTGCCGGGCGGCACATCGGCGGCCTGGACACAGGCGGCGCCCAGCAGGGCCAGCAAGGGACTCCATCCTTTCATGGCTAATCCTTCAAATTGTGTGAAGCGGGGAGAAAACTCGGCGAGAAATCATCGCCGATAGACGGGGAATCATGATATCTCCTTTGCTGGTCAGACCGCCAGCATGAGTCCCGTGAGAGCCGGGTGTGGCGCCCTATCAATCCCCCGTGCCAATGCGGGGAAGAGGAGTGGAAGAATGAGAGCATGGATATTATTGGCTTGTCTCCTGAGCCCGGGCGCCTGGGCGCTGGATCCGTGTGCGCCAACGACTGCGGTGGGTCGCTGGTGCGAGTTGGGCATCACGCAGTTGCATCCGACCCAGGGCGGAGTGGGCCAGTTGCAGGTCGATGCCACGGCGCGCGAGCTGGCGGACAAGAGCCCGGAGCAGCTCGACAAGTTGATGAAGAAGAAGGAGATCCCCGTGGTCATCGCCCCCGATGGTGGCTACTGGCTGGTGGACAGGCATCACCTGACCAAGGCGCTGTGGCAGCAGGGGGTGAAGCAGGCGAGGGTCAAGGTGATCGCCCGGCTGCAGGACAAGACCAACTTCTGGAGCCAGATGCAGAACAACCACTGGGCCTGGTTGAAGGATGAGCGGGGCCAACCCCTGACCCCGGAGCAACTGCCCAAGCAGATCGGTGAGCTGCCGGATTACCCCTACCGCTCCCTGGCGGGTCAGTTGCAGGATGCGGGCTACTTCAGCAAGAAAGATCAGGTCTACTTCGTCGAGTTCGCCTGGGCCAGCTGGCTCGGCCAGCAGATGGACTGGCTGCCGGTCAATGCCGCCAATCTGGCGGATCGCCTCGGTCAGGCCAAACGGTTGGCCTGCAGCAGCAAGGCCGAGGGGCTGCCGGGCTATCCCGGCAAGCAGTGCCGCCTCAACCCCCTGCGCAGTGGCAACTAAGCAGGGGCCCAGGATTGGATGAATGCGGGGCGCCTGGGCGCCCCGCAGTCATTCGCCCAGGCCGACGGCTTGCCAGCGGGCGGCGGCCTGCTCCAGCAGTGCCACCTCCCCTTGCTGGATCAGCGGCAGCAGGGCTGCCACCTGCTCATCCGGCCAATCCCACCAGGCCAGTGCCAGCAGCCGTGCGATGTCGTCCTGGCCGAAGCGTTGGCGGATCACCCTGGCGGGCGACCCCGCCACCACGCAATAGGGCGGCACGTCCCGGGTGACCAGGCTGCGGGCGGCGATGATGGTGCCGTCCCCTATGGTGACCCCCGGCATGATCATGGCCTCCATGCCGATCCAGACATCGTTGCCGATCCGGGTATCCCCGGCGGGGCGGTAGCTACGCTCGAGTGCCTCCCCATCGGAGAACGGATAGGTGCTGATGAAGCCGGTGTTGTGGGTGTGGTTGCCACCCATGATGATCTTCACGCCAGCGGCGATTTGCACATAGTCGCCGAGATGGAGCTTGTCTATGTGCCAGATGGGCTCCCAGCCGGTATCGGGGTTGCGGCTAAAGCGGTCGCCGTGCAGGTAGCGCACCACTTCCTCCTCGAAGGGGCCGTCCCAGGCGCCGGAGTAGTAGCTGTGCTGCCCCTTGAGGCAGATGTTGGGATTGGTCACCGTCAGGTGCAGGTATTCGACCTGCGACCAGTGTTGGCAGGGTTTCATGGCTGTGTTCCTCGTTGAATGGATCAGGGTAAGCGTGGCGCGCGTCGGCCAGCTAATAGATCCAGACCAGCAGGCGGGGCACGCACAGGGTGGAGCAGCCCAGCGCCTGGGGTAAACGGGGTCGTTGCATGAGGAGAAGGTTCCCGACGAAAGAGCACAGATGGTAAGGGATGGGGAGGGCGATGCCAAGCGGACGGAGGAGAGGCTGGCCGGATCCTGCACAAATCGTCTGGTTGATATTTATTCTCAATTAGCCATGATACTGGCTCCACTCATGTCGGCAGGGGAGAGGGGTATGACGAATCAGAACTGGCAGCGTTACATGCTGGAGGCGGAGAATGCCCTGGGCAAGGGGGCACTTGGCACGGCTATCTGCCTCTATCAGCAGGCGCTGGGGGAGGTCTATGAGCTGGAATCGGACGATCTGGACGAGCTGGCCAGCATGAGGGTCGCCACCTGTCATCGCCTCGCCGACTTCTGGCGCGCCATGGAGGAGCCCGCCTACGAGCTGCGCTACCTCAAGCTCGCCTCCGAGCTGGTCACCGCCCTGGTGCCCCAGTGCCCCAACCGCGAATGCGAGAGCCTGATCAGCGAGCTGGGCTGCTGCCGCGCCGCCCTGCTCTCCTTCCTGAAGCGCCACCCCAACCCCGAGATCGCCAGGCTGATCCAGCTGCAGGACAAGGTGCAGGGCTGCGAGCTGATCGGCCGCTTCCGCCTGAACTAGCGGCTCGTCTCAGCGCCTGAGCCTACGGGCAATGCGCTCCTGGGCCTCTTCCCCCTGCAGGGCTTGGGAGAAGGCGCGGGCCTCCAGATCGATGACGAAGTGCACCGCCTGCCTGAGCTCCTGCTTGAGCAGGGCCTTGCTCTTTTGCAGTGCCTTCGGCGGCTTGGCCGCGAGTTTCAGCCCCTGCTCCCGGGCAAAGGCTAGCAGGTGGTCAGTCGGCAGCACCCGGTTGGCGAGCCCGAGATGCAGTGCTTCATCGGCATCGATGGCCTCCGCCAGCAGCAATAGTTCGGCCGCCTTCAGGTGGCCGACGGCCCTGGGCAGCAAGAGGCTGGAGGCAAACTCCGGCACCAGCCCCAGCTCGACGAACGGCAGTTGCAGCCGGGCGTTGTCCCCCAGATAGACCAGATCGCAGTGCAGCAGCATTGTGGTGCCTATGCCCACGGCGGGGCCGGCGACCGCGGCGATGACCGGCTTGGAAAAATCGGCGAAGGTATGCAGGAACTGCAGTATGGGATCGTCCGCCTCCAGACTGGTTTTGCCCATGAAGTCGGCCAGATCGTTGCCGGCAGTGAAGCAATCGTTCTGCCCCTGCAGCAGCACCACATGGACGCTGTCGTCCTGGGTCGCCTGATGCAGCGCGGCGGTGAGGGCCAGGTACATCTGGGTGTTGAGGGCGTTGCGCTTGTCCGGCCGATGGAGGGTCAGGATGAGCAAGCCATCCTGCTGCTCGGTCAGAATTGTGAGGGCCATGTCTGAATCCTTGTTATCGGAGGCTGTCAAAAGCTTGCTACAGGGGTAAGCTTCGCTTCTTTTAACAACATCATAAAAGGATTCCAACCATGTTTAAACGTGCGTTTTACGCCATCCTGACCCTGTTGTTGGCGGCCCCCGCCCTGGCCAAGGTCGAGGCCGTCGACGGTTATGTGCGCCTGCTCCCCCCTGGCTCCCCCAACACAGCCGCCTTCATGTTGCTCAAGAACGATGGCGACAAACCCGTGACCCTGACCGCCGTCGCCTCTCCCGACGCGGGCCGGGCCGAGCTGCACACCCACCTGCACGAGAACGGGGTGATGAAGATGCGCCAGGTCGAGGGCATCTCCATTCCCGCCAACGGCGAGGTCGCCCTCCAGCCCGGCAGCTTCCACATCATGCTGTTCGAGGTGCGTGCACTGTCACAGGACGTCCCCTTCCCGCTGACGCTGACCCTGGACGATGGTCAGACCATCAGCCTGAGCCTGCCGGTGAAGCCGGTTGAACCGATGAAAGGCATGCAGCACTGACATTTCTGGACGCTTGTTCAGCTTTTTACTCTAGGTATTCCCTGTATAGAGGGTAAAATAGTGGCCTTTCCAGTCCATTAGGGAGCGATATGATGAAAAAGACTTTGATTGCAGCCAGTTTGTTGGCCCTGTTCAGCCACACCGCCATGGCCGCCGATGACTGGCGTTTTGCCGCCGGTGCCGATATGTGGAACTCCCAGGGCAGCGGCAGCATCCACGGTATGGATGCCAACGGCAGCTACGATGACCAGTACAACTGGACTGGCTACCTGCAACTGGAGCATGACATCTTCCTGCTGCCCAACGCCAAGTTCGAGATCACCGACTTCAGCACCTCCGGCGGCAATTTCAGCAATGATCTCGAAGCCTATGATCTGACCCTTTACTATCGCCTGCTGAACAACGACCTGTTCAAGATCGATCTGGGTCTGACCGGTCGTCAGTATGACGGCAAGTTCCACACCCTGAACGAATCCTATGACGAGGGTGAGCTGATGGCCTACACAGGCGCAGAAGTCATGCTGCCGGGCACCGGTGTCTCCTTCTTCGGCGACGCTCGCATCGAGAATGGCGATCACTATGACTACCGGATCGGGGCGGCTTACCAGTTCTCCTCCATCCCGATGCAGATCCGCGCCGGCTGGCGTGATGCTGCCATCGACATCGCCGAGATGGATCAGGGTATCGAAGGCTGGTTTGTCGGCGCCGCGTTCCGCTTCTAAGCATGCAGGGATGCGTTACGACGAGGTAGCGCACTCTCTGGCTTCCACCGTTAAGGGGTAACAACATGAGCCACATCATAGTGACTGGCGCAGGCTCCGGCCTCGGCCGCGCACTGACAATCGGACTGGTAGCGCGTGGTCACCAGGTCTCCATGATGGGGCGCCGTTACCAGAAGCTGCAAGAGCAGGAGCAACTGCTCGGTCGCGCCGTGGTCGGCATCGCCGCCGATCTGGCGCGCCACGAAGAGGTGGAGATGGCGTTCTCTGCCGCGGTGGCCTGGGGTGGCTTGCCCGAGATGGTGATCCATTGCGCTGGCGCGGGGGAGTTCGGCCCGGTCGGCGTCTACACCGCCGAGCAGATACGCCGGGTGGTGGAGAGCAATCTCATCTCCACCATACTGGTGGCCCAGCAGACGGTGAAACTCATCGGCAGCAAGGGGGGCGTGCTCGCCAGCGTGCTCTCCTCCGCGGCCCAGGCCGGCAAGGCCAACGAGAGTCTCTATTGCGCCTCCAAGTGGGGCATGCGCGGCTTTCTGGAGTCCCTGCGGGTCGAGCTCAAGGGATCGAGGCTGCGCCTGGTGAACCTCTATCCGAGCGGGATCCGCAGCGAATTCTGGGACAACTCGGATCATGTGGACTCGAGTAACTTCATGACCCCGGAAGACGCGGCCGCCTATATGCTGGATGCACTGGAAGCGCGCAGCAGTTGTCATGTGACCGATCTCTTTATCGGCCGTAACGACTAGGTTTCTCATTCTGAGTGGTATTAACCGCTGCCTGCACAACAAAAAGCGCGCCGATTGGCGCGCTTTTTTTATCGAGCCTAGTGTTAAGTATCAACACCCCCGCTTGCCCTTGAACAGGGCGACGATATCGGTGATCGCCACGTCCTGCTGCTCGCCGGCGCTTGTACTCCACCACGCCGTTGTCGAAGCCCCGATCGTCGATGACCTGGGCATCTCCAGCAGGATATGGGGAATATGTTGGGCCACTGGATGTGGTAATGATGGATATATTTGAAGGCCGATAATGCAATGTCTTAATCAAGACAGGCATTGTCAACATGTAAAAATAAACATTTAGAGTGAAATGACAAAAGCAGCGATTTTTATAATGAATTATCGCAACTTACTACGCCCATGTTCAATTTTTAGAATATGGCGAATGTATATCCAGCTCATGCGAAATAATATTAAACCTCGGGTGGAGATTAGTTAATTTTACCTGAGCGACTCATTTTTGAGTCGCATATCCCTGCAGGAAGGATTGAACTGCATGCTTTGATTTCTTGCCGAGGGTTAGCAGCAATTCAAAATCAGGGTCGATAATGCCATATCGCAATTCTAATTCCTTTAATAAGGCAAGCCACAGATGCGCCGTCACCTCGGCATCGGCCAGTGCGCGGTGAAATACGCCGTCATTGGGCAAGCTGTGGTACTGTACCAGGGTACCCAACTTATGATCCGGCGCCTCGGGGAATAACCGTCTCGACAGCAGCAAGGAGCAGGCGAACTGCCCAGGATAGTGCGCCGACAGCCGCTCTATTTCAGCATCCAGAAAGCGCTTGTCGAAGGAGGCATTATGGGCGACCAGGTTATCATCACCGATAAACTCGACGAAGTCCGCCATCACCTCGCCGCAAGGTGGCGCCTGTTTCAGCATGGCATTGCTGATCCCGGTATATTGCTCAATAAAGCTGCTGACGTTAAAACCGGGATTCATCAACGCCGAAAAACGCTCACTGATATGGCCGTTTTCAATCCGGACGGCACCAATTTCTATCGCTCTATCACCTTGTCCTGGTGAGAGCCCGGTAGTCTCGAAATCGAGTACGACAACGGTATTGGCTAAGGCAGTGGACATAATCTCTCGGGCAATCTGGATAAAGAACGTCAGTCTAGAAAATCTGCTACTTCATGTACAGCGCAATATCGCGATACAACTGGAGCCTTGTGTTTGTGATGAGCAGCAGCGACAGGCAACATATAAAAAGCCCCGAGTGCGATTCACACCCGGGGCCTTTTATCGAAAACGAAAAGCAGAGTTAGCAGGCGCTATTAGCGACCCAGCTTGCCCTTGAGCAGGGCGACGATGTCGTTGATCGCCACTTCCTGCTTTTCGCCGGAGCGGCGGCACTTGTACTCCACCACGCCGTTGTCCAGACCGCGCTCGCCGATGACGATGGCGTGCGGGATTCCGATCAGCTCCATGTCGGCGAACATCACGCCCGGACGCTCCTTGCGGTCGTCGAACAGCACGTCAACGCCAGCGGCCTTCAGCTCGGCGTAGAACTGTTGCGCCTGCTCGGCGACGCGCTCGGATTTGTGCATGTTCATCGGCACTATGGCCACTTCGAACGGGGCTATGGCGTCCGGCCAGATGATGCCGTACTGATCGTTGTTCTGCTCGATGGCGGCAGCCACCAGACGGGAGACCCCGATACCGTAGCAACCCATCTCCATGGTGACGGACTTGCCGCCCTCGTTCAGCACGCTGGCCTTCATGGCCTCGGAGTACTTGGTACCCAGCTGGAATATGTGGCCCACTTCGATACCGCGCTTGAGCAGCAGGGTGCCCTGGCCGCAGGGGCTGGGGTCGCCTTCCACCACGTTGCGCAGATCGGCCACTTCATAGGTGGCGATGTCGCGATCCCAGTTGGCACCGGTCAGGTGGAAGCCGGTGTCGTTGGCGCCGCAGACAAAATCGGCCAGATGGGCGGCGCTTCGATCGGCGATGATGCGACCGGCAAAGCCGACCGGACCGATGGAGCCAGCGTCACAGCCGGCGGCGGCCTTGATCTGCTCCTCGCTCGCGAAGGTCAGTGGGTTGGCGACACCCGGCAGCTTCTCGGCCTTGATCTCGTTCAGCTCGTGGTCGCCACGCAGCACCAGGGCGATGACGGCCTGCTGGCCGTGCTCGTCCGCCTCGGCCAGCACCAGCAGGGTCTTGGCGATGGCAGCCGGCGCGACACTCAGGAAGGCGGCCACTTCATCTATGGTGTGCACATTCGGGGTGGCGACCTTGGTCAGGACCAAGGTGGCTGCGGCGCGCTCACCGGCCGGTGCAAGGGCCTCGGCCATCTCGATGTTGGCGGCGTAGTCGGAGCTGTCGGAGAAGGCGATCAGATCTTCACCGCTCTCGGCCAGCACCTGGAACTCGTGGGAGCCGGTGCCCCCGATGGAGCCGGTATCGGCCTGCACCGGACGGAAGTTCAGGCCCATGCGGGTGAAGGCGGCGCAGTAGGCGGCATGCATCCGTTCGTAGGTCTCGATCAGCGATTCCTTGTTGATGTGGAAGGAGTAGGCATCCTTCATCAGGAACTCGCGACCGCGCATCACGCCGAAACGGGGACGGACCTCGTCGCGGAACTTGGTCTGGATCTGGTAGAGGTTGAGGGGCAGCTGCTTGTAGCTGTTCACCTCGTAACGGATCAGGGAGGTGATCACCTCTTCGTGGGTCGGGCCCAGCACGAAGGGACGGTTGTGGCGGTCGGTCAGACGGCACAGCTCGGGGCCGTAGTCGTCCCAGCGGCCGGACTCCTGCCACAGCTCGGCCGGTTGCACCACCGGCATGGAGACTTCGATGGCACCAGCATTGTTCATCTCTTCGCGAACAATGTTCTCGATCTTCTTCAGTACCCGCAGGCCGGACGGCAGCCAAGCATACATGCCGGAGGCCAGTTTGCGGATCATGCCGGCGCGCAGCATCAGCTGATGGCTGACGACTTCCGCGTCGGAGGGGGTTTCCTTGAGAGTGGAAAGCAGATATTGGCTGGTACGCATCGCGATGGACCTTAAACGTGGGACGGGCCGCCTGGCCCTGGATAAATTCAAGGGCGGAATTTTAACATGGGTCACTGCCCTAATGCGATTATCTGTTCGCGATAGAGAACGAATACGCGCTATTCGTGAGTAACGGCCTGTGCTTGTGAGCAGGTGATGAAAGAAAAAGGCAGAATAACAACAGGGCGGCCTGGGGGCAGGCCGCCCTGTTCAGAGGAGGGGACCTGACTTAGCCAAGGTAGTCGATCATGATCTTCGATACCTTGCCATCCAGGCCATTATGGTAATGGCTGGTAACGACCACGTTGCCACCGTCCAGATTGGCGCTGCTGTTGAAACTGCTGACGATGACGGAGTCGGCAATGGGGCCCTTGACCAGGATCTGGGCCCAGTCATCGTCGGTACTGGCTGAAGGGCTGTCATAGACCTTGATCAGGGTGATGCCAGGAAGACCCTCCAGCTTCAGGGAGCGGGCTTCATCGTTGCTAAAGCCATGGTCTCCGCTCTTGCAGTTGATGTTGTAACTCGCACCACCGCTGAGGGTATTGCCGACTTGATCCTGAGTGGCGCCATTGCCTTCCCAAAAACTGATTTGTCCATTAGCCATCTTGCTCTCCTTGCGCTGTGCTGCGCGTGACAAAGGTGAAGGAAAACCATTGAGCCTCATTCAGATCTCTTTGGCGGATTCAGACTAGTCAGCCAGAGGTATATAGTCAGGTCCAATTGACGATGTTTTTTGTAATGCTTTGAATTTAAATGAATTAAAGATGATGGTTGAACCGGATCCGCCTTGGGGTTGCCGGGCAGGGGCGGATCAGGGGGATTTTCCTCCCGATTGGGAATAAGCCGGGGAGGAAGCCGATCGCGCGGGGCGGGGATACCATGGGCCTGCCGCCCTATGCTGGATACTTATCCAGTTATTCTTTATGCTATGACCCAATTTGAAAGAGTCTGCGTGGCGAGGAAGAGAACATGATTGGTCGCTTGAGAGGCGTTGTGATTGAGAAGAATCCCCCTGAGGTGTTGATCGAGGTCGGGGGCCTGGGCTATGAGGTGCAGATGCCCATGAGCTGCTTCTACGATCTGCCCGAGCTTGGCAAGGAAGCGACCCTTCACACCCACTTCGTGGTGCGTGAAGACGCCCAGCTGCTCTATGGCTTCAATCACAAGCAGGAGCGGGCGCTGTTTCGCGAGCTGATCAAGACCAACGGGGTCGGCCCCAAGCTGGCGCTGGCCATTCTCTCCGGCATGACGGCCACCCAGTTCGTGCTGAGCGTCGAGCGCGAGGAGATAAGCTCCCTGGTGAAATTGCCCGGCGTGGGCAAGAAGACCGCCGAGCGACTGGTGGTAGAGATGAAAGACCGTCTCAAGGGCTGGGTCAGCCACGATCTCTTCTCCCCCGCCGCCATCAGCTTGCCCGCCCAGGAGAGCCAGCTGCGCGCCCCCGATGCGAGCGAAGAGGCAGCCAGTGCCCTGGTGGCACTCGGCTACAAGCCGCAGCAGGCGAGCCAGATCGTTAGCAAGGTGGCCAAGGATGGGATGTCGGTTGAGTCGATCATCCGTGAATCCCTGCGTAGCCTGGTGTGAGGATGAACATGAATCAAGCAGCTCGCCCTGTCTCGATCTTCGGTGTGCGTGGGGTTATGCATGATTGAAGCGGATCGTCTTATCTCGGCCACCGCCATCGGCGGGGGGCGTGAAGATGAGGTCATCGATCGGGCCATCCGTCCCAGGAAGCTGGCGGATTACACCGGTCAGGATCCCGTCTGCGCCCAGATGGAGATCTTCATCGAGGCGGCGCGCCAGCGCGGGGAAGCGCTCGATCATTTGCTGATCTTCGGCCCGCCCGGCCTTGGCAAGACCACGCTCGCCAATATCGTGGCCAACGAGATGGGGGTCAATATCAAGACCACCTCGGGCCCGGTGCTGGAGAAGGCCGGGGACTTGGCGGCGCTGCTCACCAACCTCGAGCCGAACGATGTGCTGTTCATCGACGAGATCCACCGTCTCAGCCCCGTGGTGGAGGAGGTGCTCTATCCGGCCATGGAGGACTACCAGCTCGACATCATGATAGGGGAGGGCCCGGCCGCCCGCTCCATCAAGCTGGATCTGCCTCCCTTCACCCTGATCGGCGCCACCACCCGGGCCGGCTCCCTGACCAGCCCGCTGCGGGACCGTTTCGGTATCGTCCAGCGGTTGGAGTTCTACAACGTCAAGGATCTCACCGACATAGTCGCGCGCAGCGCCCGCTGCCTCGGACTCGAGATGTCGGGGGATGGGGCACTGGAAGTGGCCCGCCGCTCCCGTGGCACGCCGCGTATTGCTAACCGCTTGTTAAGACGGGTGCGGGATTTCGCCCAGGTGAAGTCCGATGGCCGGATAGACGGATCCATAGCGGCTCGTGCCATGGACATGCTGGACGTGGACAACGAAGGGTTCGACTTCATGGACCGCAAGCTATTGTTGGCTGTCATCGACAAGTTTATGGGTGGCCCCGTTGGCCTCGACAACCTGGCGGCGGCCATAGGGGAAGAGAAAGACACCATAGAGGATGTGCTGGAGCCTTATCTCATCCAGCAGGGCTATTTGCAGCGCACTCCCAGAGGGCGGTTGGCGACCCCCAGAGCCTATGCCCACTTCGGCCTGCAACGGCCGGAAGAAGGATAAACACAGCTGATTGAACAAAAACCGCCTCCAGGGGCGGTTTTTTACTATTCTGACAAAAAAAAGCCCACGGCACAGGCGGTGGGCAAAGACAATTCAGGATGGATGTTCACAGACAGTGAGCGCGTCTGGAGACAGGCCGGGAAAAAAACAAAGGAGCCGTCGCGAGGCCTCAGAGTCGGTTCATTTGATAGAGCTGAACGAACGAAAGCTTGTAGTAACGTATGGTCTTGGCAACAAACTTTTTCATCATTAATCCCAACAAACAGGTTCGAAATGTTCATCGAATACGTACCGGGAACCCAGATTGACCGGCCTGTATCCAGAGGTATGCCCTCACTGCGAGGCGCATTGTAGGAGCTCTTCCCAGGCCGGACAAACAAGAAATTCTATGCGTTTCAGATTAGATTAAGTAATTAATGTTTTTGGGCGTCGTCAAGCATAAACATGTGTTTTTGTTGGTTTTAAATTGAAAGAAGGGTGGCCTGTGCGATTTTGTAAATATCGAGTTGATGAGGCCGTAAATACTCAAGAGTTTTATTTTTTTAACAGAATTGAAACTAATCTGATGTTATTTAAAATTGATTTAAATCAATCAGTTATGACTTGATGTTTTTTGTGAGCAAGCTCTCATAATTAGTGATTATCGATCTTTAAGTTGCCCCAAAAAGGCATGTATTGGTGATGGTTTTACATTGATTTCAATCAAATAAAGGTGATATAAAACAGCGGTCATTATAGGCGGGAATAGAATCACCACTAATGTTTACCAGATGTTAAACATTAGCTTTTTTTGTTCTTGTATATTGCCTTGTTGTTAATGTGGTGGCATTCGAATCTGGTCATCGGTATCAACCGAGTTATGACCGACCATTCGGGGACTTCCAACGGAAGCATTGTCCTTAAAACTTAAAATAGCCGTGCCAATAATCGGTGAGGAAACATCATGATTGCTGAGCATGTGGTAGACCTATCGCGGTTCCAATTTGCCGCGACGGCCCTTTATCACTTCCTGTTTGTACCCCTGACGCTGGGGATGGCCTTCATCCTGGCGATCATGGAGTCTGTCTATGTGATGACCAACAACACTGTCTACCGGGACATGACCAAGTTCTGGGGCAAGTTGTTCGGGATCAACTTCGCCCTCGGGGTCACCACAGGGCTGACCATGGAGTTCCAGTTCGGTACCAACTGGGCCTACTACTCCCACTATGTCGGCGATATCTTCGGGGCTCCGCTGGCCATCGAAGGGCTGATGGCCTTCTTCCTGGAGTCCACCTTCGTCGGTATGTTCTTCTTCGGTTGGGATCGCCTCAGCAAGCGCCAGCATCTGGCTGCCACCTGGTTGATGGCGCTCGGGACCAACCTCTCCGCGCTCTGGATCCTGGTCGCCAACGGCTGGATGCAGAACCCGGTTGGTGCCGAGTTCAACTTCGAATCCATGCGCATGGAGATGGTGAGCTTCGCCGATCTGGTGTTCAACCCGGTTGCTCAGGTCAAGTTCGTCCACACGGTCGCGGCCGGCTACACCACGGGCGCCATGTTCGTGCTGGGTATATCTTCTTATTACCTGCTGAAGAATCGTGATGTGGCCTTCGCCCGTCGCTCCTTCGCCATCGCCGCCGCCTTTGGCATGGCCTCCATCCTCTCCGTGCTGGTGCTGGGTGACGAGTCCGGTTATGAGACGGGTGAAGTGCAGAAGGTGAAACTCGCGGCCATCGAAGCCGAGTGGAACACCGAGCCGGCGCCGGCCTCCTTCACCCTGTTCGGTATCCCGAATCAGGAGGAGATGCGCACCGACTACGCCATCAAGATCCCCTATGCCCTCGGCATCATCGCCACCCGTTCCCTGGATACCCAGGTAACTGGCCTCAAGGATCTGAAGAGCGAGCACGAACTGCGCGTGCGTAACGGCATGGTCGCCTACGACCTGCTGACCAAGCTGCAATCCGGTGACAAGTCCGACGATACCCGCGCCCGCTTCGACGAAGTGAAGCAGGATCTGGGCTACGGTCTGCTGCTCAAGCGCTACACCCCCAACGTGACCGACGCGACTGACGAGCAGATCAAGTCTGCTGTGGATGATTCCATCCCGCAGGTGGCCCCGCTGTTCTTCGCGTTCCGCATCATGGTGGCCTGTGGCATCGCCATGCTGCTGCTGATCGGCATCGCCTTCTACGACAGCACCCGTCACCGCATCGGTGAGCGCAAGTGGCTGCTCAAGAGCCTGCTGTGGGGGATCCCGCTGCCCTGGATCGCCATCGAGTGTGGCTGGTTCGTGGCGGAATACGGTCGTCAGCCCTGGACCATCGCCGAGATGCTGCCGACCTCGGTCTCCGCATCCAATATCCCTGCGTCCGAGATCTGGTTCTCCCTGATCGGGATCTGCCTGTTCTATACGGTGCTGCTCGTCATCGAGATGTACCTGATGTTCAAGTATGCGCGCCTGGGCCCCAGCAGTCTGAGAACGGGCAAGTACCACTTCGAACAGAGCAAGGCATAAGGAGAGGATCCCATGTTTGATTACGAATTATTGCGTCTGGTCTGGTGGGTGCTGGTCGGCGTCCTGCTGATTGGCTTCGCCATCACCGACGGTTTCGATATGGGGGTGGGTGCCCTGCTTCCCTTCGTCGGCAAGAAGGATGTTGAGCGTCGGGTGATGCTCAACACCATGGGCCCGCACTGGGAAGGTAACCAGGTCTGGCTGGTGACGGCGGGCGGAGCCCTGTTCGCGGCCTGGCCCATGGTCTATGCGGCGGCCTTCTCCGGCTTCTACATCGCCATGATCCTGACCCTGATGGCCCTGTTCTTCCGTCCGGTCGGCTTCAAATACCGCTCCCTGATGGAAGGCTCCCAATGGCGTACCAGCTGGGACTGGGCGCTGTTTATCGGCAGCGCAGTGCCGCCGGTGATCTTCGGGGTGGCGTTCGGCAACCTGCTGCAAGGGGTACCGTTCAGCTTCAACCAGTTCCTGATGCTGACCTATCACGGCAACTTCTTCGGCCTGCTCAACCCGTTCGGCCTGCTGGCCGGTCTGGTCAGCCTGTTCATGATCGTGACCCAGGGCGCCGCCTGGCTGATGATGAAGACCGAAGGGGAAGTGCTGGCTCGCTCCCGCACCGCCGCCATGATCTTCTCCCTGCTGACCCTGGTCTGCTTCGCGCTGGCCGGTGTCTGGGTGAGCGGCATGGACGGTTATGTGATCGTGGGCAACATGGCCACCGACGCTGTCACCAACCCGCTCCATAAGGAAGTGGTGGTGCAGGCCGGTGCCTGGATGCAGAACTACAACCTCTATCCCTGGATGATCGCCGCCCCCGTACTGGGTCTGGTGATGAGCCTGCTGACCGCCGTGGTGGCCAAGCTGGGCAAGGGTTGGCTGGCGTTCCTGTGCTCCTCCTTAGGCATTGCCGGCATCATACTGACGGCGGGCTTCTCCATGTTCCCGTTCGTGATGCCCTCCAGCCTGGAACCCTCACAGAGTCTGACCATGTGGGATGCCACCGCCTCCTTCAACACCCTCAAGGTGATGACGGTCGTCGCGGCCATCTTCGTCCCGACCGTGCTGGCCTATACCCTCTGGACCTACATCAAGATGTTTGGCCGGGTGAGTAACAAGCACATCGAAGACAACCAACAATCGCTCTACTAAGAAGGTGCCCTGATATGTGGTATTTCACCTGGATCCTGGGTTTGTTGCTGGCTTGCGCGTTTGGGATCATCAACGCGCTCTGGCTGGAGCACACCGAGAACCTGGATCGTCAGATCGATGAAAATAAGTGACGGACTTGCCCGGCTGGCCGCTCCCCTGGAGCGCCAGCCATGGCAGGGACTGATGTTGCTGGCGGCGGCCCTGCTGGGCGTCGCCATCTTGCAGGCGTCGAACCTGATCGCCGCCAACACCAGCGGGCACGGGCTGATGCTCGCGCCCTGGCTGATGTGGGCGGTCTGTTGCGGCGTGATGCACGGACTGGGGTTCCATCCCCGCAGTCTCATCGGTCGAGTCCTGTTTTTCCCTTGGCTCGCCTTGCCCAGTCTGTTGTATGGGCTCTGGTTGACCCAAGGCTATTTCCTGTCATAAAAATGGAGGGAGGCAGACAGTTATCTGCCTCCCTCCTGCTTTTACAACGCCAGTCGGCGACCCGCTTACCCCCCGGTTCACCCAGCCAGGTCTGTTATGCAGGTTCTGATTGACCATGAGTTATTGCCTGCCATAAAAACGGGGGGAGATGGGATTTCCCTGTCTCCCCCTGCTTCTTTCCTATTCAGCCCTGCGCTATGATAGCCCCCCATCTGACTGTCGAATGGATCACAGATTTTTATGGGGGAAGTCTCTGAGTTTCCGGTGCGTGTCTACTACGAAGACACCGACGCCGGAGGCATCGTCTACAACGCCAATTATCTCAAGTTTATGGAACGGGCTCGTACCGAATTCCTGCGCGCCGGTGGCATCGAACAAGATGTCCTGTTGCAGGCGGGGCTCGCCTTCGTGGTGAGTCGCACCGAGATCGATTTCCGCTCTGCGGCCCGCTTCAATGAACTGCTGACCGTAATGACGCAAGTGACTGAAGTGAAACGCGCTTCCATGCGCTTTTCGCAACGGATCCTGGCGGCTGATGGACGACTGATCACCCAGGCCATGGTACAGATAGCCTGTGTCAGTCATCCGCAAATGAAACCTGTCGCGATACCTGAAAAAATCAAGGGAGTGCTGTTAAGTGCACGCTGAAATTTCGTTTATTGGTCTGTTCTGGCAAGCCAGCCTGTTGGTCAAACTGGTCATGATGACCCTGATGGGCATGTCGGTCGTCTCCTGGGCGCTGATCTTCCAGCGTTCCAAGGCCATCAAGGCCGCCAACCTGGCCTCCGAGCAGTTTGAAGACAGATTCTGGTCCGGGGTGGACCTCAATCGTCTCTATCAGGAGTCCTCCTCCCGTCGCGATGACATCGAAGGCATGGAAGACATCTTCTACTCCGGCTTCAAGGAGTATGCCCGTTTGCTCAAGGCCGGCGCTCGTGGCCAGGATGCGGTGATGGACGGTACCTATCGCGCCATGCGGGTCTCCTTGTCCCGTGCGGTGGACGAGCTGGAGTCCAATCTGCCGGTACTGGCGACCATCGGCTCCATCAGCCCCTATATCGGCCTGTTCGGTACCGTCTGGGGCATCATGAACGCCTTTATCGCCCTGGGTCAGGTGCAGCAGGCGACCCTGCAGATGGTGGCACCCGGTATCGCGGAGGCGCTGATCGCCACCGCCATGGGTCTGTTCGCGGCCATCCCGGCGGTCATCTTCTACAACCGTTTCACCAACAAGGTGGAGCGGCTGGAAAACGCCTACGCCAACTTCATGGACGAGTTCACCACCATTCTGAACCGCCAGATCGCACAGCAGCAGGGTGAGAAGTAATGCAAACCTATCAGCGGATCCGGCGCAAGAAGGTGGCCGAGATCAACGTGGTGCCCTATATCGACGTCATGCTGGTGCTGCTCATCATCTTCATGGCGGTGACGCCGGTGATCACCCAAGGGGTCAAGGTTGACCTGCCCCAGGCGGAGTCGGAGCAGTTGCCCGAGGATGCCAAGCCCCCCTTCATCGTCAGCGTCAATACCGAAGGCGAATATGTCATCAAGGCCGGTGAGGCGGATGACGAGCCGGTACCGAGCGGTACGCCCGAGGCGATGCAGCAATACATCACCGAGAAGGCCATGGGCTATCTGGCCATCAACCAGAATGCCCCCGTGGTGGTGGCCGGTGACAAGTCCGTGCGCTATGAAGAGGTGATCCTGTTGATGGTCGCCCTCAAGAAAGCCGGCGTGCCTCAGGTTGGCCTGATGACGGATCCGGTGAACTGACGGAGATGGATGTGAAGCGTGGTATTTCCGGTTATCTCATCGCGTCGCTGCTGCTGCACCTGATCATCGGCATCATATTGCTGGTCGGGGTCGACTTCAGTAAACCCAAGCGCCCCGAGTCCAAGGGGGAGATCGTCAATGCGGTGATGCTGGACAGCGAGTTCCTGGAACAGCAGGCACAGCAGATCCAGCAGCAGAAGAAGGCGCAACCCAAGGCTGCACAGCAGCAGAAGGAGAAGGACAAGGAAGACGCCGATCAGGCCCGGCGTGAGCTGGCGCAGGAGCAGGAGCGTCTGCGCGTTGCCGAGACCAAGCGCAAGGAGGCCGAGGAGGCCACTCGCAAGGCGGAAACCGAGAAGCAGAAGAAAGTCGCCGAGCAGAAGCAGGCGGAGGAGCAGGCCCAGAAAGCCGAGGACGCCCGCAAGCTGGATGCGCAGAAGGCCAAGCAGGCCGAAGCCAAGCGTCAGGAGGCCGAGTTGGCCAAGGCGCTGGCGCTGAAGAAAAAGAAAGAAGAGCTCGAGAAGAAGCAGGCCGACGATAAAGCCAAGGCGGATGCGACCAAGAAGGCCGACGCCGACAAGAAAGCCAAGGCCGAGGCGGAGAAGAAAGCCAAGGCGGAAGCTGACAAGAAGGCCAAGGCTGAGGCCGATAAAAAGGCTGCGGACGAGGCCGCCAAGAAGGCAAAAGCTGACGCAGAGAAGAAGGCGAAGGCCGAGGCTGACAAGAAGGCCAAGATCGATGCCGAGCGCAAGCGCAAGGCAGCCGAGGAGGCCAAGCTGCAAAAAGAGATGGAAGCCATGATGCAGCAGCAGCTGGAGGCTGAGGCCAATTCTCGTAGCCAGGCCGCCTCGGCGGCAGCCAAGGGTGAGGTCGACAAGTATGCGGCCCTCATCAAGGCGACGGTCGAGCGCTATATGATTTTGGATCCCACCATGCGGGGTAAAACCTGTACTATCGGTGTCAAATTGGCCAGTACCGGTTTCGTCATCTCGGTGGACAACGGCCAGGGCGACCCGGCGGTTTGTCGCTCCGGCAAGGCGGCCGTGCTGAAGGCCAATCAGCTGCCGGTGCCGAAGGATCCGGCGGCGTTCGAGATGTTGAAGGAGTTTAACCTCAAGTTAGAACCGAACATCTAGGTGTGGTAGAACGGGGTCATTGACTGTGGTTGGCAGGGTCTGCTGATAAAGGAATTTCACCTCTCAATTTTTATTGGAACAGAGTATTTAAGCCATGATAAGAAAAGTGTTTTTTGCTTTGGTTGGCTGCCTTCTGCTGGGCCAGAGCGCTCAGGCGGCCTTGGACATCGTCATCACCGGCGGTATTGACAGCGCAAGACCCATCGCGATTGCGCCCTTCAAGTGGGAAGGCAATGGCCAACTGCCACAGGATATCGCCGAGGTGGTCTCCAACGACCTGATGCGCAGCGGCAAGTTCAAGCCGCTGGCCCGTGGTCAGATGCCGCAGACCCCGAGCACCAGTGGCGAGATCAACTTCGCCCCTTGGGCCTCCCAGGGCGTCGAAGCCGTGGTGGTCGGTACCGTCGCCGCCGTAGGCGATGGCACCTACAAGATCAACTTTGAGCTGGTTGACGTGCTCAAGGGCCAGTTGGCCAAGACCCAGGGCGGTGAGAGCAATGGGTACATCCTGGACAGCCGCATGGCGACCATCCCGGGTGCCCAGATGCGCCAGTTCGCCCACCGCATCTCCGACATCGTCTACGAGCGTCTGACCGGTGAGCGTGGCGCCTTCCTGACGCGACTGGCCTATGTCTCCGTCCAGCAAGGCACCCAGTTCCCGTATCAACTGCGTATCTCCGACTATGACGGTTACAACGAGAAGACCTTGCTGCGCTCCCGTGAGCCGCTGATGTCCCCGGCCTGGTCACCGGATGGCAGCAAGCTGGCCTATGTCAGCTTCGAAAACCAGAAATCCGAGATCTATGTGCAGGATATCTATAACCAGCAGCGCAGCCTGATCACCAGCTTCCGTGGCATCAATGGTGCCCCGGAATGGTCACCGGATGGTCGCCGATTGGCTATCGTATTGTCCAAAGATGGGCAGCCTGATCTCTATGTCATTGATGTGGCTAGCAAGCAACTCACTCGAGTCACAAATAACCGCACCATCGACACCGAACCCTCCTGGATGCCGGACGGTCAAACTTTGCTATTCACCTCTGAACGTGGTGGCAAACCCCAGATTTATAGCGTAAATTTGGCGACTGGCGTCACTCGCCGGATGACCTGGGAAGGGGATTCCAATCAGGGGGCATCCATCACGCCGGACGGCAAGTCCATGGTGATGGTGACCCGGGTTCAGGGACAATATCGCATCGCTCGCCAGGATATGGAAAACGGCGCCATGTTGGTTCTGACTCAGAGTGCTCTGGACGAGTCGCCAAGTGTGGCTCCCAATGGCAGCATGATCATCTATGCCACCATCTATCAGGGTCGTAAAAGTCTGGCTTTGGTCTCGACCGACGGTCGTTTCAAGGCTGTGCTTCCGACCAGTAGCGGTGAAATTCGTGCACCAGCTTGGTCGCCCTTCTTGAATTGATAAAAAAATCGATTGTTTTTTGTTTTGTTATAAAGGTTTAAGGAAATAGCATGCAACTCAATAAACTGCTCAAGGGTTTGGCCATCGCACTGCCACTGTTCACCCTGGCTGCCTGTAGTTCTTCTTCCGACTCCGACGCCGCTGGTGCCGAGTCTGGCATGACCGACGGCATGGGCGGTGTACAAACCGGTGGCGCCAACGGCATGTTGTCCCCGGAAGAGCAGATGCGTCAGAAGTTCGAAGCTCTGCAACGCGACAACGTGATCTTCTTCCCGTACGACGGTTACGACATCCAGGGCCAGTACGCCGACCTGCTGGATGCCCATGCCAGCTACCTGCGTGAGCGTCCGTCCGTCAAGGTGTTGATCGAAGGCCACGCCGATGAGCGCGGTACTCCGGAGTACAACATCGCTCTGGGCGAGCGTCGTGCCAAGGCCGTTGCCAAGTATCTGCAAACCCTGGGTGTGCAGGCCGAGCAGCTCTCCATCGTCAGCTATGGCGAAGAGAAGCCGCTGGACTTGTCCCACACCGAGGACGCCTTTGCCAAGAACCGCCGCGCGGTCCTGGTTTACTAAGGCTTGAACCGAACAAAATTCGTGTATATACAAGCGGCCATTTCGATGGCCGTTTTATTTACACTGAAGCTATCGGTTTGATCTGAATGAAATTTGTGTATAAACAAGCGACTATTGCGATGGCCGTTTTATATACACCGAGGCTACCGATTTGATCCGAATGAAATTTGTGTATAAACAAGCGACTATTGCGATGGCCGTTTTATTTGCACTAAACGCTAAGGTTTGATCCGAATGAAATCTGTGTACAAGCAAGCGACTATTGTGATGGCCGTGTTAGTGGCGCTGAATGCTCAAGCGGCTGCACCGGTGAGCGATCTCAGTGGCGACAGCGGCAGCGCCGTGGCCCTCAGTGGCAACAATGGCGCCATCGTGCCCACAGGCAGCCTGGAAGACAGAGTCGCCTTGCTGGAGCGCACCCTCAATGCCCGTCTGCGCCTGCAGGCCGAGTTGCAGCAACAGGTGGATTCCCTGCAAGGGGAGGTCTCCGAACTGCGCGGTCAGCTGGAACAGCAAACCTATCAGATGGAGCAGTCCCAGGAGCGCCAGCGCCAGCTCTATCAGGAGCTCGACAAGGTGGCGAACAGCCAGCCTGCCGCTGCGCCCGCGACCCCGGCAGCCTCTACCACGGCTCCAGCCGCCGCGGCCAATTACTCGACCAATCAGGACGAGAACCAGGCCTACGACGCCGCCGTGAACATGGTGCTCAAGGAGAAGAACTACGACAAGGCCATTCCCGCCTTCGAAGGGTTCATCAAGCAGTTCCCGAACTCCAGCTATGTGCCCAATGCCCATTACTGGCTTGGCCAGCTGATGTTCAACAAGGGCGACAGAGCCGGTGCCTCGGCCCAGTTCTCCACGGTCGCGAACAAGTACAGCAAGTCGCCCAAGCGAGCCGATGCCCTGCTGAAACTCGGCATGCTGGCACAACTCGATGGCAAGAAGGCGGAAGCCAAGGCGTTCTATGAGCAGGTGATCAAGGGGTACCCCAACACCTCGCCGGCCCAGTTGGCCAAGCAGAGTCTGAGCAAGTTGTAGCATTGCTGTAGGTCACTGTTTTCGTAACAGTCTTGTAAATACGGCACCGCTTTGTACGCGCAGTGAGCAAACAGATTTAATTTAAGAATTTTCTATTGCGCCAGGATGATAAATCCGTAATATAGGCCGCCGTCAGAGCCGGTGCAGCAGTGCACTCGGACCTGGTCGTGGTGAGGGTCGTTAGCTCAGTCGGTAGAGCAGTTGACTTTTAATCAATTGGTCGCTGGTTCGAATCCAGCACGACCCACCATTTCTTCACTGTGGGTGAAGACAGAATTCCCAGGTCGTTTAGCTCAGCTGGGAGAGCACCTCCCTTACAAGGAGGGGGTCACTGGTTCGAGCCCAGTAACGACCACCATGTTTAACACGGGCTGCCACATGCGGTCGGTGACAGGTTCAAGATGGGTCGTTAGCTCAGTCGGTAGAGCAGTTGACTCTTAATCAATTGGTCGTAGGTTCGATCCCTACACGACCCACCATCTTGACCACAGAGTTCCCAGGTCGTTTAGCTCAGCTGGGAGAGCACCTCCCTTACAAGGAGGGGGTCACTGGTTCGAGCCCAGTAACGACCACCATGTTTTAACACTGCCCGCCACATGCGGTTGGTGACAGGTTCAAGATGGGTCGTTAGCTCAGTCGGTAGAGCAGTTGACTCTTAATCAATTGGTCGTAGGTTCGATCCCTACACGACCCACCATCTTGATCACAGAGTTCCCAGGTCGTTTAGCTCAGCTGGGAGAGCACCTCCCTTACAAGGAGGGGGTCACTGGTTCGAGCCCAGTAACGACCACCATGTTTTAAAAATGATTTAGATGGGTCGTTAGCTCAGTCGGTAGAGC
>NZ_JAKZFK010000002.1:0-320832 GCF_022549315.1 Aeromonas sp. MR16 | reverse complement strand
ACTCACCCGTCCGCCGCTCGCCGGCAAAAGTAGCAAGCTACTTTCCCGCTGCCGCTCGACTTGCATGTGTTAGGCCTGCCGCCAGCGTTCAATCTGAGCCATGATCAAACTCTTCAATTTAAGTTTGGTTTGCGTTCATCTGTTACCGGAGTAGCAGACTTCAGCGGCTCAATGAATTGCTGAAATAAACTGTTCGGCTTGTTATTGCTAACAAGTCGTTTTGGTCACTTCACCAGACATTGAAAATCAAAAATTAATTTTGATGGTCGATGTTGTGAGTGCCCACACAGATTGCTTGATTCAAATTGTTAAAGAGCAGGGTTTAAAATTATAAACCTCATTGGATTGCTTTGCAAGCCAGACCAGACGCGCACTGCGCCGTGCTGATGGGGTCGCATTATAGGGGCCTGATTCTTTCTGACAAGCAAAAACTATGTGTTTTTTTGAGAAAGCCGTTCAAGTGTTTAATCAACAACCAGATAGTACAATAGTGCAGCACTCAGGGACTCATAGTGGGTAAGTTCTGCACTGAATTGAGCAACGGCGTCGGGGCAACGCTCTGCAACTGGTGCACATATATAGGGGAGATAGGACTGTTCAATAGAAAAGGGCCCCGATGGGCCCTTTTAATCTCATTGCAGCTATCGATCAGATGGAGAAGCTGGAGCCACAACCACAGGTCGTAGTGGCATTGGGATTGGTCACGATGAAGCGAGAGCCTTCCAGCCCTTCGGTGTAGTCCACACTGCCGCCGACCAAGTATTGCAGACTCATGGGATCGATCACCATGGTCACCCCGCTCTTCTCGACAATGGTGTCCCCCTCGTTGATCTTCTCGTCAAAGGTGAAGCCATACTGGAAACCGGAGCAGCCCCCCCCAGTGATATAGACCCGCAGCTTGAGCTCGGTATTTTCTTCTTCGGTAATCAAGGTCTTTACCTTGTTAGCCGCCGCATCCGTCATCTGGATTGGCAACGGGGCTTCTGCTACTGCACTCATTACTGACCTCACAACCGTTAAATCCACAAACATGGAAACTGTGAAATTATCCAATACCCGACCATTTAGTTCAAGTATTCACCGCTCTGTTACTGTGCCGCAGGCAGTGGGGCGGGTTGCGTCACCAGAGGCTTGAGCACCTCGCTCCACTCAGCCAGCAACTCCTGGGCGGGTTGGCGACCCTCTTTGGCAATGGTGACACTCACCCGATCCGGGATAAAACCTGCCGGCAATTGCCAGTTCCCTTCCAACAACTGGAAGTAGCGCAGCGCATAGCGCCCCTCCCCTACCTTCATGCCGAGATCCCGACCGCTGAGGGTCTTGGGCTTGTCAGCCAGGCTGCCCTCCACCTTTATCTGTATCTGACCACGGAACAGCTCACGCTTCTTGGCGGGCTGGGTCAGGGCCAGACGATAGTGGTAACGGCCGGGTACGCTGGTCTCTTGCAGGGTGAGATTATCGATCACCACCCCCACTTGCTCACCCGTGGGCCTCATGATCCGCTCGAAGAAGGCCAACTGGCGCTTCTGCTCCTGTACCTGCGCCTCCTGATCCTTGAGGGTCTGCTGCAACTGTTCGAAGGCCGCCTTCTGGGTCGCCAGCAAGGTATCCTTTACCCCCAGATCGGTCTTGAGCAGGCCGATCGCCTTGCTCTGACGCTCCAGGGTCTCCTGCTGCACTGTCAGCAAACTGCTCTGAGCCAGATCCTGTCGATTACCGACGAAATAACCGATGATCACCCCCACCATCAGCACCACCAATACCTTCACGATTCGGGACATAGGGCCTCTTTATATGACTCCGTCGCACACGGCCACTCTCCCTTCACTATACGCGACATCCTCTGATTGATGCGGATAAACAAGGAGTTAACCGGCCGTCACGCTGCTTTCTCCCCGTTTTTGACGCGCCGCCAGCCGTAAAGTTCGCTCCAGGATCTGGGAATAGATGGGACGCCCCCCCAGCCATTGCGCCACCAGGGTCGCCCCTATAGTGGTGATCATCATGGGCAGGATCAGCTGATAGTTATCCGTCATCTCGGTCACCAGCACTATGCCGGTGATGGGAGCCCGTACCGTGGCGGCAAACAGTGCCCCCATGCCAGCGATGGCGAAGGCGCCCGGCTCGATGCCAAGTTCGGGGAAGGCCGTATGAAACAGATGGCCGAATACCACACCGAACAGGGTGCCAAGCGCCAGGGTCGGGGCAAAGACCCCGCCCGGCGCCCCTGAGCAGAAGCAGATCAGGGTTGCAATCAGCCGTACAGAGAAGAGGAGGAACAGGGTCGCCAGCGCATACTCATTGCCCAGCAGATGCGGAATGAGCTCGGTACCGCCGCCGGTGACCGAGGGGACAAACAGCGACAGCACGCCGAAGATGCCCGCCACCAGCATGCCGATGGCGACGAAACGGTGCCGCTTGTTCTGGTGCAAGGCCAGATAGCCGTCCTGACAGGCGAGCACCAGCTTGTTGAAGACGAAGCCCAACACGCCAAAACAGCCCCCCATGAAGAGAAACAGCCAGAGTGCCTTCAGGGCGGGGGCATCGTAATGAGGGAGGCTTATCACCGGCCCCTGCCCCCTCATGTTTTGCAGCATCAGGGTCGCCATGACGGCGGAGATCCCCACCGCCTTGATGGCGAGGAAGGAGTAACGGAACTGCGGCCGCATCTCCTCCATCACGAACAGGATCCCCGCCAAGGGGGCGTTGAAGGCGGCGGCCAGGCCACCCGCGGCGCCGGCGGCCAGCAGGGCATGGCCATGCTCCTTGGGCAGCCGGAAGATATCGGCCACCATCTTGCCGAGATTGCCGCCGATCTGCACCGAGGGCCCCTCCCGTCCCAGCACCATGCCCGAACTCAGGGTGCAGATGCCGCCGAAGAACTTGACCGGCAGCACCCGCCACCAGCGCACCGGCCGCAGATCGTCCATGGCCCCCTCGATCTCGGGAATGCCGGATCCCCCCGCCTCGGGGGCGAAGGTGTGGGTGAGGAAATAACCGACCAGGCCCAGCAGGGCGCTGAACCCGAAGCCCAGCAGACCGAGTTGCCACCAGGGGCGATCCGCCAGCAGCGCTAGCCGCAGCTCCCCCAGCCAGCGTACCGAGAATTCGAACAGTCCACATACCAGTCCGGCCAGGATGCCGACCAGGGCCGCCAGCAGCAACACCAGCAATGGCATCTTGTCCTGCTGAATGAGGCGAAAAAAGACGGGTCTGCGGTGTGGCGCAGCCGGTTCAGAAGAGAAGAGAGATTCTTGCACCATGGGATACCATATTCATCTAACCAGGATCGGAAACACCCTGCCTCGGCTCGGCTGCCCAGCACAGAGCCTTTCTGCTATAGTCGGCCCGTTTCATGTGCCACGGAGCAGGCCAGGGCCCGGGTAACGAGAGCGCAAAGCATACTCCACCCCCTCCTGGCTGCCGAGCCTCATTCGGCCATCTTCCCGGGTACGACAACCAAAATCCCACTAAGGATGATCCATGTCAAAATCAGATCAGCTGTTTGAACAGGCCCGCCAGACCATACCGGGTGGCGTCAACTCCCCGGTCCGCGCCTTCAACGGGGTCGGTGGCACGCCCCGCTTCATCGATCACGCCGACGGTGCCTATCTCTATGATGTGGATGGTCAGGCCTATGTGGACTACATCGGTTCCTGGGGCCCCATGCTGCTCGGCCACAATCACCCCGCCATCAAGGCCGCCGTCATCCAGGCGGTGGAGAAGGGGCTGAGCTTCGGCGCGCCGACCGAGATCGAAGTGCTGATGGCCGAGAAGGTGCGCCAGATAGTCCCCTCCATGGAACAGGTGCGTATGGTCAACTCCGGCACCGAAGCCACCATGAGCGCCATCCGCCTCGCCCGCGGCTACACCGGCCGCGACAAGATCGTCAAATTCGAGGGTTGCTACCACGGCCACGCCGACTCCCTGCTGGTGAAGGCCGGCTCCGGCGCCCTGACCCTGGGCCAGCCCAACAGCCCGGGCGTACCGGCCGACTTTGCCAAACACACTCTCACCTGTGTGTTCAACGATCTGGACTCGGTGCGCGAAGCCTTCACCCAGTACGGCAGCGAGATCGCCTGCATCATAGTCGAGCCGGTGGCGGGCAACATGAACTGCATCCCGCCGGTCCCCGGCTTCCTGGAAGGACTGCGCGCCATCTGTGACGAGTTTGGCGCCCTGCTGATCCTGGACGAAGTCATGACCGGCTTCCGGGTCTCCCTGCGCGGCGCCCAGGGCCACTACAACATAGATCCCGACCTCACCACCCTCGGCAAGATCATCGGGGCCGGCATGCCGGTGGGCGCCTTCGGCGGCAAGAAGAAGGTGATGCAATACATAGCCCCGACCGGCCCCGTCTATCAGGCGGGCACCCTCTCCGGCAACCCGGTGGCCATGGCTGCCGGCCTCGCCATGCTGGACCTGCTGCAAGCGCCTGGCCTCTATGAGCAACTGAGCGCCAAGACCACCCAAGTGGCCGAGGGGCTGAAGGCCGCCGCTGCCAAACACGGCATCCCGCTCGCCATCACCCATGTGGGCGGCATGTTCGGCTTCTTCTTCACCGACGAAGCCGAGATCACCCGCTATGAGCAGGTGACCCGCTGCGACATGGAACGCTTCAAGCGCTTCTACCATCTGATGCTGGAAGAGGGTGTCTATCTGGCGCCGAGCGCCTACGAGGCGGGCTTCCTGTCACTGGCCCACGGCGACAAGGAGATTGAACACACCCTGGCCGCCGCCGAGCGCAGCTTCGCCAAACTGGCGGGCTGAGCCCTGCCGGTATGAACCAAGGGCCCGTGAAGGGCCCTTTTTTGTTGCCTCTGTCGTCTCGCCGTGCCAGAGCCCCCTTCTGGTGCAGACCCCTCTCTTCTCGCCGATGTTTGCCACTAGCTGGTGCATCCACCACCACATTGGCTGTCATAAAGCGGGCCCACTATTTGCACGAGTTCATGCAGGAGCCCACTTGACCGAGGTGTGTATGGCAGAGATGAGCCCTATCGATGTGCTGCGGCGCTATCAGGAGTACGAGACCGAGCTGAGCCCCCTGCTGCTGGGGCTGCTCAGCCTGCCCCCGGAGGCCCTCAAGGGTTATCCCTTCGTGCAGAGCATAGGCCAGAGCCAGGCAAGCCCCGGCATACTGGCACCCATCCCCGCCCCGCAGGGGCAGCTTCGACTGGTGGTGCAGGGCCATGGCCGCGAGCTCGGTATCAATCTGCATCAGCTGATCGCCTGGTTGATGGGGGACAGGGAGCGGCGCCGTGCCATCCCCTGGTTCAGGGCAGTGTATGTGATCCTGAGTCTGGCGCTGTTTCTCATTGTCGCGACCCTGATCTGGCATGGGCTGGAGCAGATCTATTTGCTGCTGTGCGGCACCCAGCAGAACAAGCTCGGCGCCTTCAGCGCCATCATCTTCCTGACCCTGGCGCTGGCGGTGTTCGATCTGGGCAAGACCATTCTGGAGGAGGAGGTGCTGCTGCATAAGGACATCTTCCGCCACAGCGCCATTCGCCGCACCATCACCCGCTTCATCGCCGCCATCCTGATCGCGGTTTCCATCGAGGGCTTGTTGCTGCTGTTCAAGGGATCCCTCGGCCAGATCGAGCTGCTCTGGCCTGCGGTGGGGGTGATGGGCTGCGCCGTGGGGCTGCTGCTGGCGCTTGGGCTCTATGTCTTCCTTGGGGCCAAGGCCGAGGCGGCATTGGTCGCCTCCAGCCAGCGTCCCCCGCCGAGTACGGGTCAAATGAAGACGGGGACACTCGCCAGACGCGGGATCCGGCGATCCAAATGACAGGCCCAGCCGCTATCCGCCTGATGGGCCTTGTGACGCTATCGGGTAGCAGCGAGCCAGCCACTTCAGCATCTGCATGTCGGTGGACTACACCGGAACATGACCGCCAGAACCGTCCTGCCTGGTTGGTAGCAGCTAGCCGGTGGCACCCGCCAGTTGGGGCTGAGGTTGATGGCGCGCCGCCTTCCAGGAGGCATACATGGTCCAGGAGGTGTAGATGACGATGAAGGCCACCAGCCATTTCAGCATCTGCATGTCCATGGATTGCACCAGCATGGCCGCCAGCACCACCCCGATCGGGCCGAAGATGGCCACCGCCAGCACCGCCTTGGCATCGAAGGCTCCCTTGCGGATGAAGGTGCCCGCCGAGAAGACGCTGAGCACGGCGGTGGAGCCCATCATGATGGGGAAGGCCGCCAGCGGGTTCATTCCCAGCAGGTAGACCAGGGTCATGCAAGGGGCGAACAGGCCGATGCCGACATTCATCAGCACGCCGAAGATGAAGTTGCCGAGCAGCGCTATCCCCAACTTGTAACCGGTCAGCCCCATGGCCGCGCCCCCCAGGGGGAACAGGCCCAGCAACCCGGCGAAGATCAGCCCCGCCACCACCAGCAGGGAAACCGCCATCACCAGCCGGATGGTCTGCCTGTCGAAGGAGGCGACGTGACGAGCACCCCAGGCGGCCCCCGCCGCCGCCGCCGCCATCATGCCGATGAGGGTGACAGGATCCACCTTGACTGCGCCGACGAAGATGAGGGACTGGACCACGGTCGGCAACACGCACTGGCCGTTGAGGGTACCGGGCAACAGCCGGTCATCGATGAGCTTGAACTGCTTGTAGCAGGCTGTCTTCACCGCGAAGCTGCCGACCCCCAGGGTGTCGAGAAAGTTGGCGACAAACCCGATGCCCGCCACCGGCCAGAACGGCGTGGACTCAAGTTCGCCCTGACGCCGTTTGTGCCACCAGGCACGGACCAACATGAAGATGAAAACCAGGGCACAGCCAATAAACAACAGGCGTAAAAAAGTAATGAGCATACGAAGTCCTCCAGCGACGGGCGGCGATTCTAAGGCAGCAAGAATAAAAAATCTTGGTCAGGATCAACCCTTCAGCCAATGCAAACGATTAACTGGAGGATCTCTCGACAAGCACGCCCGAACGACTCTGCTAATACTTGTCTATGAGGGCGCAAGCCCGGGTTCATCGGTCGTAATCATGGTCATTTCGCGACGACCACAGATTCCGATGGTGCATCACCAAAAGAAGGCGGCTCACAACCGCCTTCTTTTTTATCGTTCGTGGGTCGGTGAGGGAGAAAACATCAGGACAGGCAGCGAGACAGTCTGGGGACGAGGCGCGCGATCAATCGATCCGACAATGGGGTCAGCAGCAGCGGCGGCAGGCAGAGCAGGGCCAGACTGAGGGCCCCCACATAGACATCCGTCAGCCAGTGGGCACCGGCAAGAATACGGGGGGCCGAGAACAGGGGCACCATCAGCACGGCTGACGACAGCGCCCGGCGCGGCAGGTAACGCAAGGCAAAACCGGCGAAGATCATCAGGAACAGGGCGTGATCGCCGGGAAAGCTGTTGCCGGCAGAGTCCTTGGTCGGGATCTGGCTAAGCTCGCTCACCCGCAGCGCCCGCCACCATCAAGGTGAGGCTGGAGCGGCTGATCGGCAGCAGGTGGACGACCTGATTGATAAGCAAGGCGCCGAGCAGCATGACCACCCCCATCGCCACCAGCCGGTGGCGTGCCTCACCCTGGACACGGAAGAAACAGGTGGCCAGGATCCCCCCCATGCAGGCCAGCACGGCCAGATCGAACAGCCGGTGATTGGTGATGGCAACCAGATAGGCCCAGTGCGGGGAGGCGCCAAGCCAGCCATTGACCAGCTGGAAGGTGGCGAGATCCCATCTATCCCAGGGGCCATGACCCGGCAGGACGGTCCAACTGAGGGCGATCAGGCCCCCGACCAGATAGAAAGGGATGAACTTGCTCATGCCAACGCCTCCTTCGAAAAGGGCCCATGTTAAGGCAGAGTTTTGGTGATCTGAATCACAAAAATGTAAGGGCGAGCGTCAAACACAGGCACCATCGATACTGACCCAGCCGCCTCTGCCTGCGTCGGGATCGGTGAACGCGCCGCCTTGGATCGCCCGCAACTTGCGGCTAGTATGGACTCTCCCCTCACTCAGGATGATGACGATGCGCAGCTACCTTCGCATGATGTTGTTTGCTCTCGGTTTGCTGGCAGGCGTGCAGATACCGGGGCTGATCGATCTCTACTACCAGCGGCTGGATGCCCGGCTGCAACAGGCCAACCTCAGTCTGGCGCCCTTCCAGGGCACCGCGGAACAGCATTTTGGCGGGGATCTGAATGCCTTGATCGCCCATTACGGCGCCAGCCAGGATCCCGTCTTCACCCAGGATGCCACCAGCCTGCAACTGCTGGTGAGCCAGCAACAGCGCCTGCAGCAGGAAAGCCTCTTCCAGGATTCCCCCTGGTATCGGCAGCTGTCCCACCTGCTGCTGCAACCGGATCCCCAGCTCTGGCAAGACACCCTGCACAACTACAGCTATGTGGTGCCCCTCAAGCAGGCCGCCATCTTCTGTGGGATGATGGGGGGCCTGTTCGCGGCCCTGCTGGGGGATCTGCTGCTGGGGATAGTACTGCTGCCATTTAGCCAACGCCCTCCCTCCCGTCATAGCCTGCGCTGAGCCGGCGTCAGTGCAGAAAAGCAAGAGGGGCCCCGAGGCCCCTCTTGCTTTTCCCCTTCCCCCGAGGCGGCTACTCGAAGGGTTCGAGGTAGGCCTGGATCGCCTTCTTCAACCAGGCGAGCACCTTGCCGTGGTGGGCGTTCTCCGCCAGATAGACGCCGTAATCGCGCCACTGCAGGCTGAACTTGTGCTTGAGGGTCAACAGCTCCCCTTGCCGCAACTGGCTCTGGATCAGCGGCGAGGGCAGCACGGCCCAACCGAGGCCATCCAGCACGGCGTCCCGCATCAGCTCGAAGCTCGACAGGCCGATGTGCTGGCCGCCGATGGGCAGCAGGCTCTTGACCGAATACTCGTCGACGTAGGAGAGGGTGACCTGGGTATGGCCGGCCAGATCCTGCTGCAGCACCCGCTTCAGGCTGGCGAGGGGGTGGCTCGGCGCCACCACCATCAGGGTGCGGATCGGGTTCAGCACATCGATGCACAGACCGCTGCGCTCCTGCTCATCGGTGATGAGGCCGAAGGCGGCATCCACAAACCCCTCCTCCACCAGGGCCGGCAGTTCGGGGGGCGAGGCCAGCACCAGCGAAATACTGGTGCCCGGAAACTGGCGGCGCAGGGTGCCCAGCATGTCCCGCCAGACGGGTTCGGGGATGGCATCGTCCCGCGCCACCCGCAGCGCCACCTCGGCGCCTGAGGCGTGATGCTCGCACTTGAGCTTCAGACTGTTGGCCGCCTGCAGCAGCCGCTTGCAGTCGTCCAGCACCTGCTCCCCTATCTCGGTCAGCCGACTCTGGTTGGCCCCTCGTTCAAAAAGATCGACGCCAAGCTCCAGCTCCAGTGCCGCAATCGCCGTGCTAACCGCGCTGCGACTCTTGCCAAGCCGGCGCGCGGCATGGGCAATGGAGCCGCAGTCAGCTGATTCGACGAAGAGTTGTATCTGGTTAAGCTTCATAAGGATCGCGGATGGTGGAGTTTCCTATGACTACCTTAGCTCGCCCCCAATGCACAAGGCAAACCCACAGCGTCCGATTTCTCGACGCTCAGCGATTCCCGAGCCGGCTGTCACCACGGCTATCATCTCAGGGTCGCAGTCACAAAAGGACGTCGTATGTTAATCAGTCGCATGCTATTGGCCCGGATCTTTCTGACCGGCGCCATCCTGACCGAGGTGGCGGGCACCTCGACCATGGCCCTGATCCCGGACAACGAAGCCGGATGGCTCAACTATCTGCCCATGTGGGGGCTCATCGCCCTCTCCTATCTGTTGCTGGCCAAAGCCGCCAAAACAATCTCTATTGGGATCGCCTTCGCCTTGTGGGAGGGGCTGGGGATCGGCCTCATCACCCTGGTCTCCATGTTGTTCATGGATTACGACCTCGGCACGCAGGAGCTGATCGGTCTGGCGCTGGCCATAGTGGGGATTGTTATGGTGACCCTGGGTGAAACCCATGAGGAGCCGCGCAGCCAGAATGGCCCGAGCAAGCTGAAGGAGGCGGTATGCACCCCCTGATCATCGTGCTCGGCGCGGCGCTGCTGGATATCTGTGCCAACATGGCGATCAACCGCTCGGTCGGCTTTCGCTACAAGGGCTGGGGCTTTCTCGGCATCCTGCTGGTGCTCTGCGCCTTCACCCTGCTCTCGGAGGCGGTGAGCACCGGCAAGATAGATCTCGCCATCGCCTATGCCACCTGGGGCGCCATCGGCATCCTCGGTACCGCGCTCGGCGGTCTCTTGCTGTTTGGCGAGCGGCTCAAGCCCATCGGCTGGGCCGGGATCCTGGTGATGGCCGTGGCGGTGGCGCTGCTGACCACCGCCTGATGCGCTGCCAGTCTCGCATAAAAAAGCCGTCCGGTTTACCGGGCGGCTTTTTGTTGGATAAAACCTCTACAGCAGATGACTCAGGCAGCGGAAGTCGCTACCTCATACAGCTCCAGCGGCAGGCCGTCCGGGTCGGCGAAGAAGGTGAAACGCCGGCCCGTCAGCTCGTCCAGCCGCACCGGCTCCACCTCGATCTGATGGGCCTGCAGATGGGCGATGACCCGCTCCAGATCCCCCACCCGAAACGCCAGATGACGCAGGCCGCAGGCCTCGGGCCGGGAGGGCCGCGCCGGCGGCGCCGGGAAGCTGAACAGCTCGAGCTGGCTGCCGTCCGGCAGGCCCAGATCCAGCTTCCAGGACTCGCGCTCGGCACGCAGGGTCTCAGCGATGATGGGCAGCCCCAGCAGCTCGTGATAGAAGCGGCGAGAGCGGGCATAGTCGCTGGCGATGATGGCCACGTGATGAATGCCGTCAAACAGGGGCACTGTCATATCGACTCCGTGAAGACGGGCGACCAGGCCGCCCGCCTCGTTAGTTGAAGAAACCGTTGAACCAGTTGTCCAGGGCATTGACCGGGTTCGGGTTGGAGACCGGGCTGGCGCAGCTCATGGGTTCCCCCAGCCCCGCCAGCTTGGCCGGCACCTGCAGACTGCCGGGGCAGTCGTTGGTGACCCGGGCGCCGCTGGCGCGGGAGAAGCTGGCCCAGCTCACCCCTTCCGGCATGTTCAGGCTCAGGCTGTTGACCCCGCGCTGGCTCATGTAGCCGCTGAACAGCTGCAAAGCGCCGCTGGCCCCGGTCAGTCCGGCCGGGGTGTTGTCGTCACGACCGACCCAGACGCTCACCAGCTCGTTGTTGTCGAGACCCGCAAACCAGGAGTCCCGCAGCTCGTTGGTGGTCCCCGTCTTGGCGGCCATAGTGGCGCCGGGGAATTTGGCGCTCAGGGCGCGGGCCGTGCCCTGGCTCACCGTCTTGGTCATGGCGAACAGGGTCAGCCAGCTCGCCTGGGGATCCGTCACCCGCTTGGCGGCCTCATCGTGCTGATAGAGCTGGCTGCCATCGCTGTTCACCACGGCGCGAATGGCCGACAGCGGCTGGGTCAGCCCCTGGTTGGCGATGGGCAGGTACATCTGGTTCACCTCCATCGGCGACAGGGCCACAGCCCCCAGCACCAGGGACGGATAGGGCTGGATCTCCTGGGAGACGCCGAGCTTGTGCAGGGTGTCCACCACCTTGTCCAGGCCTACCTGCAGGCCGAGGTTGACGGTCGGCACGTTGAGGGAGCTGGCCAGCGCCTCCATCAACGGCACGCTCTGGCGGAACTTGCGATCGTAGTTCTGGGGCGTCCAGATCTGGCCGTCCTGACCACGGATGCGGATCGGCTGATCTTTCAGCGGCGTGCCCAGGGTCAGGCCGTTGGAGAGGCCGGTCAGATAGACCGCAGGTTTGACCAGGGAGCCGATCTGGCGGCGGGCATCCAGCGCCCGGTTGAAGCCGGCGTAGCGCGGATCCCGACCCCCCACCATGGCGACCACCTCGCCCTTGTGCCAGTCGGAGACCACCATGGCCGCCTCCAGCTTCTTCTTGCCACGCTGCTTCTCGATGGTGGCCAGACCGGACTCCACCGCCTGCTCGGCGGCGTGCTGGGCGATGGGATCCAGGCTGGTGAAGATCTTGAGGCCGGACTGCTTGAGCAGATCCGGGCCGAAGCGGCTCTGGATCTCGCGCTTGAGCAGGCCCATGAAGGCCGGGGTGCGACCATAGCTCATCTGGCCCCGGGTGATGATGCCGAGCGGCTGCTTGCTGGCCAGTTCATATTCCGGCTGGGTCAGGCTGCCGTGATCCATCAGCAACTTGAGCACCAGATCCCGGCGTGCCTTGGCCCGCTCGGGGAAGCGCCAGGGATCGTAATAGGAAGGCCCCTTCACCATGCCCACCAGCAGGGCCACCTGATCGATGTCCAGCTCGTTGACCGGGATGCCGAAGTAGAAGTAGGAGGCGAGCCCGAAGCCATAGACCCCCTGGGAGAAGTTCTGCCCCAGATAGACCTCGTTGAGGTAGGCCTCCAGGATCTCGTCCTTGCTGTAGCGATAGTCGATGAGTACCGCCATATAGGCTTCCTGCGCCTTGCGCCACAGGCTGCGCTCGCGGGTCAGGAAGAAGTTCTTGGCGAGCTGCTGAGTGAGAGTACTGCCCCCCTGCACCGTGCGGCCGGCCAGCACGTTGGCCACCATGGCACGCATGATGGCCACCGGCGAGACGCCGCCGTGCTGATAGAAGTCTCTATCTTCGGTGGTGAGCAGGGTCACCAGCAGGCTGTCCGGCACCTCGGCGATACGCACCAGCAGACGATCCTCCCGATCCTCGGTGTTGAGGCGGTCCAGCAAGACAGGGTCCATCTGGGCATAACCGAGCTGACGCTGGTTCTCGAGGGACTGGATCCCCTCCAGCCGCGCACCGTTGAAGCTCAGGCGCAGGCCGCGCGCCGCATCGGCACCGTCATGGAAGGCGAACGGACGACGAATGAGATCGATGCGATTGCCGTTGACCGCATATTCCCCCGGGGTGTGGGGCTGGCGCACCTGCTTGTAGCTCAGCATGCTGAGCTCGCGCAGCATCTGGGCCTGGGAGAGACGCTGGCTGGGGTAGAGCTCCAGCGGACGGCTGTAGACCATCACCGGCAGCTGCCACTTCTCACCGTCGAAGCGCTCGCGCACCTTGGTATCGAGATAGATACCGAAGACCACCATGAAGGCGCCCACCACCAGGGAGAGCTTGAAGCCAAGCCAGAACAGCTTGCGCCATATGGTGCGGTTGGGCGCCGCCTTCTTGGGCGCGCTCTTGCGTCTTTGGGTTGCCATGAATCCTCTTTGTTATTCGTCGTTATGCGTTGTGTCGCCTGAGTGGCGTGATCATTGATTCACCACCCTCTCCCGTCGGGAGAGGGTCAGGGTTAGATCCCCATCTTCTTCTTGGTCACCCTGGTCGGCATCGCCTCCAGCGGATTGTCCGGCCAATAGTGGCGGGGATAGCGCCCCTTCATCTCTTTCTTCACCTCGCCGTAGGAGCCGGCCCAGAAGGCGGCGAGATCGGCGGTGATCTGCAGCGGCCGCTGGGCCGGGGAGAGCAGCTCCACCACCAGGGGCACCCGGCCATCGGCCACGCAGGGGGTGGTGCCTTGCCCGAACATCTCCTGGATACGCACCGGGATCACCGGCGCCTGTCCCGGCTCATAGCGAATGCGCACCCGGCTGCCGGTGGGAGCGGTGAAGTGGCTCGGCAGCGCCTCGTCCAACCGCCTCGGCAGCGGCCAGGGCAGGGACTGGCGCAATATGTCCACCAGATTGAGGCGCTTGAGCTGCTCCAGCCGGCTCATGCCCGCGAGGGCGGGCAGCAACCACTCCTCGAGGCGCGCCAGCAGGCTCTCCTCATCCATGGCGGGCCAGCCCTCGTCCGGCAGCCAGTCGGCGGCGCAGCGCAGCCGGGCCAGCAGCCCTTCGCTGCCCTCATCCCAGGGCAGCACGTGCAACCCCTTGCGCCGGATCCCTTGCAGCAGGCAGCACCCCTTCTGCTCGTCGGAGAGATCCGTCAGCGGCCGCTGGCTCAGCACCAGTTCGCCGATCACCTGCTGGCGCTCGGCCCGCACCCGTTCCTCCCGCTCGTCCCAGTCGAACCACTGGCGCTCGCTCACCAGCTCCGGCAGTTGGCGCACCAGCTCGTCCAGCTCCACCGGCTCGGCGATGAAGATGCGGCTGCCGCGCTCGTTCTGCCCCATCTCCACGGCGACGATCGCCGCTTGTCCCTGACAGGGATGACCTTCTACCAGATCGCAGCTCACCCCACCACTGAGTTGATAACGCTGACCGCTGCGCAGCTTGCCGATCCGATCCGGCCAGGCGAGGGCGCACAGCAGCCCGAGCCATTGACCCTGGGCGACCGCAGGCCTTGCGCCGAGGCGCTCGAACCAGCGGGCGGCGCCCTGACGCAGGGCTCCTTGCCGGCGATGGAACAGCACGGAGAGACGCTCAGATCCTCGCAGATCCTCTTCCAGCAACGCCACCAGATAGGCCGCGTCGGCGACAATCCCTGTCAGACCCCCGGCCTCCAGCGCCCGCGCGCGCAGCAGCAGGCGTGCGAGCCGGGGATGGGTACCGAACGCCGCCATGGCTCTGCCCTCGGGGGTGAGTTGCCGATCCGCCTCCGGCCGCATGGCGCCGAGTGCCACCAGCAACCGCTGGGCGCTGGCCAGGGCGGCGGCGGGAGGCATGTCCAGCAGCGGCAGGCTCTCGACCCTGGCGCCCCACTGGGCGGCGTCCAGCAACAGGCCGGTCAGCTCCTGGGTCAGGATATCCGGTGGGCTCTGCTCGGCGAGGCGCTCCTGCCCTTCACTGCTCCACAGCCGGTAGCAGACGCCGGGGCCGAGGCGGCCGGCGCGGCCCGCCCGCTGGGTGGCGGACGCCCTGGCGATCTGGCGGGTCTCCAGCCGGGTGACGCCGCTCTTCAAGTCGAAGGAGGCGCGCCGCTCCAGGCCGCTGTCGATGACGATGGAGACCCCCTCTATGGTGAGGGAGGTCTCCGCCACATTGGTGGTGAGCACCAGCTTGCGACGGCCCGCCGGGGCCGGCTCTATGGCGGCCTGCTGGGCCGCCATGTCCAGGCGGCCATAGAGCGGTGCGAGGCGTACGTCCTCCGGCAACCGCCCCTCCAGCCATTGTGCCAGCCGCTCTATCTCCCCCTGCCCCGGCAGGAACACCAAGGCGCTGCCGGCATGACTGGCCAGCGCCTCCAGCACCACGGCGCCGACTTGCGGCTCCAGCCACTGCTGACGGTTGGCGGGGCGATAGTGATAGTCGATGGGAAAGCCGCGTCCCTCGGAGCGGATGACGGGGGCGCCCGGCAGCAGGCGCTCAAGCGCCATGCCATCCAGGGTGGCGGACATGATCAGCAGCTTGAGATCGTCCCGCAGCCCTTGCTGACTCTCGATGGCAAAGGCGAGCGCGGTGTCCGCGTGCAGGCTGCGCTCGTGAAATTCGTCGAAGATGACCAGGGAGACGCCCGTCAGCTCGGGATCCTGCTGCAACATCCGGGTCAGCACCCCCTCTGTCACTATCTCGAGCCGGGTCTGTGCACTGGTACGGCTCTCGCCGCGCACCCGCAGGCCGATACGATCCCCCACCTTCTCCCCCAGCTGACGGGCCAGGAAGCTCGCAATGTTGCGCGCCGCCAGACGACGGGGCTCCAGCATGATGATGCGACCGGGCAGCCGGTTTTGGCGCACCAGCTCCTGCGGCAGCAGGGTCGATTTGCCCGCGCCCGGGGGCGCCTGCAGGATCACGCTCGGATGAGCAGCGATGGCATCAAACAGCCCGGACAGCACCGAGACGATGGGGAGTTGGGACAAAACGGCGAAGACCTTCTGTGGCGACCTTAAAAACGGGGTCCATTCTGCCATAGCATCCGCCAAGACCATAAGCGGATGTCGCAGGCGCACCACAACAACCCAGGCATTAAGGCTACGGCGCGCGCTTCCACACGGCGGTTGCCACCATAAGCCAGGGATTGCCGGGCAGCGATGGCGAGACAGGGGCCGGCTCGCTGCCATAGAATGGGCCATTCCACTGTGCCCACGAGGACCGACGACTCGCATGCCCAAACTCTTCTTTGCCCTGCCTCTGCACGAGCTGGCTCCCACCCTGATCGCGTGGCGTGAGCGGTGTCCCTGGCCCGGTCAGCCGGTGCCGGAGATCAACCTGCATCTGACCCTGGCCTTTCTCGGGGAGGCCGACGAGACCACCCTGGTCCAGCTGATGGCGGCCGCCGAACTGCAACACTGCCCGCCATTCAGTGTCCGGCTCGATCAGACCGGCTGGTTCAATCGCGCCAAGGCCGCCTGGGTGGGGCCCAGCGAGTGGCCGAACGAGCTGAACGTGCTGGCCAGGGCGCTGCGTCGCCACGGCGAGAAGCTGGGACTTGGCAACGGCGAGCAGGGCTATCGCCCCCACGTCACCCTGTCGCGCAAGGCCGCCGAAGCCCCGGCCGAGCTGCCAGCACCGGATTTCATGCTGCACGCCGATCGCTTCTGCCTCTATCGATCCGCCAGCACGCCGGACGGAGTGCAATACGAGCCGCTGGCCTGCTGGCCGCTGCGGGCCCGCGCCAAAGACAAAGCACAGCAGAGTGAGGAGCTAAGCCGATGATCTTCGATCCTCCCCTGCAGTCCGGGCAACTGATCGCCCGCTACAAGCGCTTCCTGACCGACGTCCTGCTCGACAGCGGCGAGCAGATCACCATCCACTGCGCCAACACAGGTGCCATGACCGGCTGCGCCCTGCCAGGCACCCGGGTCTGGTACTCCACATCAAGCAATCCCAAACGCAAGCTGGCCCACAGTTGGGAGATCGCCGAGAGCCCGGCGGGGCACTTCATCTGCGTCAACACGGCGCGCGCGAATCAAATCGCCAGGGAGCTGATAGAACAGGGGCTGCTCGCCCCGCTGACGGGCTATGCCAGGCTGCGCACCGAGGTGAAATATGGCGAGGAGAACAGCCGCATCGATCTGCTGCTGGAAGACGATGACAAGCCCCGCTGTTACATAGAGGTGAAGTCCGTCACCTTGCTGGATGAGCGGGAACAGGCCGGCATGGGCTACTTCCCCGATGCGGTCACCAGCCGTGGCGCCAAGCACTTGCGTGAATTAATGGCCATGAAGGCGGCCGGTCACAGAGCCGTGCTGTTGTTCATGGTGTTGCACTCGGGGATTGAGCGGATGCGTCCTGCAGCCCATATAGATCCGCACTATAGTCTGCTTGTTGAGCAGGCAATGGCGGCAGGGGTTGAAATTTTATGCTATCGCCCCCATGTTGGGGTGCAGGGCATGGTGGCCCAGAGTTTTATTCCATTTGAATCTGACCACCTGCGACCCGAGGGCTGCGAATAAATACTGGAGTGGGTAACATAATTGGCAAGGCTTGTTTGCCTCCGGTTAACCCTTCTGCTATAGATACGGCCCTCAATTTACGGATGGCACGGGTAGCGTGCTGAATTAGGAGACAGGGCATGCCAACAGGCGAAAACAGGAAATCTCTGGGCCCCCTGGCCATTGCGGGTGTAGAGCCTTACCAGGTCAAAGCCGGTGAGGAGTACATGAATGACCAACAGAAGGTACATTTTCGCAAGATCCTGGGAGCCTGGCGCAACCAACTGATGCAGGAAGTTGACCGCACCGTTGACCATATGAAGGATGAGGCTGCCAATTTCCCGGATCCAGTCGATCGCGCTGCGCAGGAAGAAGAGTTTGCTCTCGAACTGCGGACCCGCGACCGCGAACGCAAGCTGATCAAGAAGATCGAGAAGACCTTGCTGCTGCTCGAAGAAGACGACTTTGGTTACTGCGAACACTGCGGTATCGAAATCGGCATTCGTCGTCTCGAGGCCCGTCCGACTGCAGACCTCTGCGTCGACTGCAAGACGCTGGCCGAGATCAAGGAAAAGCAGATGGCTGGCTGATGCCGACCGTCCAGATGCACAAAAGGGGGCCTGCGAGCTCCCTTTTTTATTGAGCTTTTGGCCGCAGCGTCCCAAAATGCTGCCTCAATGTACCCCTTGCCCGAATCGCCACGCCCGTGAACCCAGTTCCCCCTTCCCAGCCTCGTCCTTATATAGGCCGCTTCGCCCCCTCCCCCTCGGGTCCGCTTCACTTTGGCTCCCTGGTGGCGGCCCTCGGCAGCTGCCTGCAGGCCAGATCGCAACAAGGGCGCTGGCTGGTGCGCATCGAAGACATAGATCCGCCGCGAGAGATGGCGGGAGCCAGCAGCCTCATCCTCCAGACCCTGGAAACCCACGGCCTGCACTGGGATGGGGAGCCGATGTTCCAGAGCCGGCGCCACGCCCGTTATGACGAGATCATCGAGCAACTGTATCGGGCAGGGGCGCTCTACTGGTGCCGCTGCACCCGGCGCGAGATCATGGCCAGCGGCGGCCTCTATAACGGTCACTGCCGCACACTGGGGCTGGGGGCCCAAGATTGCGCCGCCCGCCTGCGCCAGCATCACCCCGTCTACCGCTTCGACGATGGGCTGCAAGGCGAGATTACCGTGCCCGCCGGGCTGGCAGAGGAGGACTTCATCGTTCGCCGCCGGGACGGGCTCTACGCCTATAACCTGGCGGTGGTGGTGGATGACATGGACAGCGGCATCACCGAGATAGTGCGCGGCGCCGATCTGCTGGAGCCTACTGTGCGCCAGATTGCGCTCTACCAGACCCTGGGAGCCACGGTGCCCGGCTGGGTGCACCTGCCGCTGGCGGTGCTGGCAGATGGCAACAAGCTGTCCAAGCAGAACCATGCGCCGGCACTGGCGCTGGATGACGTCAGGCCGGCCCTGTGGCAGGCGCTCGCGTTTCTCGGTCAACGTCCTCCGCCAGAGCTCAGAGAAGGCGAGGTCGATGAGATCATCGCCTGGGCTATCGCCCACTGGCGGCTGGCACAAGTCCCTCGCCAGCAAAAGATCGTCATGGGATCCCGATAAGCAGGCCCAAACCAAGTGAGCAGACCACACCGTTTCTCATTTGGTCAGGGCTGAGCGATATGAATAGACCGCTCAATTTCTTAGGCAGGCAGGCCCAAACCAAGTAAGCAGACCGCATCGTTTCTCATTTGGTCAGGGCTGAGCGATATGAATAGACCGCTCAATTTCTTAGGCAGGCAGGCCCAAACCAAGTGAGCAGACCACACCGTTTCTCATTTGGTCAGGGCTGAGCGATATGAATAGACCGCTCAATTTTTTAGGCAGGCAGGTCCAAACCAAGTAAGCAGACCGCATCGTTTCTCATTTGGTCAGGGCTGAGCGATATGAATAGACCGCTCAATTTCTTAGGCAGGCAGGTCCAAACCAAGTGAGCAGACCACACCGTTTCTCATTTGGTCAGGGCTGAGCGATATAAATAGACCGCTCAATTTCTTAGGCAGGCAGGTCCAAACCAAGTGAGCAGACCGCATCGTTTCTCATTTGGTCAGGGCTGAGCTATGATAGGCCGCTATTTTTTGGCCTCCCGTCAATTTGAAGTCATGAAGAGGTGTACCATTTTTTCCCAGATCGCAAACTTTTGCCGCAAGGTGCTCGGCAAGGAAGACGGCGAGCAGTCGATGGAGTCTCCCATTCCAGCCCGTGTCGCCGGTCAACGCCGAACCTTGAGCCGTGACCAGCACCCCATCTCGCGCAAAGAGATCAGCGAGAATGCGCTCAAGGTGCTCTACCGCCTGAACAAGGGGGGCTACGAAGCCTACCTGGTGGGTGGTGGCGTCCGGGATATTCTGCTCGGGAGAACGCCAAAGGATTTCGACATCGCCACCGATGCCACGCCGGAGCAGATCAAGGCGTTGTTCAGCAACTGCCGCCTGATCGGCCGTCGTTTCCGCCTGGCCCACATCGTCTTTGGTCGTGACGTGATCGAAGTGGCTACCTTCCGTGGTCACCACCATCAGGTCAATACCAGCAAGCACGTGTCGGCCCAGTCTGATGAAGGCATGCTGCTGCGTGACAACGTCTACGGCACCATCGAAGAAGATGCCGAGCGCCGCGACTTCACCGTCAACGCCCTCTACTACAGTGCCAAGGACTTCACCCTGCACGACTTCGAGGGTGGCATCGAGGATCTCGCCCAGCGCAAGCTGGAGCTGATCGGTGACCCCGAGACACGCTACCGGGAAGATCCTGTGCGGATGCTGCGTGCCGTGCGCTTCGCCGCCAAGCTGGACATGACCATCAGCCCGCGCACCGCCGCCCCCATCAAGGAGCTGGCGCCGCTGCTGCAGGACATCCCGGCCGCGCGCCTGTTTGAGGAGACCCTCAAGCTGTTCCTGGCCGGCGATGGCCTCGCGACCTACAAACTGCTGAGGGAATACGGGCTGTTCCAGCCGCTGTTCCCGCAGGTCGCCGCCCTGCTCACCCCGCACGGCAGCTCGCCGTTCGAGCAGTTCATCGAGCAGGCGCTGATGGACACCGACAACCGGGTCCGTGAAGACAAGCGGGTCAACCCGGCCTTCCTCTACGCCACCCTGCTGTGGGGCGCCGTCGAGGCCCGTGCCCGGGTGCTGGAAAACGAGAGCGGCCTGCCTTGGCACGATGCCTTCATGCTGGCCATCAACGAGGTGCTGGACGCCCAGGTACGGATCATCGCCGTGCCGCGCCGCTTCACCACGGACGTGCGGGACATCTGGGCGCTGCAACAGCGACTGACCCGTCGCCAGGGTCGTCACCCCGAGCGCGCCATGGAGCATCCGAAGTTCCGTGCGGCCTTTGACTTCCTGTTGCTGCGCAACCGGGTCGAACGGGGCCTCGGCGAGCTTGCCAGCTGGTGGGAGCGCTACGTGGCCTCCAATCCGGATGTGCGCCCGCAGCTGCAACGGGAAGCGACCCGTCGCCCGGCGAGCGGTGAACGCGCCCCGGCGGCTGAGCCGCACAGCGGGGACGGTGAGAAACGTGGCACCAACAGCCGCAATCGCCGTCGCCCCCGCCGCCGCAAACCGAAAGCGGCCGAGTGATACTCTGATGATCGAGGCCTTCGTTGCCATCGGCTCCAACCTGGGCAATCCCATTGCCCAGGCCCGGCGTGCCATCGCTGCCCTGGCGATGCTGCCGGAATCCGAGCTGCAACAGGCCTCGCAACTTTACGGCAGCCGCCCCATGGGCCCTGCGGACCAGCCGGACTACGTCAATGCCGTGGTGCGACTTCATACCCGGCTCGGCCCCCTCGCCTTGCTGGATCAACTGCAGAAAATCGAGTTGGAACAGGGACGTGTGCGCAAGGACGAGCGTTGGGGGCCAAGAACCCTGGATCTGGATCTGCTGCTGTACGGCGAGCAAGTCATCCAGCATGAACGCCTGACCGTTCCCCACTACGGCATGAAGGAGCGGGAGTTTGTCCTGCTCCCCCTTGCCGAGCTCGCACCCGCCCTGGTGCTGCCCTACGGCACCCCACTCACCGAACTGGTTGCCCGCTGCCCGCGCAATGGTCTCGCGATCCTTGCCTGCGCCACGGGTGAGTAGAGGAGTAGGAGCAACGTTATGAGCAAGATAACCACCACCAGCCTGTTGAAAATGAAGCAGGACGGGCAAAAAATCACCGCCATCACCGCCTATGATGCCAGCTTCGCCAAGCTGTTCGACGACGAAGGCGCTCAGGTGCTGCTCATCGGTGATTCCCTCGGCATGGTGCTGCAGGGAGGTGAAGACACCCTGGGCGTCAACATGGATGAGATGGTCTACCACACGCGCTGCGTGGTGCGTGGCACCAGCAAGGCGCTGGTGGTCAGCGACATGCCGTTCATGAGCTACGCCACCCCCGAGCAGACCTACCAGAATGCCGCCCGCCTGATGGCCGCCGGTGCCCGCATGGTGAAGATGGAAGGGGGCGACTGGCTGTGTGACAGCATCCGCCACCTGACGCGTAACGGCGTGCCGGTCTGCGGTCACCTCGGCCTGACACCGCAATCCGTGCACGTGTTTGGTGGCTTCAAGATCCAGGGTCGCGACGAGTTCCAGGCCCAGGAAATGTATCGCCATGCGCTCGAGCTGCAAGCTGCCGGTATCCAGCTGCTGGTGCTCGAATGCGTGCCAGTTGCCCTGGCCGATCGCATCACCAAGGCGCTGCGCATCCCGGTGATCGGTATAGGGGCCGGCCCCGCCACCGATGGCCAGATCCTGGTCATGCACGATGCCTTCGGCATCACCTCCGGCTATGTGCCCAAGTTCACCAAGAACTTCCTGGCCGAGACCGGTGACATGCATGCCGCCATCCGCCTCTATGTGAAGCAGGTCAGCGAGGGCACCTTCCCCGGCCCCGAACACTGCTTCAACTGATTGCACGCCTCAGGGCAATAGCGGGGGCATAGGCCCCCGCTTCGTCATTCTTAACTGGTCGATTTTGTCTCTCTTTGAAGTATCTGAAGGTGAACTCTTGATGTTGGTCGTTAATAATCCCGTCGCGCTGCGTGAGCAGATCAATCAATGGCGTCGCGAAGGCCGTGCCATCGCATTCGTGCCCACCATGGGCAATCTTCATCAGGGCCACCTGACCCTGGTCAACGAGGCCCGCAGCCACGGTGAGAAGGTGGTCGTCAGCATCTTCGTCAACCCCCTGCAGTTTGACAAGGCCGAGGATCTCACCAACTACCCGCGCACCCTGGAACAGGACTGCGCCGCCCTGCGCGCCGCCGGGGTGGATCTGGTGTTCACCCCGACCCCGGAGCTGATGTACCCCCATGGGCTGGCCAGCCAGACCTTCGTGGAGGTGCCCGGCCTCTCCGGCCTGCTGGAGGGCGCGCTGCGCCCCGGCCATTTCCGCGGCGTCAGCACCGTCGTCACCAAGCTGTTCAATCTGGTGCAGCCGGACGTGGCCTGCTTCGGTCAGAAGGATTACCAGCAGTTGGCGCTGATCCGCAAGATGGTGGCCGACATGGCCATGCCGGTCCAGATCGTCGGCGTGCCGACCGTGCGGGCCGAGGACGGGCTGGCGCTCTCCTCCCGCAACGGCTACCTCACCGAGAGCGAGCGGGCGCTGGCCCCCGAGCTCGCACGCACCATGAACTGGATAGCCGAGCAGATTGAGGCCGGGGATCACCACCTGCCCTCCCTGGTGGCCCAGGCCAGTCAGCGCCTCGATAACGCCGGCTTCAGGACCGACGCCATCGACATCGTCGATGCCGATACGCTCGAATCCGCCACCGAGGCCAGCGAGCGGCTGGTGATCCTGATGGCCGCCTATCTGGGCAAGGCCCGCCTCATCGACAATTGTGTGGTCACGCTCGGGGCCTGACAGGTCCCGACAAGGAGAAAGAGATGTCCAAGAAGGTTTATTGCATCGCCCAGTTCCAGCCCAAGGCCGGTCAGGAGCAGGCGCTGTTCCAGGTGTTGCAGGGACTGGAGCCCAACACCCTGCGCGAGGATGGCTGCCAGCAATACATAGTCACCCGCCGCATCCCGAGCCCCTTCGCCGAAGGGGATAGCTTCCCCATCGTGTTCAACGAGGTCTGGCGCGACATGGCGAGCTTCGAGGCCCACTGTCAGCGGGCCGAGATCAAGGCCTTCTTCGAGCGTTACTGCCTCGCCGATGACGGCCTGGCGGCCAAATGGAACGTCTGCGTTTACAGCGACGAGCCCGAAGCCTACGACGCCCCCGTCCTCTGACTCCATTACGTCCACAAAACAAAAGGCGCCCGTAGGCGCCTTTTTCATGGTTCGAATACTCAGTGCCGCAGGCCGGTGCCACGGGAGATGAGCCACCAGGCCAGGGCGTAGAACACCACGATGAAGCCGATGATGATGAGGTAGGCGGTGCCGAGCGGCACGTCCGAGATGCCGAGGAAGCCGTAACGGAACGCGTTCACCATGTAGATGATGGGGTTCACCTGGGAGACCCCCTGCCAGAAGGGGGGCAACAGGCTGATGGAGTAGAAGACCCCGCCAAGGTAGGTGAGCGGCGTCAACACGAAGGTCGGGATGATGCTGATGTCGTCGAAGGTCTTGGCGAACACCGCATTGATGAGCCCTGCCAGGGAGAACAGGATGGCGGTCAGCAGTACGGTGAAGCAGACGCTGAACAAATGGTGGATCTGCAGCGGCACGAAGAACAGCGACACCAGAGTGACGATGAGGCCAACGCAGAGTCCACGGGCCACGCCGCCGCCTACATAGCCGGCGATGATGACGTAGTTCGGCACCGGCGCCACCAGCAGCTCCTCCACGTTGCGCTGGAACTTGGCGCTGAAGAAGGAGGAGGCGACGTTGGAGTAGGCGTTGGTGATGACCGACATCATGATGAGGCCGGGCACGATGAACTCCATGTAGCTGAAGCCCCCCATGTCACCGATACGCGACCCGATAAGGTTGCCGAAGATGACGAAGTAGAGGCTCATGGTGATGGCCGGTGGCACCAGGGTCTGCAGCCAGATCCGGGTGAAGCGGACCACTTCCTTGGTCAGGATGCTCTTGAAGGCGATGTAATAGGTGTTGGCGTTCATGCGCTGTGACTCTCTTCCACCAGGGTGATGCAATTAGGGTTGGTCTTCATGCCTTGCGGCCCTCTTCCACCAGATTGACGAACAGCTCTTCCAGCCGGTTGGCCTTGTTGCGCATGCTCTGCACCTGCACCCCCTGGGCCGAGAGCTGTTCGAACAGGCTGTTGAGGGACTGGCTCTTGTCCAGCTCCACCTCCAGGGTACGTTCATCCTGCATGCGGCCCTGGAATTCAGGCACGTTCGGCATGGCCGATCCCGGGGCCAGGTCCAGCATGAAGGTCTCCCGCCCCAGCTTGCCCAGCAGGTTCTTCATGCTGGTGTTCTCGATGAGACGGCCCTTGTCGATGATGCCGATGTTGCGGCACAGCATCTCCGCCTCTTCCAGATAGTGGGTGGTGAGTATGATGGTGACGCCCTGCTCGTTGAGCTGTTGCAGGAACTGCCACATGGAGCGGCGGATCTCGATGTCCACCCCCGCAGTCGGTTCATCCAGGATCAGCAGCTTGGGTTCATGCATCAGGGCACGGGCTATCATCAGCCTGCGCTTCATGCCACCGGAGAGGGTGCGGGCCGGCATGTCGCGCTTGTCCCACAGATCGAGCTGGCGCAAGTACTTTTCGGCGCGCACCTTGGCCTCGCCGCTCGGCACGCCGTAGAAGCCGGCCTGGTGAGTGATGATCTGGCTCACCTTCTCGAACATGCTGAAGTTGAATTCCTGCGGCACCAGACCGAGCTGGGCCTTGGCCTGCTCCAGCTGGCCATCGATGTCGTAGCCGAACACCTTCACCTTGCCGGCGCTCTTGTTCACCAGCGAGCTGATGATGCCGATGGTGGTGGACTTGCCCGCCCCGTTCGGACCGAGCAGGGCGAAGAAGTCCCCCTGCTTGACGCTGAGATCGATGCCCTTAAGGGCTTCGACGCCCCCCTGATAGGTCTTTTTCAGGCCGGTGATTTCCAATGCGTTCATTGCAACCCCTGTGATGGATGATGCGCCCATCTCGAGACAGAAAAGGCGGCCAAGGCCGCCTGCTGACAGTGATGGCGGACCACCATACTGCCTTTGCCACTTCCGAGCCTTGCTTATTCTTGCGGAACAACCTTGCCGATGAACGGCAGGTTACGATATTTCTGGGCGTAGTCGATACCACAACCCACCACGAATTCATCCGGAATGGCGAAGCCTACCCAGTCTATCGGCACCTGTACTTCACGGCGGGACGGTTTGTCCAGCAGGGTGCAAATGGCCAGGGACTTGGGTTCACGCAGGGAGAGGATCTCGCGCACCTTGTTGAGGGTGTAACCGGTATCGATGATGTCTTCGACGATCACGATATCCTTGCCCTTGATGTCATCATCCAGATCTTTGAGGATGCGCACGTCACGGGTGCTGTGCATACCGGAGCCATAGCTGGAGGCGGTCATAAAATCCAGGGTGACGGGCAGCTGGGTCTGACGGCACAGATCGGCCAGGAAGACGCAGGAGCCGCGCAAGAGGCCGATCATGACCACTTCATCCGAACCCTGGTAACGGGCGGTGATCTCTTCACCCAGTTTGGCGATCCGGGCGGCCACGTCGGCCTCGGAGATCATCACCTCGACAATGTGTTTCATCACATACTCCATTAATGGCCAAAGGGTTATTGGCCGTTCATTAACATCAAAACCGAAGATTCTACCATTCCAACCGGAGGGCGTCAGGCATACGTGATGCTTTTATCGGCTTATTTTAATTGATAGAGTTAGCGAGCCTTTTGGCATTATCGGTGACAATACTATAAACACCATAATCAATAACTATTAGATGAAAAAACTATGGAACCACGCGCAGAAATAAGACGTCGGACCCGGCTCTCGCCGGAGGCTCGCCGTGATCAATTGATGGAATGTGCCATCGAGGTGTTCTCCCGTCGCGGCATCGGCCGTGCGGGGCATGCCGAGATTGCCGAGCAGGCCAAGGTATCGGTCGCGACCGTGTTCAACTACTTCAACACCCGTGAAGAACTGGTCGATGAAGTACTGGCCGAGATCGAAGGCTTTGTGCAACAGATCCTCGAGCAGGCATACAGTGGCCAGGGTCCAGTCAGGGACAGCATCCACCGCCACGTGAAGATGTTTGTCGATGCGGCCTATGATCAGCCAGACCACGCCAGTATCTGGCTGGAGTGGAGCTCATCGGTACGCGAAGAGGTATGGCCTCGCTATACCCGCTTGCTGGACAAGGCGCTGGAACGCATCGCGCCCCACCTGCAAGCCGCCATGGACAGTGGCGAGATCCAGAGCGTGCTGTCGGCGCAGGATCTGGCCCGCTCCCTGACCGGGTTTGGCTATGTCATGATGCAGATGATCAATCAACCTCAACGCCCGTCCCGGGAAGAGGTGACCGATTTTCTGTTCAAATATGTGACGGCCCCCATTCAGGCTGCATAACCCGCCTCGCCAATAAAAAGCGGCGCCGGACTGTTCAGGTCGGCGCCGCTTTTGTTTGTCTGCCCTCTACCCGGCTCAGGGCTGGGCATAACCCCAGCGTTGGGTCAGATCCTGCTTTATCCCCAGATGGTCGAGGATCCGCGCCACCATGAAGTCCACCAGATCCTCGATGCTCTTGGGCTCGTGATAAAAACCAGGCGCCGCCGGCATGATGGTCACCCCTAGCCGCGCCAGTTTCAGCATGTTCTCCAGATGGATGGCGGAGAAGGGGCTCTCCCGTGGCATCAGGATGAGCTGGCCGCGCTCCTTGATCACCACATCCGCCGCCCGCTCCAGCAAGTTGTCGGAGGCGCCGTTGGCAATGGCGGAGACGGTGCCCATGGAGCAGGGGCAGACCACCATCTGTTTCGGCGCCGCCGAGCCCGAGGCCACCGGCGAGAACCACTCCTCCTTGCCGCAGGCCACTATCTGCCCTTCTTTTGCGCCATATTGGCGACAGAGGTAGGCGGACAGCTCCTTGGGTGACCCCGGCCAATCCACCCGCTGCTCGGTCTTGAGCACCACCCGGGCGGCCGAGGAGGCCAGCAGATAGACCCGATAATCGGCTTGTACCAGACATTGGAGCAGCCGCAGGGCATAAGGAGCGCCGGAGGCGCCCGTCAGCGCCAGAGTGATCTGTTTATCCATGCTAGTTCGCGATCTTTTGCTGGAGGCGGGCAAGCAGCTTGTCGTGAATGCCGCCAAAACCGCCGTTGCTCATGATCAGAATATGATCGCCCGGACGGCTCTCGGCCACCAGCCGCTCGATCAGGGCATCCAGCTCGCCGAACACGGTCGCCGGACGGCGCATGTGGGCAGTGACCTCCCCCAGATCCCAGCCGATGTTGGACGGCTGGAAGAAGAACACCTCGTCGGCGCCGTCGAAGCAGGCGGCCAGCTCCTGCTTGTGCACCCCGAGCTTCATGGTGTTGGAGCGTGGTTCCAGCACTGCCAGGATGCGGGCCTTGCCCACCTTGGCACGCAGGCCACCCAGTGTGGTGTCGATGGCGGTCGGGTGGTGGGCGAAGTCGTCATAGACGCTGATCCCCGCCACCTCACCCTTGAGCTCCATCCGCCGTTTCGGCGACTTGAACTGGCACAGAGCTTTGATCCCGTGCTCCACCATGACACCGGCATGACGGGCGGCGGCGATGGCCATCAGGCCATTGCTGACGTTGTGTTCGCCGATGCACTCCCAGTGCACCTCGCCCTGCTTGGCGCCGTCCAGCCACACCTCGAAGGCGGAGCCGTCGTCCGCCAGCTTGACCGCCTTCCACTTGGCGTCGTCCTGACCCACCAGCTCCACCTCGCTCCAGCAGCCCATCTCGCGCACGACCCTGAGGTTGTGATCGGCTTGGGGGAACAGCACCCGGCCATTGCTCGGCACGGTGCGCATCAGGTGGTGGAACTGGCGCTGGATGGCGGCGAGATCCGGGAAGATGTCCGCGTGGTCGAATTCCAGGTTGTTCATGATCAGGGTGCGCGGATGGTAGTGCACGAATTTGGAGCGCTTGTCGAAGAAGGCGCAGTCATACTCGTCCGCCTCGATGACGAAGAAGGGGGCGTCCCCCAGGCGGGCGGAAACCGGGAAAGTGCCCGGCACGCCACCGATGAGGAAACCGGGCTCCAGCTTGGCGTACTCCAGCACCCAGGCCAGCATGCTGGCGGTGGTGGTCTTGCCATGGGTGCCCGCCACGGCCAGCACCCAGCGATCTTTCAGCACATGCTCGAGCAGCCACTGCGGGCCCGAGATATAAGGCAGGTTGCGATCCAGCACATATTCCACGCAAGGGTTGCCACGGCTCATGGCGTTGCCGACCACCACCAGATCCGGCGCCGGATCGAGCTGGGACGGGTCATAGCCTTCGGTCAACTCGATGCCCTGTTGCTCGAGCTGAGTGCTCATGGGGGGATAGACGTTGGCATCGGAGCCCGTGACTCTATAACCCAGCTGCTTGGCCAGCACGGCGACGCCGCCCATGAAGGTGCCGCAGATACCGAGGATGTGAATATGCATACCGCTTCCCGTTCCTGTAGAGAGAGCGAGCATTCTAGCAAGATGGCGCCAATTTGGCAGACCCAAGCTGACCGGCTGCAGCCAACTCTGTCGCACTGCCCTCGAAATATGGTCATTTGATGCGACATCGCTATAATATCGGCCTGCAAACTTGACTCAAACACTCAAAGGAAACGTCATGAGCCTGAACCTGGTACCGGCTGGCAAGAGCCTGCCCGACGACATCTACGTCATCATCGAGATCCCGCAGAATGCCGATCCGATCAAATACGAAGTCGACAAGGACAGCGGTGCCATCTTCGTTGACCGCTTCATGTCCACCCCCATGTTCTACCCGTGCAACTACGGCTACGTGAACGCCACCCTGTCTCTGGATGGGGATCCGGTCGACGTGCTGGTACCTACCCCTTACCCGCTGCTGGCTGGCTCCGTCATTCGCTGCCGCCCGGTCGGCGTGCTGAAGATGACCGACGAGTCTGGCGAAGATGCCAAGATCGTGGCCGTGCCGCACTCCAAGCTGACCAAGCAATACGATCACATCAAAGATGTGAACGATCTGCCCGAGCTGCTGAAAGCCCAGATCCAGCACTTCTTCGAGCGCTACAAAGAGCTGGAAGCAGGTAAGTGGGTCAAGGTTGAAGGTTGGGGCGACAAGGCTGCCGCCGAAGCCGAGATCGTCACCTCCGCCGAGCGTTACGCTGCCGCCAAGTAAGCGTATCCCTCGCAAAAAAGGCGCCTCATGGCGCCTTTTTTATGTGACTTTGCGAACGTGAGCCCGGCGGATCCCCCTGGATATAGAGGTCGCGCCCATTCTGCCGATAGGGGCGATAGTAGCTGTCACCACAGCGGTAATCCCCACCCGTGCCCCCCACCAGATCGCAGTTGACCGGCAACACCTCCAGCCACTTGACCGCCTGCTGGAAACGCAGCCACTCCTGCCATTCATGTTCCCGCGCCAGCTGATCCCGCAGGGCAAAGGTGTCGGCCGTGGACATGCCCTGATTGACGAAAACCTGACCCGCTGCCGCCGGCAACGAGAGCGATAGCAGAAAGAAGGTGGCGACAGCTTTCATGGTGGTTCCCCGTGTGACTTATTTTCAAAATTAAATTTAAAGCCTTATCAAATCATTACCAACTTATGTGCAATTGGAACAATCCAAATTCTGCCGCCTAACCTAGTTGTTTAGTATTACCCGGCGCAGGATGCAGCATCATGAAACTGGCACAAGCTCTGCTGTGGAGTCTGGCACTTAGCTCAGCCGCCGCCCACGAGGTCAACTTCAGCTGGCAATGGCAGTCTGCCGACGGCCAGCAGAAACACCTGCAGCTAAGCACGGATGAGCGCGTCATCTCCGCCAGTCGTCACGAGATGACGCTGATCGACACCTCCCTCAACTTTCCGCTGGAGACGCTCTACTCCTACATCAGCCCGCGGCTTTACAGCAGCATCAACCAGATCAATCAGAGCAGCCCCGAAACCGCCACCAAATTCCGCAACCTGGAGCAGGCGTTTACCCTGCACGACAACAGCCTGGAGTCGACCCAGTTCTGGCAGGCCTATCAGCAGTATCAGGAAGATGCCTTCTACCAGATGCGGGTGCTGCCCTGCGTTCATCCGGCCAATCGTAAACTGCCCTGTGTGAGACCCAATTATTCCCAGTTATTCTATCAATTCAAGGGGGATCTGAAGCCGCTTGCCCAGCAGTTCTCGGCCAAGGATCTGGCCACCAGCATCAACCTGCTGCAGGAGTGGTTGAACGCCATCCCCACCCCACCGGAACAGATGGACCACTTCGCCCCGCCCTTGCAGGCGCTGCAGGACAACAAGGCCGACAGCGACGAGAAGGCGCTGCTGATGGCCAGCCTGCTGGCCGAGCTGGCGCCGCAATATATGCTCAGCATCATCTACCCGAACATCAGCATCGGCAGCGTCTCCCCAGCCTGGCTCGCCATCACGGCCGACAGCGGACTGAAGGGGGATACCGTGGTGATCGACAATCAGCGCCACGTCTTGCTGACCGGCTCCCCCCTGCTGGCCCAGCAGATGACCATGGCCCAGATCCCGCTGGTCAGCGAACCGCTCTACTGACTTTGACTCCTCAAACCAGTTAATAACGGGTTGATTATTAACTGCCGCATGCCATTCTAGCCGCCCTCGCCAGCCAGCGTTCTGCGTTGACACGCAGCATCGCCTGATCATTTGCGATTTTATTTAACACTTTTTAAACACATCCGATCAGTTTAGGATGAGTACTACCCCATTCCCTCAATCATAAAATCGTTATAACATAACAAAGGAGTGTCATCAGGATGAAACATCTCGTACTTACTCTGGCGCTGCTGCCAAGCCTGGTCATGGCCCACAACATCAAGGAATCCGCCCAAGTGCCGCTGGTCAATATCAGTGACAAGGGTGAGCTGGTGCTGAAGGACAAAGAGATCAGCTACCAGCCGTGGCAGAGCCAGGTGCTGACCGGCAAGGTATTTCTGATCCAGCACATCGCGGGTCGCTCCAGTGCCAAGGAGCTCAATGCCCCCATGATCGAGGCGATCAAGGCGGCCAAACTGCCCCACGATCAGTACCAGACGGTCACCATCATCAACAGCAATGACGCCATCTGGGGAACCTCCGGCTTCGTGAAGAGCAGTGCCGAAGACACCAAGAAAGAGTTCCCCTGGTCCGCGCTGATACTGGATGCCAAGGGCATGGCCCGTAATGCCTGGGCGCTCGCGCCGGAGAGTTCGGCCATCGTACTGCTGGATAAAGAAGGCAAGGTGCTGTTCGCCAAAGATGGCCAGCTCGATGCCACCGACATCACCAAGGTGATGGGGCTCATCAAGTCCCATCTCTGAATCAGAGAGAAGGGGCGCTGATGGCGCCCTTTCCAAAAGGGTCTATGGGTCGTACCAAGCTGAAAATCTGGTTGCTGCTGCTGGGCTGGTTGTGGTTGCAACCGGCACTGGCACAGCATCCGCTGGAAGCTGATCTGCCCGATCACAGCCACCATTGCCTCATCTGCGCCCTCCACCTGGATGGCAAGTTGGCCCTGACCCCCAACTCCCTTGCCCCAGCCCACCCCTTTGTCGCCTACCAACCCCTCTCCAGCGAGATCACCCGCGTCTCGAGTCTGGATACCCCTCACTACAGCATCCGTGCCCCTCCCCTGCTTCAGCGTTTCACCATTTAAACATTTCCCTTAACGATCAATGGTTTTAAAAGGAATCACGATGAAAGCAGTCACCCTGTTGCTGGCGGCCGCCGCCTTTGGCGCACAAGCGAATCACGATGAACACGAGAGTCACGGTCACGGTGCCCACGAGCATGGTCACGGCCACCTCAATCTGGTGCTCGATGGCAACCAGCTGATGATAGAGCTGCAGGCCCCCGCCGCCGATCTGGTGGGCTTCGAACACGCCGCCAAGAACGATGCGGAGAAGGCGCAATATGCCAAGGCAATGACCCAGCTCAAGCAGCCGGATGCCCTGTTCCGCTTCGATCCCGCCGCCGGTTGCACCCTGACCCAGCAGGAGCTCAATGCCCCCAAGGACGATCATGACCATGACCATGACCATGACCATGACCATGACCATGACCATGACAAGTCTGACGGCGCCAAGGATGAACACCACCACGATGAGGCAGGTCACACCGACACCGGCCACGCCGATATGGGCGCCATGTACACCTACACCTGCGCGGCCCCGGCCAAGCTGACCGGGCTGGAGGCCACCCTCTTTACCGTCTACCCGAGCCTGGAGAAGCTGAGCGTGCAGGGCATCTTGCCCACCGGTCAGACCGCCGCCGAGCTGACCCCGTCCGCCTACAAGCTGAGCTGGTGATCCCATGACAAAAGCCGTGGTTGAGATCCGCGATCTGGCCTTCGCCTGGCCAGGTGGTGAGGCTGTACTCGATCTGCCCGCCCTGCGTATCGCGCAAGGGGAGCGGGTGTTTATCAAGGGGCCTTCGGGCTCCGGCAAGTCGACCCTGCTCGGGCTGCTTGCCGGGATCCAGACCGCCAACCACGGCACCCTGGAGGTGCTGGGCCAACCCTTGGCCCAGCTCTCCGGCCGTGCCCGTGATCACTTCCGGGCGGCCAATCTGGGTTACATCTTCCAGCAGTTCAATCTGCTGCCTTTTTTATCCGTGCTGGACAATGTCACTACGGCACTCAGCTTCTCCCGGGAGAAGCGATCCCGCCTGCGCGGTACTCCAGAACAGGAAGCCCGCCGCCTTCTCGGAGAATTGCAGCTGCCGGACGAGGCGCTGCACAGGCCGGTCCATGCCCTGAGCATCGGCCAGCAACAGCGGGTCGCCGCCGCTCGGGCGTTGATAGGTTCCCCGCCCCTGGTGATCGCCGACGAGCCCACCTCGGCGCTCGATACCGACAACAGGGCCGCCTTCATCAAGCTGTTGTTCGAGGAGTGCGACAAACAGGGCTCGACCCTCATCTTCGTCAGTCACGACCCCTATCTCGAGCCCCTCTTCCCCCGGGTGGAAAACCTGCAACAGCTCAACCGGAGGGCGGCATGATGAGATCTGCTAACCAGAACCTCTGCCCACGCGCGCCCGTACAGGCAGGCTGCCAGCCATCCAGGATGCGGAGGTCGCCATGCTGAAACTCGCCCTGCAAAGTCTCTGGGCCCGCCGCCTCACCGCCGGGCTCACCCTCTTGGCCGTGGCCATCAGCGTCACCCTGCTGCTCGGGGTGGAGCGGGTGCGCACCGAGGCGCGCGAGAGCTTCGCCAACACCGTCTCCGGCACCGATCTCATCGTCGGCGCCCGCTCCGGCCAGGTGAACCTCTTGCTCTACTCGGTGTTTCGCATCGGCAACCCCACCAACAACGTCGGCTGGGACACCTATCAGGCCATCAAGCAGCGCCCCGGCATCGCCTGGACCATTCCCCTCTCCCTCGGTGACTCCCACAAGGGCTTCCGGGTGCTCGGCACCAACGGCGACTACTTCCGCCACCTGAAATATGGCCAGCAGCAGTCCCTGCAAATGCGGGAAGGCCGCCCATTCGAGACGCCGTTCGAGGCGGTGCTCGGCGCCCAGGTGGCCGAGAAGCTCGGCTACAAGCTGGATCAGTCCATCGTCATCGCCCACGGCGCCGGCAACACCTCCTTCAGCCAGCACGATAACCTGCCGTTCAAGGTGGTGGGGATACTGGCGCCGACCGGCACGCCGGTCGATCGCACCGTGCACGTGCCGCTGGCCGGTATCGAGGCCATCCACCTCGGCTGGGACACCGGTCGCCACAGCAAGAACGTCACCGCCAAGCAGGCGCTGGCCCAGGATCTCACCCCCAAGACCATCACCGCCTTTATGGTGGGCCTGAGCAACCGGATCCTGGCGTTCCAGCTGCAGCGCGGCATCAACACCTACACGGGTGAACCCCTGATGGCCATCTTGCCGGGAGCCGCCCTGCAGGAGCTGTGGGGCATGATGAGCGTGATGGAGACGGCGCTCACCGTCATCGCCGGCTTCGTGGTGGTGGCCGGCCTCATCGGCATGCTGACCACCCTGCTGGCGGGGCTCAACGAACGGCGCCGTGAGCTCGCCATCTTGCGCTCCCTCGGCGCCGGTCCGTCCCACCTGTTCCTGCTGCTGGCGCTGGAGGCCATGGCCCTCACCACCCTCGGCATCGCCCTCGGGGTCGGGGTGCTCTACCTCGGACAACTGCTTGCCACCCCCTGGCTGCTCAGCCACTATGGCCTGCAACTTGGCCTCGGCCTGCCAAGCGCCTACGAATGGCAACTGCTGGGACTGGTGTGGCTGGCGGGCATGGTGATCGGGCTGCTGCCCGCCGCCCGCGCGTACCGCTACAGCCTGAGCGATGGCATGAGTATCCGGATATGACGATGACCAAAGGAAAGATGACGATGTGGAGAATGCTGGCGCTGCTGCTGGGTGTGTTGGCATTGCCTGCCCATGCCGTGGATTACAAGACAATCGACTGGGATGTGCTCATTCCAGAGGGTGAAAAGCTGCTGCCGCCGCCCCAGGTCAGCCACGACGGCAACCTGGCCTCGGTGCCGCAGCCGGTCGGCGGGGTGAACAAGAAGCTGGACAACCAGGACTTGCGCATCCCGGGCTTCGTGGTGCCGCTGGAGGGAGACGCCAAGAAGATCACCGCCTTCCTGCTGGTGCCCTACTTCGGCGCCTGCATCCACGTGCCGCCGCCCCCCACCAACCAGGTGATCTACGTGAGCTACCCCAAAGGCGCACCGGTGGACGATCTGTGGGACGCCATCTGGGTGAAGGGCAAGATGCGCACCATCAGCTCCAGCCACGAGATGGCCACCGCCTCCTACTCCATGGAGGCGACCGAGGTCAGCGTCTACGAGGAGTAAACCCTGATCTCATTGATTGCCAAAATGGCCTCCCTTGGGAGGCCATTTTGTTATCGGGCCTGCACATCGGGGGCCCAGCCCCGCCTGAGGGATTGCTCGTTTGGCTGCTTGGGGTAACATTGAATACCAGCCTGATCCACCCCTGCCATCACGGAGCCAGCATGGCCGATCTCCCGCCCCCCAAGAAAGAGAGTTCCATTCTGAGCAGTCAGGAGCAGACCCTACGCCTGGCCCGCAGCCGCAACATCGATGGCATGCTGACCCGCAACAGCGACAGCACCTTCGAGCAGCGCGCCACCTTCCGCCAGCTGGCGGATCAGGCCGCCCGTCAGCGCAATCTGGAATCCATCATGGTGATGGCGGCGCGCCACTGCGAGGAGACGGCCGCCGGTGGCGAGATGGACAGCGACTGGCTGACCCGCTTCCTGCAGCTGGCCGAGGAGATCAGCATGGTGCCCATGCAGCAGCTGTGGGGGCGGATCTTCGCGCTCGAAGTGGCGACCCCCGGTCGCTTCTCCATCCGGGCCCTCAGCACCCTCAAGGAGATGACCCAGCGCGAGGCTCAGCTGTTCCAGCGCATCTGTGCCCTCTGCTGCCACTACGAGGGCAGCGACGAGCAGCGCCTGCTGCTCGGCATGCACAAGGGCGCCAGCCTGCTCAGCCGTGCCAGGGTCACCCGCATGGGGCTCGGCAAATACCGGGTGCCCTACAGCGCCCTGCTGCTGCTGTTCGATCTGGGGCTGCTGCACCGGGGGGAGCTCGAATCCGGGCCGCTGCCGGCGGACGGGGTCGAGCTCGCGTTTGGCAACCAGCATTGGCGACTGCGCCAGCGTCAGAGCGGCCTGACCCTGCTCTACTACCGCCTCACCCCGGTGGGTAACGAGCTCGCCCTGCTGCTGGATGAACCGCCCCTGGAGGAGTACCTGCAGGACTTGAAGACCCTGCTGGCGACCAACCTGCAGATCGAAACCCTGACAACGCCCCCCGCCAGCGCGCCGGAGATCCCCGCCTGAACCAGTCGGGAGCCCGCCTGGGCTCCCGCTTCACGGCTTGCCAAATTGCGAAACCGGGGGTTTCATTCCCAAAACGGCTCCCAAAAAGCGAATCGATTCAGCAGCCCATCGCCCCCCTGCCCGCTCGCTCCCCTCCACCGACAAATTTTCTTCGAATAACCCCGTCCAGCCCATTATTTGAGCTTTTCCCGCCACTCTGGTGCACGGCTTGCAGACGGGACTCATAGCCCCAATCCCAGTCGGAATCCCTATGAGAGTCAATCAACCCGTAACCCAGCGTGAGCGCCTCTTTCCGGAGCATCAGAGCCTGATCTCGACCACGGATCTGGAGAGTCGCATCACCTATGCCAACGAGGAATTCTGCCAGATCGCCGGCTTCGCGCTGGAGGAGCTGCAGGGCGCCCCGCACAACCTGGTGCGCCACCCCGACATGCCGAGCCAGGCCTTCGCCGACATGTGGGCACACCTGCGCCAGAACAAGAGCTGGATGGGACCGGTCAAGAACCGCTGCAAGAATGGCGATCACTACTGGGTCAACGCCTTCGTCACCCCCATTCAGGATGCCAACGGCAAGGTGGTGGAGTATCAATCCGTGCGCACCGCGCCGGATGGGGAGCTGAAACAGCGGGCGGAGCGGGTCTATGCCCGGCTCAGGGAAGACAAGCAGCCCCTGGCCCTGCGTCTGCCGACCTTCTCCCACACCCTCGTCCTCAACCTCTGCCTGCTGCTTGCCCTGGTAGCCATGGTCACACTGGGCTATCGCCACGAGTCGGGTTGGCTGCTGGCCGCAGCCGTCCTGCCGCTGGCGGGCGCTGCCCTTGTCGTCAACGCCCTCTCCCGGCGCCTCGGCAAACTCGGCAAGCTGGCCCGCAACCGCTTCGACAACCCGCTGATGCAGTTGCTTTACACGGGCCGGGTCGACAACCTGGCCGCCGTCGAGCTCGCCATGCGGATGAATCAGGCCGAGTTCAACGCCGTGCTGGCCCGCACCCAGCAAACCTGCCAGCAGATATTGCGGGCGGCGCAGACGGACCTGCACAACGCCGAGGCCATCACCGACAACCTGCAGCAGCAACAGGCGCAGACCAACCAGGTCGCCACCGCCATCACCGAAATGGCGGAATCCATCCGCGAGGTCTCTCACAGCTCGACCGCCTCCTCCGACCGGTTGGACGAGACCGCCGATCTGTTCAAGGAGGGCAACCGCAGCGTGCTGGAAACCATGACCGCGGTGGAAGGGATGCACAGCGAGCTGGTCACCTCCAAGGGGGTGATCAACACGCTCGCCAGCCAGTGCCGGGCCATCGACGGCATCCTGGATGTGATCAACAACATCGCCAACCAGACCAACCTGCTGGCCCTCAACGCCGCCATCGAGGCCGCCCGGGCCGGTGAGGCGGGCCGTGGCTTCTCGGTGGTGGCGGACGAGATCCGTTCGCTCGCCATCAAGACCCAGTCCTCCACCGGCGAGATCCAGAAGATGATTAGCCTCTTGCAGGGCAGTGCCGGGGATGCGGAGCAGGCCATGGAGAAGGGGGAGCAGCTCTCCGCCAGTTGCCGGCTCAAAGCCTCCGCCACCGGCGACGTGCTACAGTAGATAAGCGATCGCTTGTTGCAAGTGGCCGCCGGCAGCAGCCAGATTGCCCAGGCGGTGCAGGAACAATCCCAGGTCACCATGGACATCAACCGCAATGTGCTCAACATCAAGAGCCTCGCGGATGACTCCAGTCTGGGCAGCCAGCACGCGGTGCAGGGCGTCATAGCACTGGTGCGGCAATTAAACGAACTGGAGCGGCTGGTGCGCCAATTCCAGCAACGTCCCTCCCCCCACGCAGCCAGTGAACCGCAGCCCAGTGGTCGAGCCCTGCTCGCCCGCTGAGCCTTAATGGAGGAAGCCAACCACACCCTATAAAGACCGTGCGCTAATACAAAAAAGCATGGGCCCGTCTCTCACGAGACGGGCCCATCGACGTTATGAGGCTGAGGCAGTATCCCTAGATCAGATGCCGACCACACAGGACGGCCAATCGCTCATTCACCATCACCGCCACCGGCTTGCCCTTGCTGCTTTCTAAATGGCAGCTGCGCGACACCGCACTCAACAGGGTGACGGCCCCGATTTCATTACCCTGCTCTGATGCGTTGCCGATGCTGAGACGTCCCATCATCACCCCCATGTTTATCAATTTATTGATCTTGCTCAGAAAACTAGCATATCCCGCTTTCCTCCCTAGCACAGCTCGATATCATATCCATTTGGGAAATCTCTCGGCGCAGTCTGCCATGACCCAGACCAGAGCAAAACCTCAGGTATAAAGCAGCAAACTGGAGGCTCTCATTCGGGGGTGAAATAGCATGGACAGGCATAATTGATGACGATGGATGTCAATGCTAACTCTTTGAGGTGTTCACGATGAATTTATGAATACCTATGTTATTGTATTTTTAAGTTATATCTGTGGGCTATAGGACAAGATAATGTTTCAAGAGCTATTGCAGAAACATCTTGCTAGAGGTGTTCTCAGCAGAGGGCTGCTCTCAATCGACGGTGGAGCAATTGCCATTGCTTCAGATCTCGGCGTGAAAAGAACCGAGAACCAAGACAGAGCTGCGGTTATGAAGTTTCGCTCTCCAACTGCTCTCTATACCCTTGCCGCCGTTGTAGATGGTATGGGTGGCATGAGAGATGGAGAACAAGCCGCTGAGTTAGCCATTTCGACATTCTTCAACTCGGTGTTGGGGTCGATCCATCTAGGTTCAGAGCACGCAATCACTCAAGCAACTCTGGCTGCAAACAATGCTGTGTTCGCATTTGCTAATGGTAAAGGTGGTAGCACGTTATCCGCTCTATTGCTTTGTAGCGATGATGTGAATGTGACAGTAAACGTTGGTGACAGTCGTATTTATGCCAAAGATTCTGTACTCAATCGGCTTATTCGTCTGAGCGTTGATGATTCACTTGCTGAAGCAGTTGGCGGTAGCGGAACAGAGCTACTTCAATTCATCGGTATGGGTGAAGGAATTAAACCTCACGTTGCTCCATTGAAGTCAGAGGTTAGCCAAATTTATCTGACCACTGATGGCGTGCATTACATCGAACCCAAAACCCTATCAGACATTGTTGAGAATGCGGACAGAGTCAATCAGATCGTAGAGCGTTTAATCGCAACAGCTCGCTGGTGTGGTGGCCCTGATAATGCTTCCATCTGTGCAGTTGACCTAGAACTGCTGACTTTTGAAGAACATGTTGATGACACGACAGTAATTAAAGTTTCTGATCCATATACTTCAATGCAATTCATCTGGGGATACTCTCCTGTTGATAAACAAATTCCTTACCAGATGAGTGATCAGCACGTTACCAATACACACAAGACCGCCAACATTAGTGAAGCGGATGAATCTGCTAACGCTGTTTCCGCTGATGTTAAAGGGAACGAAAGACTAGACGAAGAGCAACAATTCGATAACAAAGAACAACTGGAATCCGCATCAAAAGCAGAAAATAAAGAAAACCAAAGAAGAAAACGTCGCACATCGAAAAACAAAATAAATAAAAAGATCCCCGACGATGAAGTACAAATAAAAATGACGATTTTTGATGACGTCGATAATGGCAATGGCGAGGTTAGTGATGACTCTTCCAACTAGATATGAACTCAGTGGCACTAATAACTCTGGTGGTATGGGAGACATCTTGTACTGCAAAGATAAACATTTGCAACGAGATGTTGTCATCAAGTTGTTGAAAGGCGATTCCGAACAGCGACGTCTGTTTGATGAGCAATGCTCATTGATTCAGCTCCGCTCCAAGCACGTTGTTCAGTTATACGATGTAGTAAATGTTGGTGAACAAGTAGGTCTCGTGCTTGAATTCATTCAAGGTGAAGACCTTTCTCATGGTGCTTACCAATCAGATATGGTTGGATTGGTAGAAACCCTATGGCAAGTTGCTTGTGGGCTATCTGATATTCATGCAGCTGGCATTATCCATAGGGACATCAAGCCAAATAACATTCGCCGTGACTGTTCTGATGTAATCAAAGTATTTGACTTTGGCCTTGCTAGAAAACTAGATGCAGCAAAGACAAATAGTGTAATTGGTACCGTTGGCTTCATGGCTCCCGAACTGTGGAGGAAAGGTAAAGTCGAATTCACTACAGCAGTGGATGTCTATGCTTTTGGTATCACCGCAATGGCTCTGGCTAATGCAAGTGTTCCAAAAGAACTGCTTCAGTACCCACCTCTTCCTGTACCACACAAAAACTGGGGGCAAGGGTGCCTACCGAATCTAGATGCTGACATTGTAGACATTCTAGAACAATGCTTAGCGTATTCACCAACTGACAGGCCAAGCATTGCTGACGTTGAGAAGGTGTTGAGAAGGCATCTTCTAAAGGATAAGCACAAAGGTCTCATGGTGATGGACGATCAGGTCAAGGAACTCAATAGCCAAAACCGTAGAGCTAAGATTATATCTAGTGTTGGAGCTGAAATTACTATCGAATACGATGGCTACGACTTCAAAGTAGCTGCGTATGTAGGCAGCACTACGGTCAACAACGACCCAGTGAGCGTTGGATATGTAATGCCAGGTGCATCAGTGATCACTCTAGGCTCTGGTTCAAACAGAGGTTTTGTAACCTTCGACATTTCTAATCCAGAGGTGGTTTCATGATTGTTCCGAATACTCTTTTTGGTGGGCGCTACGAAGTGCTTGAACATGTCGGTGCTGGTGGCATGCAAGATGTGTATCGTGCTAAAGATAATTTTCTCGGTGGTGAAGTTGCCTTGAAAACGCCTCAACCGGGACAAAAGACTCGCCGCTTCCAAGCAAGTGCTGTAATTGCAGGTAAAGTTAACCATCATAACGTCGCTAAGACTCTCGACTATTTTGAAGAAAATGGCAAAGTTTATCTAATCGAAGAATTTGTAAATGGACAGACACTCGAAGATAAAATTCAGCATCGTGATTTCCTTGATCCTCACCTCGCAGCAAGAACCTTGCACTTGTTAGCAAAGGGGATTCGAGCTTCACACCTACAAGGTGTCATTCATCGGGATTTGAAGCCTAGCAATATCATGATTGACTCCAGTGCTGGCATTGAGGAGTTAAAGATCACTGACTTTGGTATCGCTACGTTTACTGAAGAGGTATTTAACGAGGAGGCACAGTCAGGAGATATTACTCGCTCGACATCAGGAACAGTAAAAGGCGCACTACCATTTATGGCCCCCGAAATGATGTTCCGCAAGAAGGGTGATCAACTTACATGTGCAATAGATATCTGGTCTATTGGTGCAATGATGTTCAAGCTGATGGCTGGTGAGTATCCCTTTGGTGTGTTCCTTGATGCTGCGGTGAACGTTAAAAACCAAGAGCGACTCGATTGGCCTGCATTCATGACCGATAATCCTCAGTTTGCTCCTTTATGTCGCGAGCTTCAAAGTATCGTCGATAGTTGTCTAGAGTACGACCCAGCTAAACGCCCCACTGCTGATGGCTTGGTTAAAATGTGCCAAAACTTATGCTATCAGACATCTAGCCGCCATAAAGCGACTGTATATCGACTAATCCAGAACGGTTACAGTGGATTTGCTAAAGGTCGGGATCACGATGTGTTCTTCAGTGTTCATAGTCTTTATGGTGCGAAAAGCGTTCAGAATGGTAGCCTGATTTCATATTCAAAATTCCCAGGACAACCTAATGATCGTGCGCATCCTGTAATTATCGAAAAGTAGAGACGTAAGAACACGGCCAAGCATCATCGATGCTGACCGCTAAATTTAGGACACCCACAGTTCTCTGCGGCCTGAAGAACAGCAATACTCCCCTCAAAGATCGGACGGGCATGATATTGGCTCCTCATCCAATCCGCCGAGGGGAAGACACAAAACCAGAGGCATTATCAGGGATGATGGCGCGGCCGCAGCGGTCGGGTTGGCGGGGGTGACAACTCGATTGATGACTTTTCTTTGGCAATGCAAAGAAAAATCACTCGCCACAGCCCGTAGGGCGAAAACCTTTCGAGGGCTATGCCATCGCATCCCATGTGGCGTAGCCACATCAATCCCCCCACACCCTCGGTAGAGGAAATGAAAAGGGGGCAACCGCCCCCTCACACTTGATGCTCGACAGGCCATATCGATGTCAGTCGATATGCCCCCTTTGGCGTAGGACGGTAAGCAGCTCATCCACCAACGCATCCACCGGCTTGCCGGCGTTAAGCAGATGGATTTCAGGAGACTCCGGTGCCTCATAGGCGGAGTCGATACCGGTGAAGTTACGGATCTCCCCGGCTCGCGCCTTCTTGTAGAGCCCCTTGGGATCGCGCTCTTCGCAGACGGACAGCGGTGCATCCACAAATACCTCGATAAACTCGTCCGCTCCCAAGAGACTTCTCACCAGATCCCGCTCGGCACGAAACGGTGAGATAAAGGCGGTCAGGACGATAAGGCCTGCATCCACCATTAATTTCGCTACTTCGCCAACTCGGCGGATATTCTCCTGCCTGGCCGCATCGTCGAAGCCGAGATCACCACAGAGGCCGTGGCGCACGTTATCTCCATCCAGCAGATAGGTGTGCTTGCCCTCGGCCGCCAGCGCCTGCTCCAGCGCCCCTGCCAGGGTGGACTTGCCCGCCCCGGACAAGCCGGTAAACCAGAGCACCAGCGGTTTCTGCGCCTTCAACTGCGATCGGCTCTGCTTGCTGACGGCATGCTGATGCCACACGACGTTATTCATCCAGATTCCTTCTCTACGGCTTTTGCCCTCTCCCAGAGGGAGAGGGCACCAGGCTCTATTGCTTGCCGCTGTCGTTGCCGACTGCCAGCGCCTGCCAGTGGGGGAAGTGCTTGCGCACCAGGGCGTTGAGCTCGATTTCAAACTCGCTGTACTGCTCCGCTTTGCCACCAAGAGTCACCACTTTCGCGGCCAGCCCTTCCACTATCATTCCGGCGCCGACGGTGACGTTGGTCAGCCGGTCAATGAGGATGAAGCTGCCGGTGTCGCGGATATCCGTATAGGGATCGTACGCCACCGGGTCGGTGAGGCTCAGCTCGCACAGGCCGATCTCGTTGAGTTTCAGCTCGCTCGCCGCCAGCTCGCCCAACTTATTGATCTCGATGCGATGGCGGATGGCCTCCACCTGACCGCGGCTCTTCTTGGTGGCCAGCTTGACGTCATAGACCCGGCCCGGTTGCAGGGACTCCTCCCCCATCCAGACGATGTGGGCCAGCAGGTTCTGGGTCACCTGGGGTTGGCGTGCGGCATCCACCAGCAGATCGCCACGACTGATGTCGATCTCATCGGCGAAGGTGACTGTGATGGCCTGACCCGGCAGGGCATATTCCAGATCCCCGTCGAAGGTGACGATGCGCGTCACCTTGCTCTCTTTACCGGACGGCAGCACCGCCAGCCGGTCACCGACGCGCAAAATACCCGCCGCGAGCGTCCCCGCGAAGCCGCGAAAATCCAGGTTCGGACGGCTGACGTACTGCACCGGCAGGCGCACCGGATGGCGTTCCAGCTCGCGCTCCACCTCCGCAGTTTCCAGCAGGGAGAGCAGGGTCTCCCCCTGATACCAGGCCAGCTTGTCGCTTTGGTTGACCACGTTGTCCCCGTCCAGCGCCGAGACCGGCACTATGTGGATGGTGTCGACGCTGAGCTTCTTGGCGAACTCGCGGTACTCGGCGCTGATGCGCTCGAACACCGGCTGGCTGAACTCCACCAGATCCATCTTGTTGACCGCCACCACGAACTGCTTGATGCCGAGCAAGCTGGCGATAAAGCTGTGGCGACGAGTCTGATCCAGCACCCCCTTGCGGGCGTCGATCAGGATGATGGCGAGATCGCAGGTGGAGGCGCCGGTGGCCATGTTGCGGGTGTACTGCTCGTGGCCCGGGGTGTCCGAGATGATAAATTTGCGCTTGGCGGTAGAGAAATAGCGGTAGGCCACGTCAATGGTGATGCCCTGCTCGCGTTCGGCCTGCAGGCCGTCCACCAGCAGTGCCAGGTCCAGCTTCTCGCCGGTGGTGCCGAGCTTCTGGCTGTCGGACTCCAGCGCCTTCAACTGATCTTCATAGATCTGCTGGGAGTCGTGCAGCAGGCGGCCGATCAGGGTGCTCTTGCCGTCGTCCACGCTGCCGCAGGTGAGAAAGCGCAGCAGGCTCTTGTGTTGCTGGGCGTGCAGGTAGGCTTCGATGCCCTGCTCTGTGATGGCGGTCTGAATGTGGTTGTTCATGTGTCGATTCCTTAGAAATATCCCTGACGCTTCTTCTGCTCCATGGAGCCCGCCTGATCGTGGTCGATGAGCCGTCCCTGCCGCTCGCTCGAGGTGGTCAGCAGCATCTCCTCGATGATCTCCGGCAAGGTGGTGGCATCGGATTCGATGGCCCCGGTCAGCGGGTAGCAGCCGAGGGTGCGGAAACGCACCAGCTCCTGCTTCACCTCGTCTTCCGGGCCTATGGGCATGCGCTCGTCATCCACCATGATCTTGATGCCGCTGCGCTCCACCACGGGGCGCACGGCGGCGAAGTAGAGCGGCACTATGTCGATGTTTTCCAGGTAGATGTATTGCCAGATATCGAGCTCGGTCCAGTTGGAGAGCGGGAACACCCGGATGCTCTCCCCCTTGTTGACCTGGCTGTTGTAGACGCGCCACAGCTCGGGCCGCTGGTTCTTGGGATCCCAGCGGTGGGACTTGTCACGGAAGGAGTAGACCCGCTCCTTGGCCCGGGACTTCTCCTCGTCCCGGCGCGCGCCACCGAAGGCGGCATCGAAGCCGTACTTGTTGAGCGCCTGCTTGAGCCCCTCGGTCTTCATGATGTCTGTGTGCTTGCCACTGCCGTGCACGAAGGGGTTGATGTCCATGGCCAGACCGTCCGGGTTCTTGTGGACGATGAGATCCAGCCCGTACTTGGCGGCGGTCTCGTCCCGGAACTTGATCATCTCCTTGAACTTCCAGTTGGTGTCCACGTGCAGCAGCGGGAAAGGGATCTTGCCCGGGTAGAAGGCCTTGCGGGCCAGGTGCAGCATGACGGAGGAGTCCTTGCCGATGGAGTACATCATCACCGGGTTCTCAAATTCGGCAGCCACCTCGCGGATGATGTGGATGCTCTCGGCTTCCAGTTGTTGCAGGTGGGTTAGTCTTTCACGATCCATGTCTGGGTCCTCGGTCATTACCAGCACGCCTTGGCGTGCCGTGGGTTCAGTGCGGCGCCGCGTTGGCGGCGCCAAAAAATCGATTCGTCTTTGGCGGGAGATGGCTCAGGCCAGGCTGACCAGCTTCAGATCCGTGCTGCCCGCATCGGCAGCCTGCTCTCGCCCTTGCTCGCCAAACCAGGCAAGTTGCTGGCGCAGGGCCACCACCTCGCCGATGACGATAAGCGAGGGGCTCGCCGCCTGTTGGGCCAGGCTTGCCAGCTCGGCGAGCGTGCCGGTCAGCACGCGCTGACTGGCCTGGGTGCCCCGCTCTATGATGGCGATGGGGGTAGCGGCACTACGACCATGGCTCACCAGCTGCTGCTGGATGTGTTCGGAGCGCATCAGCCCCATGTAGACAACTAAGGTCTGGTTGGTGACGGCGAGCTGCTGCCAGTCCGGCTCCTTGCCATCCCCCTGGCAGTGGCCGGTGATAAAGACGGCGCTCTGGGCATGATCACGGTGGGTGAGCGGAATGCCCGCATAGGCGGTGGCGCCGGCGGCGGCCGTGATGCCGGGCACCACGGAGAAGGGAATGCCCTCGGCGGCCAGCACTTCCAGCTCCTCGCCACCACGGCCGAACATGAAGGGATCGCCCCCCTTGAGACGCACCACCCGGTTGCCCGCCCTGGCATATTCCACCAGCAGGCGGTTGGTCTCCTCCTGGGGCACGCTGTGGGCGCCGGCCTTCTTGCCGACCGACACCAGGGTGGCATCACGGCGCACCAGATCCAGGATCTCGGGGGAGACCAGCTGATCGTAAAGCACCACTTCCGCCTGCTGGATCTGTTGCAGCGCCTTGAGGGTCAGCAGGCCCGGATCGCCGGGACCGGCTCCCACCAGCACCACCTCGCCCACTTCGGTCCGGGCCTTGTCCAGCCCCTCGTTGAGCCAGCGCTCGGCTCCTTGCCAATCCTGCTGCTCGATCAGGCTGCCGAGGCTGTTGGAGGCGAAGGCCCGCTCCCAGAAGCGGCGACGATCGGACAGAGACACCAGCACCTGCTTGGCCTTGCCGCGCACCCGACCGGACAGCTCCGCCAGCCCGCCGAGATGGCGGGGCAGAAGGCTTTCCAGCCGCTCGCGCAACAGGCGCACCAGCACCGGCGCCTTGCCACCGCTGGAGACGGCGACCATGATGGGACTGCGATCGATGATCGAAGGGAAGATAAAACTGGAGCGCTGTGGATCGTCCACCACATTGACGAACAGGCCGAGCGCATCGGCACTCTGGTAGACCAAAGCATTGACTTCCAGGCTGTCGGTGGCGGCCACCACCAGCTGTTGGCCGGCCAGGTGATCCGGGGTGAAGCGCTCCGCCAGATGGGTGAAACGGTCGCCGAATTCATGAAACGCCGGATCGAGCTCGGGAGAGACCAGGGTCAGCCTGGCACCCGCCGCCAGCAGCAGGCGCGCCTTGCGCAGGGCAATCTCGCCGCCCCCCACCAGCAATACCGGGCGCCCTTCCAACTTGGCAAACATAGGTAAATAATCCATCAGGGCCCGCTCCTCGGCATACGACGACATCTGGGGCGACTATAGGCAGGCTGCTTATTCCTTCAAAATAATAAAAAATGCTCTTTAATGCGTTTTGGTAATTAGTAAAGCCCCAAGCTGGCAAAGGCGAGTGAATGTCCTTGTGGTGCCGGGCACCAGACTCTAGGCTAATGAAAGTGTTTCATAAGGAGCTTAATAATGAATGAGTCATTGATTGTATTGGGGATCTTTGTATTCCTGGTGCTCGCTACCCTGAGCGCCGGCATCAAGATAGTGCCCCAGGGTTATAACTGGACGGTGGAGCGCTTCGGCCGCTACACCCGTACCCTGACACCCGGCCTCAACCTGCTCATTCCCTATGTGGACCGCGTGGGCCACAAGATCATCATGATGGAGCAGGTGCTCGACATCCCCGCCCAGGAGGTGATCTCCCGCGACAACGCCAACGTCACCATAGACGCCATCAGCTTCGTGCAGGTGGTGGATGCCCGCAAGGGCGCTTATGAGGTCAACGATCTCACCAGCGCCATCCGCAATCTCACCATGACCAACATGCGGACGGTGCTGGGGGCCATGGAGCTGGACGAGATGCTCTCCCAGCGCGACACCATCAACGAGAAGCTTCTGCGCACCATGGATGCGGCCACCGCCCCCTGGGGCATCAAGGTGACCCGGATCGAGATCAAGGATGTGCGCCCGCCGCTGGCGCTGGTGGAAGCCATGAACGCCCAGATGAAGGCCGAGCGGCAGAAACGGGCCGAGATACTGGAGGCCGAAGGGGTGCGTCAGTCCAAGATCCTGAAAGCCGAGGGCGAGAAGCAGTCCCAGATACTCAAGGCCGAGGGTGAACGCCAGGCCGCCTTCCTCGCCGCCGAGGCACGGGAGCGGGCCGCCGAGGCGGAGGCCAAGGCGACCAACATGGTCTCCAAAGCCATTGCCGAGGGGGATATGCAGGCCATCAACTACTTCGTGGCCCAGAAATACACAGAGGCGCTGGCCCGCATCGGTGAAGGCCCCAACAGCAAGATCATCATGATGCCGCTGGAGGCGGGCAGCCTGATAGGCTCGGTCGCCGGCATGGCCGAACTGTTCAACAAGGATGGCAAGGGCAGCAAATCATGACAGCCCTGTTCGAGGGGCTGACGCACTGGCACTGGCTGGGGCTGGGCTTCGCCTTGCTGGCCATCGAGGTGCTGGGCTCGGTGGGCTTCCTGCTCTGGACCGGCATAGCCGCGCTGGAGGTCGGGATCCTGCTGCTGCTGTGGCCCTTCGGCTGGCAGGCACAGCTGCTGCTGTTCGCGGTGCAGTCCCTGTTCACCACCTGGGCCTGGTGGCGCTGGCAGCACAGGCGCGATCGCTCGAGTCAGGATGCGGCCAGCACCATCAACGAGCGGATGCACAGCTACCTGGGGCGGGAGCTGACGCTGCTGGATGATGTGACTCAGAGCACCAGTCGGGTGCACCTGGACGACACCGTCTGGACGGTACGCTGCGAGGTCGCCCTGCCGGCGGGCAGCAAGGTCAGGGTGGTGGGTGCGGATTCCCACATCCTGCTGGTGGAGCCGCTGACCTGAGCGCGGCACCAGCCTCATAACCTCGTGAGAGCCCCATAAAAAAACGGGCCCGGCGCACAAGCGCCGGGCCCGTCTTCAGATGAGGTGCAGGCTTAGTTGGCCTTGGCATCGCTCACTGCAGCTTCCGCCTTGGTGGCTACGTCAGCAGCAGCCTTCTCGACGGTAGCAGAGGCTTCGGAAGCAGCCTTCTCTACGGTAGAGGCAGCTTCGCTAACAGTTGCAGCAACTTCGGCGGCCGGAGTAGCGGCCGGAGCGGCGGCTTCTTCTTTTTGACCACAGGCGGTCAACATCAGACCCAGGATACCGGCTACCAGTACTTTGTTCATGTGCATACCCTCAAAAAAAGATGGAGAGATAGTCTCGACGACCATCACTGTGCGTCTTCACCCCCGGTAAGCAAAGCCATACACCGGGAGCCAAGAGGCGCGCGAAATATAGCGCCATACGCCGCCAATGAAAACGCATATCACAATGATATTTTCTCGTGGGCTGGATGAAAAGGACTACTGCAACGACAAATATTAATACAATCCACTATAAATAGCCGAAAGTTGCATAATAAAACACCACCATCATGGTCATTGTCAGCCATGAATTGCCGTTTCAGCCAGCCGGCACCGGCCCCGAAAATCAACCTCAGTCAGACAGCTTCTGACAGCTCAACCGTTTGCCCTGGCTGTCGCTCTCCCTGGCCAGATCCAGCAGCGCCATCACCGCCAGCGCCTCCTGCGCCGGCACCGGATTGGCGGCCTCTCCCCTGATGGCGGCGCAGACCCCGCGGTAATAGGCGCCGTAGTCACCGGCCTCGCCGTTTACCGGCTGGGATTGAGACTGCCCGTCAACCACACGGCTCAGCTGGCCCGACTCGGGATCCCGGCCCCAGTCGGCGGCGGGTGGACGCAGCCCGAGCTTGAGCTGCTCTTCCTGCACATCCATGCCGAACTTGATGAAGGAGCCGGTGCTGCCGTGGATCACGAAGCGCGGCATGGCGGCGGACACCAGGCAGCTGCCGTGCAGTATCACCCGCAGCGCCCCATAGCCCAGCACCACGTGGAAGTAGTCATCGCTCAGGGCGCCAGGACGCTGCTGGGCGAGATCGGCCTGGATCCAGTCGGGCTGACCGAACAGCTGCAGGGACTGGTCGAGGATGTGAGGGCCGAGATCGAACCACAGACCCGAGCCTGGGCCACCGGCCTCCCGCCAGCGCTGACGCACCTCGGGACGGTAGCGGTCAAAGTGCGACTCGAACTGGGCAATTTCGCCCAAGGCTCCCTCGGCCAGCAGGCGGCGCACGGTGAGAAAGTCCCCGTCCCAGCGTCGGTTGTGGAAGATGCTGAGCAGCCGGTCCTGCTTCTGTGCCAGTGCCACCAGGGCCTCGGCCTCGGCCAAGTCCAGCGCGAACGGCTTGTCGATCACCACGTGCTTACCGGCCAGCAGCGCCTGACGGGCGATGGGGGCATGGGTGTCGTTCGGCGTGGCGATCACCACCAGATCCACGCTCGCATCGGCCAGCACCTGCTCCAGCGAGCCGACCTGGCAGCCGGGCAGTTCGGCCTGCACCTTGGCGGCATCCCGGCTCACCACCCAACCGAGGGAGAGACCCGGGGTGCTGGTCAGGAAGGGGGCATGAAAGGTCTGGCCTGCAAAGCCATAGCCCACCAGGGCGGCATTGATTGTGTGACTCATCCGGTTGTCTCCACGGGCATCTGTGTCATGAGTATCAGGCGAGTTGCCTGCAAAAGAAAAGGGGGCCTAAGCCCCCGTTTGTGCTCATCAGAGCACAGGATTTATTGCCAACACAAGCCGCGTTATCCATCAGCCCTGAGGAAATGGGCGGCCCGCACCATCAAGGCTGCAGGCAGAGGCGACGGCCCTGACGGGTCATCAGCAGCAACAGCGGCGGCAACAGCAGCCACATGTGCAGCGCCAGCTGGCTGAGGGGGTCCGGCATCAACGCGCCTGTGATCCCCACCAGGGCGCCGGAGCCGCTCATCTGGAACAGGCCGAGCAGGGCCGCCGCGGTGCCGGCACAGTGGCCGAACGGTGCCAGCGCCATGCCGGCTGCGGCCCCCAGGATCATGGCGAAGCCGATGCTGGAGAGGAACACGGGCCCCATCATCGCCAGCGGGTGCTCGAGGTGCATGCTCAGCGTCAGCACCACGGCCGATACCAGCAACACCAGCAGGCCGATGCGCAGGGTGCGTCTCGGGCCCACACTGGCAATGAAGCGCGGCGCCAGGAAGCAGGCCAGGATGTTCAGCGCCGCGTTGGCGGTAAACCAGTAGCTGAAGCCGTTCATGTCGAGACCCAGTTTCACCATCAGCTGAACGGGTGCCGCGGTGACATAGGCCAGGATCACCGCCATCGCCAACATGCAGAGGCTGGCGTTGAACAGGAAGCTTGGGCTGCGCAGCACAGGGCTGTAGCGGGACCAGCTGATCAACTGGCCGTGGCTGCTGGTCTCCTCCGGACGGGTCTCCGGCATGCGCCACAGCAGCCAGCTACCGACGATAACCGCGTAACCGGCCATGAACCAGAAGTTCGCCGACCAGCCCGCCTTGGCGGTGAGCCAGCCACCGAGCAGCGGTGCCAGCGCGGGAATGAAGCAGATGGCGCCATTGAGGTAGGAGATCATCTGGCCGCTCTTCTTGGGGCCATAGCTGTCACGCACCACCGAGAAGGCGGCGACCGAGGTAGCGCAGGCGCCGAAGCCTTGCAGCACCCGCGCCAGCATCAGCTCACCCAGGCTGGCGGCAAAACCCGCAGCCAGGGCGCTCAGGCCGTAGAGCAAGACGCCGCCCAGGGCGATGGGTTTGCGGCCATAGCGATCGGCGAGCGGCCCCACCAGCAGCTGGCCCAGCCCCATGCTGAACAGGAACCAGGTGATGGTGCCCTGCATCAGGGTGACCTCGGCGCCGAGCTGCTCGGCCATCTGCGGGATGGCGGGCAGGTAGATGTCGATGGCCAGCGGACTGAACAGCACCAGGAGTACAAGCAGAAGAATCAATGGCATCAGTCACCTCAAGCCGTGGGGAATTTCGATTGGGGCGCGAGTCTACTGACTCAGAGTAATGAATTGAAATGGTATTTAATCACTTCGGTTATTCCATTATGGAAAGATGTATTTTACTTGCTCCTCAGCGTCCCGTGATCCGGGCCCGGGGCGGCCCTGCCAAGGGGTAATTGAGCTTTGACTAAATGCCTGCCCCGCATAGAATGCGCAGATAATTTTTGCGGAGATGCGTGATGAGCAAGCTTGTCCTGGCAACAGGTAACCAGAAGAAGGTGAAGGAATTGGCCGCCATGCTGGCCGATATGAAGATCCAGGTGATCCCGCAGAGCGAGTTCGCCGTCTCCGATGCCGAGGAGACCGGCACCACCTTCGTCGAGAATGCCATCATCAAGGCCCGCCACGCCGCCCGCATCACCGGCCTGCCTGCCGTCGCCGACGACTCGGGTCTGGAAGTGGACCTGCTGCACGGTCGCCCCGGTGTCTACTCCGCCCGTTTCGCCGGTGTGGGCGCCAGCGACAAGGAGAACATCGACAAGCTGCTGGAAGAGCTCAAGGGTGCACCAGATTACCTCAAGAGCGCCCGCTTCTGGTGTGTGCTGGTCTACATGCGTCACGCCGACGACCCCACTCCCATCATCTGCCAGGCGAGCTGGGAGGGGACAATCCTCGATGAGCCCCGCGGCCAGCACGGCTTTGGCTACGATCCCGTATTCTTCGTGCCGGATCACGACTGCACCTCGGCCCAGATGCCGGCGGAGCTGAAGAACCAGCTCAGCCACCGTGGTCAGGCGCTGGCCAAGCTCAAGGCCGCCCTGGCGGCGGCGCACTGAGACCCGACCGGGTTCCGGATACGCCGGAGCGCATTTCATCTACAATGGGGGCCGTCGGCCCCCGTTTTGCTCGCTGCATCGCCGATCTGCAAACACACATTGTCATCTGCAACGGGGGTCAGTTCCATCGGCCCCCGTTCTGATTTTTGATTACTGGAAACCCCATGCTGCAACTGCCGCCCCTCTCCCTCTATATCCATGTGCCCTGGTGCGTCCAGAAGTGCCCCTACTGCGACTTCAACTCCCACGCCCAGAAGGGGGAGCTGCCGCACCTCGAGTATGTGGCGGCCCTGCTGGAGGATCTGGATCAGGATCTGCACTGGGCCCAGGGGCGTCCGCTCTCCTCCATCTTTATCGGTGGCGGCACCCCGAGCCTGCTGAGCGTCGAAGCCATGCAGACCCTGCTGGACGGTGTGCGGGCGCGCATCGCCCTGACCCCGGACTGCGAGATCACCATGGAGGCGAACCCGGGTACGGTAGAGGCGGACAAATTCGCCGGCTTCCAGCGGGCGGGCATCAACCGCATCTCCATCGGGGTGCAGAGCTTCCAGCAGGAGAAGCTGACCCGGCTCGGCCGCATCCACGGCCCCGAGGAGGCGCGCAAGGCCGCCGAACTGGCTCACGCCATCAAACTGCCCACCTTCAACCTGGATCTGATGCACGGCCTGCCGGATCAGAGCCTGGAGGATGCGCTCTACGATCTGCAGCAGGCCATCGACTGCGCGCCGCCGCACCTTTCCTGGTATCAGCTCACCATAGAGCCGAACACCGCCTTCGCCTCCAAGCCGCCCAAGCTGCCGGAAGATGACACCCTGTGGGACATCTACGAGCAGGGCCACGCCATGCTCACCGCCCAGGGTTACCACCAGTACGAGATCTCGGCCTACGCCAAGGCGGGCTATCAGTGCCGCCACAACCTCAACTACTGGCGCTTCGGCGACTACTTAGGTATCGGCTGCGGTGCCCACGGCAAGATGACGGATCTGGCCAACCAGCGGATCCTGCGCAGCGCCAAGGTGAAGCACCCGAAAGGCTATCTGGATCCTGCCCGTCCCTACCTGGACAACCGGTGGACGGTGACCGAGGACGATCTGCCGCTGGAATACTTTATGAACCGCTTTAGATTGTTTGAACCGGCTCCCAAGGCGGAGTTCGAGGCCTATACCGGTCTGGCGCTGGAGCGGGTGGAGACCATGCTGGCGGTTGCCCAGACCAAGGAGCTGATCGAGGATCTCGGCGACAGCTGGCAGCTGACGTCCCTCGGCCATCGCTATCTGAACGTGCTGCTCGAACTCTTTATGGACGAATGAGGAGCCTGACCTGGCTTCTTCCCCATAAAACAATCAGGGCGCCATTGGCGCCCTGATTGTTTTACCCCATGCCTTGCGGCAGAAACCCGCTCAGCAACAGACGCTCAACATCTGCTGTTGGCCGGGCTCCCACCGCTGGCCATGCTTGGCCTTGCGCTGATAGCTGCCCTTGCCCTTCTTGCTCGGCTCGACCCTGGCCTGGAACAGCGGTGAAGTCACCAGTGCCTTGAGGTGATTGTCCTGAATGATGCCACGCTGATGGTCGTGGGCCTGGTCGATCACATCGACCAGCTTCTTCTTGGCCATATTGGCTCCTGTCATTGCCGTTGGAACTGGCTGAAAAAACGCCAGGGGAAATAAAAACGCGCCGATTGTGCGCCTGCCGCGGCCATCTCGCAAGTGATCAGGGGGCGGGACTGTAGATCACTCGCACCAGGCCACTTGGCAATACTGTGCTGGAGACCGGGGTGAGCCGTCCGGGCAGGGCCCCCGCGAACAGGGGAACGCCGCGCCCCAGGGTGACCGGCACCCAGAACAGGGTCAGCTCATCCACCAGTCCGGCCTGCAAGCCCTGGCGCACCAGCTCGCCGCCGTCCAGATAGAGGTGCCGTACCCCCTCCTGCCACAGATCGCGCAGCACTTGCCCAAGCTCCCCTTGCCGGAAGGAGAGGTTGGCACCGGGCTCGGCCGGCCTGTGGGTCAGCACCACCACCGGCTTGTCGCCGTAGGGCCAGTCGGGGAAGGCGCGCACGACATCGAAGGTGTTACGCCCCATCAGCAGCACATCCGCGCTCGCCATCAGGGCGCTGTAGCCGGTCTCTTGCGGTGAGTCGCTGGAGAAGGGGGTCAGCCAGTCCAGATCGCCCCCCTCCCCCGCGATGAAGCCGTCGAGGGAGAGTGCCAGGAAGGCACTGATGCTGGGGCGGCGCTTGGTGCTCAGGGATTCAGTGCTCATGATCGTGATGCTCATGTTGAGCGGGCGCACCGGACTCCAGGGTCTCCAGGATGGCGCAGTGCTCCGCCGAGCGCGGGCCACCGCAGCAGATGTTGGAGAGCTCGCGCAGGTTCTCGCGAAAACGGGTCAGCTCGATGATCTTCTGCTCCACCTGCGCCAGCTTGGCATCGGCCACCGCCTTCACCTCCTGGCAGGTGACGCTGGCCTTGTTGGTGTCCAGATCCAGCAGCTCGCCTATGTCCGCAAGGGAGAAGCCCACCGACTTGGCACGGATGATAAACTCCAGCCGCCGCCTGTCCTGCTCGCCATAGACACGGTAGCCGGAGTCGTTGCGCAGACCCGGCGAGAGCAACCCGTTCTTCTCGTAAAAGCGCAGGGTATCCGCCTTTACTCCGCATGCCTTGGCCAGTTCTCCGATCCGATACATGTCCGCTCTCCCGCCGGCGTTGGTACTCAATATGAAGCGGTTCTCACTATCTCCCCTTTGCCTGCCGATTACCAGCCAAAGGCAGGAAAGCAGTAGATAACGGGCTCCCGCCCGGTCATTTCCAATCAATACACTGAAAAGACAAACGTTTCACAAAATACGAGCGGAAAACGTTTAACGCCGCGCCACAAAAGGCTTCGCCATTTCAAAAAATCCACCACGGCTCACATTTTCTGTGTAGAATATGCGCCCACAAGAGAGCGTCGCGTCAAGCGGGTATTTCCTAAAATACTCTTGCCCAGTGCCGGTGAGAGTGCTTTGCGAAATCCCCCACTTCCATTTATTTGGGGACTCTCTGTGTTGAGCCTCGCCTCCCATGGAACGGTCCCCGTTATGCTGAGGACGATAGTGTGATGGAACAAGCTCGACCCATTCGCCGTGCGCTGCTGAGTGTGTCTGACAAGACCGGCATCCTGGAATTTGCCGAGGCTCTCGTTGAGCGTGGCGTTGCCCTGCTCTCCACCGGTGGCACCGCCAAGCTGCTCGCCGAGGCGGGTCTGCCGGTGACCGAGGTCTCCGACTACACCGGATTCCCCGAGATGATGGACGGCCGGGTCAAGACCCTGCATCCCAAGGTGCACGGTGGCATTCTCGGCCGCCGCGATCGGGATGACGCCATCATGGCCCAGCACGCTATCTCCCCCATCGACATGGTTGTCGTCAACCTCTATCCCTTTGCCGCCACCGTCGCCAAGCCAGGCTGTACTCTGGAAGACGCGGTCGAGAACATCGACATCGGTGGCCCGACCATGGTGCGCTCCGCCGCCAAGAACCACAAAGACGTGGCTATAGTCGTCAAGGCCGCCGACTACGGTCGGGTGATCGCCGAGATGGACGGCAACGGCAACAGTCTGCGCCTTTCCACCCGCTTCGATCTCGCCATCGCGGCCTTCGAGCACACCGCCGCCTACGACGGCATGATCGCGAACTACTTCGGCACCCTGGTCCCCTCTTACGGTGACAACAAGGAAGGCGACGCCGAGTCCCGCTTCCCGCGCACCTTCAACAGCCAGTTCATCAAGAAGCAGGACATGCGTTACGGCGAGAACAGCCATCAGGCCGCCGCCTTCTATGCCGAGGAGCAGGCCGCCCCTGGCTCGGTGGCGAGCGCCGTCCAGCTGCAGGGCAAGGCACTCTCCTACAACAACATCGCCGACACGGACGCGGCGCTGGAGTGCGTGAAGGAGTTCAGCGAGCCGGCCTGCGTCATCGTCAAGCACGCCAACCCCTGCGGCGTGGCCATAGGTGCCGATCTGCTGGCGGCCTACGAGCGCGCCTGGCAGACCGACCCCACCTCCGCCTTCGGCGGCATCATCGCCTTCAACCGTGAACTGGACGGCGCCACCGCCGCCGCCATCGTCGAGCGCCAGTTTGTGGAGGTGATCATCGCCCCCAGCGTCAGCCAGGAGGCCCGTGACACCGTCGCGGCCAAGCAGAACGTGCGCCTGCTGGAATGCGGCCAGTGGACCGCACCGGCGCAAGGGTTTGATCTCAAGCGCGTCAACGGTGGCCTGCTGGTGCAGGAGCGCGATCTGGGCATGGTCACGCTCGGGGATCTGAAGGTCGTCAGCAAGCGCCAGCCCACCGAGGCCGAGCTCAAAGACCTGCTGTTCTGCTGGAAGGTCGCCAAGTTCGTCAAATCCAACGCCATCGTCTACGCCAAAGACGGCCAGACCATAGGCGTTGGCGCCGGCCAGATGAGCCGGGTCTACTCCGCCAAGATTGCCGGCATCAAGGCCGAGGATGAAGGGCTGACCGTAGCGGGCTCCGTCATGGCCTCCGACGCCTTCTTCCCGTTCCGCGACGGCATCGATGCCGCCGCCGCCGCCGGCATCGCCTGCGTCATCCAGCCCGGTGGCTCGATGCGGGATCAAGAGGTGATCGACGCCGCCGACGAGCACGGCATGTGCATGCTGTTCACCAACATGCGCCACTTCCGTCACTGATGAGACAGGGCCGCCCCGGGGTGGCCCTCTTTTCAACGGACTATTTCAACTGACTGGTTTGCACCTGCAAATGCAGTGGGTTATCACGAATAGAAGCGAGCGAGACGATGAAAGTACTGATCATTGGTAATGGTGGCCGTGAACATGCCCTGGCCTGGAAGGCCAAGCAATCTCCCATGGTGACCCGGGTGTTCGTCGCCCCCGGCAATGCCGGCACGGCCCACGAAGGCAGCATAGAGAACGTCGCCATCGAGCCCACCGACATCGCGGCCCTGCTGGCCTTCGCCAAGGCCCAGCAGATCGGCCTCACCATCGTCGGCCCCGAGGCCCCGCTGGTGAAAGGGGTGGTGGATGCCTTCCGCGCCGAAGGGCTCGCCATCTTCGGCCCGACCGCCGCCGCCGCCCAACTGGAAGGCTCCAAGGCCTTCGCCAAGGACTTCCTGGCCCGTCACGCCATCCCGACCGCCGACTACCAGAACTTCACCGAGGTGGCGCCGGCACTGGCCTACCTGCGCGAGAAGGGCGCTCCCATCGTCATCAAGGCTGACGGCCTGGCCGCCGGCAAGGGCGTCATCGTCGCCATGACCCTCGAAGAGGCCGAAGAGGCCGTGATCGACATGTTGTCCGGCAATGCGTTCGGCGATGCCGGCGCCCGGGTGGTGATCGAGGAGTTCCTGGACGGGGAAGAGGCGAGCTTCATCGTCATGGTGGACGGCGAGCACGTGCTGCCCATGGCCACCAGCCAGGATCACAAGCGGGTTGGCGATGGCGACACCGGTCTCAACACCGGCGGCATGGGAGCTTATTCCCCAGCCCCCGTGGTGACCGATGAAGTGCACAAAAAGGTGATGGAACAGGTGATCATGCCGACGGTGCGCGGCATGGCGGCCGAGGGCAACCTCTACACCGGTTTCCTCTACGCCGGCCTGATGATCGATGGCCAGGGCAATCCCAAGGTGATCGAGTTCAACTGCCGCTTCGGCGACCCCGAGACCCAGCCCATCATGCTGCGCATGCGCTCCGATCTGGTGGAGCTGTGCCTCGCCGCCTGCGCCGGCAAGCTGGATCAGGTAGAGGCTATCTATGATCCCCGCGTCGCCATCGGCGTGGTACTGGCCGCCGGCGGTTACCCCGGTGACTATGTCCAGGGCAAGCCCATCAGCGGCCTGCCGGTGGAAGAGGCGAGCGGCGAGAAGGTGTTCCATGCCGGCTCCCGTCTCGAAGGGGATACCGTCGTCACCGCCGGTGGCCGCGTGCTGTGCGCCACCGCCCTGGGCCACACTGTCGCCGAGGCGCAGCGACGCGCTTACCTGCTGGCGGACCGCATCCAGTGGGACGGCGTCTTCTACCGCCGCGACATCGGCTGGCGCGCCATCGAACGTGAGCAGGCCCAATAATCGGGCACTCGTCTCAAACTGAACATCAGGGCCTGCGGGCCCTTTTTGCTGCCCGTGACGGCAGTCTCAGGCCCGATTCCCCTCTGGTTTTCCTCACTGGCTGGCTACATATCATCAGCACAATGCGCACACTTAGTCACAATTGGTCGCACTTTATCCATACAATTGACACCGCTTTCATGGCATCATGCTGCATGACACCGCACTCAAATGAGTGCCATAAGAAACTGCAATGTCGTTACTTCATAAGGAAATCCCATGTTGAAAACTGTGCGCCCCCTGCTGTTGCCCCTGATGTTCGGCCTGATGGCTCTGCCTGCCATGGCCGGCGATCTGGAGCAGCCGATGAAAAATATCGGCTTCAACTACAAGCAGGCCGTCAAGGCTGACGATGCCGCCACCATGGAGAAACACATCAAGGAGATGAAGGCCCAGCTCGACATCGCCAAAGCGAAGAACATGCCGACCGCCAAGAAAGAGAAGTTCCTGGAAGGCATGAACGAGGTGCAGACCGAGCTGGATGCCAGCCTGGCGGCGCTGCAGGCCGGTGATCAGGAAAAGGCCCGCGCTCACCTGGCCAAGATCAACGACCTGAAGAAGGAGTACCACACCTATGCCAAGCAGAAGGGCTAATCCCTTTCGCTGGGATGCGCTGGTCCGCCTCACCCACTGGGGGGTGGCGGCCGCCTGTGTCGCCAACCTCTGGTTCAACGAAGCCGGGGAGACCTGGCACGAGCGGCTCGGCTATCTGGCCATCATTCTGATCAGTGTCCGGCTGGGCTGGGGCCTCTCCTTTGCGCGGGGTCATGCCCGCCTGAGTGCCCTCATCCCGAACCGGGTCGAGTTCCGCCAGCAGGCGGCGGCGCTGCGCGAGCGCACCCCTCCCGCCCCCGGCCATCACGGCAGCGGCAAGCTGGCGGTCTGGGCACTCTGGCTGATCATCCTGGCCACCGCCGGCAGCGGCTGGTTCCAGAACACCGAGCTGGGCTTCGAGCTCGGTGCCGATGACTGGCACCAGTGGTGCACCTGGGCGCTGCAGGCCATGATAGCCCTGCACCTGGGCGCCATCGTCTATACCTCCTGGTGCCAGCGCAACAACCTGGTCGCGCGCATGCTGCCAACGCGCCGCCGCGCAACCCCGGCCCGGCAAGAAACCCACTCCTGAGCCAGACGGGCACCCACTTCGGGTGCTCGTTCCATTATCCCGCCAGTCGACCCGATGCCATCTTGCATGGCGCCACTTCCCCCCCGCTGAACATGCCCCCGACTTCCGGCGTCCAACCCCTGACCGAGATGGCACAAATGTCCGATCTGGGTCTCAATACAGCCTTTTGATGAGCCTCATATGAAAGCATTTTCATTCACAGTTCTTAACTAAATCCCGCTGTTCGATTTTCAACCATTTCGATTTCATGAATGCTACTGACCGAACGAGGTTGTTCGTCGTCCGTTCGAGACTCAGGCAGTGATAACCAATAACAAAGTCGAAGGGAAAATCGTCATGCACAACACACTGTTTCGAACCGCCCTGCTCGCCGCGGCGCTTGGCTCATTCAGCCACAGCGCCAGCGCCGAAGGGGTCATGGTCCACCTGTTCCAATGGAAGTTCAACGACATCGCCAACGAGTGCGAGACCGTGCTCGGGCCCAAGGGATTCGGGGGTGTCCAGATCACGCCACCGGCCGAACACAAGCAGGGCAGCGAGTACTGGTGGACCGTCTACCAGCCCGTCAGCTTCAAGAACTTCAACAGCTTCGGCGGTAGCGAGGCGGAGCTCAAGAGCATGATCGCCCGCTGCAACGCCGCCGGGGTCAAGATCTACGCCGATGCCGTCTTCAACCAGCTCGCCTCCGGGACCGGTACCGCCACCGGCGGCGGCAGCTACAACTCGGGCCAGTTCCAGTATCCCCAGTTTGGCTACAACGACTTCCACCACAGCGGCGACATCACCAACTACGGTGACAGCAACAACGTCTGGAACGGCGCCCTCTACGGCATGCCGGATCTGAACACCGGCTCCGTCTACGTGCAGGATCAGATAGCCACCTACATGAAGACCCTGCTCGGCTGGGGAGTCGCCGGTTTTAGGATCGACGCGGCCAAGCACATGGCCCCGAGCGAGGTGAAGGCGATCCTCGACAGGGCGGGCAGTCCCAAGGCCTACCTTGAGGTGATAGGCGCCGGCGGTGAGTCCGCCGAGATCCAGCCCAACCGTTACACCTATATCGACCGCGTCACCGACTTCAAATACGGCACCAGTCTGGCCGCCAACTTCAACGGCCAGATCAAGAACCTCAAGACCCTGGGCGAGAGCTGGGGCCTGCTCCCCTCCGACAAGTCCTTCATCTTCGTGGTCAACCACGACCGCGAGCGCGGCCACGGTGGCGGCGGCATGCTCACCTTCATGAACGGCGCCCGCTATGAGCTGGCCAACGTCTTCATGATGGCCTGGCCCTATGGCTGGAAGCAGGTGATGTCAGGCTATCGTTTCGCCGACATGGGAAAATACGAGACCGATAAGGGGGCGCCAGGCAGCACGCCTTGCTCCGACAGCCAGTGGAACTGCGAGCAGCGCCGCCCGGCCATCATGAACATGGCCCTGTTCCACAACCGCACCGAGGGCACGGCTGTCAGCAACTGGTGGGATAACGGCAACAACCAGATCGCCTTCGGCCGGGGTGACAAGGGCTTCGTCGCCATCAACAACGAGGGCGGCAGCCTGGTGGCCTCGGTGCAGACCGGCCTGCCGGCCGGCGAGTATTGCAACATCTTGAGTGGCAACGACTACTGCAGCGGCGCCTACATCACAGTCGACGGCAGCGGCAAGGCCAACCTGAACCTCGCCGGCATGAAGGCCGCCGCCATCCTGGCCGGCTGTACCAAGGCCAGCCCCTGTGGCGGGACCACCCTGCCTGGCAACAAGTTCAGCAGCATGAACCTGCGCGGCACCCACAATGCCTGGGGCAATACCCCTATGACAGTCGATGCCAACCGCGTCTGGTCCGCCACCGTCAACCTGACCGGCACAGGTGATGCCACCGGGGCTCAGCGCGTCAAATTCGACGTCTTCGGCAACTGGACCGAAAACTATGGTGACAGCGAAGGGGATGGCATCGCCGACAAGGGCAGCACCAAGGACATCTTCATCAGCGGCGCCGGCCAGTATCGCATCTCCCTCAAGGAGAGCGATCTCAGCTACCAGATCTCTCCGCTGAACGACAACCAGGCCCCCGTCGCCGTCCTCTCTCCCAAGACCATCAGCGTCAAGCTGGGTGAGAGCGTGGTGTTCGACGCCTCCGCCTCCAGCGACGATGCCGGTGTACTGAGCTACGCCTGGTCCACCGGCGGCAGCGCCAAGACAGAGACGGTGCTGTTCGATGCCCTGGGTACCCGCACCATCACGGTCACCGTCACCGACGCCGAGGGGCTGACCGCCAGTGCCAGCGCCACGGTGACCGTCACCGACAGCAACGGCGCCTACAACAGCGTGCTGCCGACCCTGAGCTTCCGTGGCACTCCCAACGGCTGGGGGACGCTTGCCATGACGCTGGTCGCCGACAACCAGTGGGAAGCGCTGGTCAGCTTCGACGGCCAGACCAATCAGCGCTTCAAGTTCGACGTCAAGGGGGACTGGAGCCAGAACTACGGCGATACCAACAAGGATGGCGTGGCCGAGCAGGCCGGTGCCGACATCGCCACCACTGTCACCGGCCTGTACCGCGTGCGCTTCAACGACCAGACCCTGGCCTACAGCCTGACCCCGGTCAGCGTCGGCTATGCGAAGACCTTCCCCAGCCTGAACCTGCGTGGCACCCCCAACAACTGGGGAACCACCCCCCTGACCCTGGTCGGTGATCACCTGTGGCAGGCTAGCGTCAACTTCAGTGGCACCGGTGATGCCAACGGAGGGCAACGCTTCAAGTTCGATGTCAAGGGAGACTGGACCCAGAACTACGGCGACACCAACAAGGATGGGGTGGCCGAGTCGGCAGGGGCTGACATCGCCACAGCCGTGGTCGGTGCCTATGTGGTGCGCTTCAACGACCAGACGCTGGCCTACAGCCTGAGCGCCCAATAAGCCTAGGGCGAGAATGCTCCGGCGGCAGACGGTACCCATGCCGATTGCCACCGAAGCAGATCCGCCACCATAATGAAGCCGTGTCACCGGGTCATCGACCCGGTGACATTTTTCTACTCGCTCTCCCCCTCACACCCCGACCTCCCAGCCGAATATTCTCCTGCCTTCTCCTCCGCCGCCAAGGGACCTCGCTTACCCCATTTCCCGACCGCCGACTCACAGGCATACTGGATCGACATCCCCATGCAGGAGCGCATATGAAACAGCTGGAAGCCCTCAAGGCCGAGGGAAGGATTGAAGAGGCCCGTCAACACGGCCTGCTGCAGCTCACCGAGCATCCGCAGCACGCCGAGCTGCACTACGAGGTGGCCTGTCTGCACGACATGCTCGGGCGCGAGACCCAGGCCATCCCCCTCTACCAGAAGGCCATAGCACTGGGGCTGGGGGGAGTGACACTGCGCGGTGCCTGGCTCGGCCTCGGCAGCTCCTATCGCAGCATCGGCCAATATGCCGAGGCGCTGGCCGCCTTTGAGCAGGGACAGGCCCGTTTCCCCGAGGCCAATGAGTTCAAAGTGTTTGGTGCCATGGCCAGCTACAACCTGGGGAACCACAAGGAGGGGATCGAGACGCTGCTGAGGGTACTGGCGGAGACGACGACGGATCCCGATCTGATTCCCTATAGACGCGCCATCACGCTCTACGCCGAGGATCTGGACCGGCGCTGGTAACGCCAGAAACGACAAAGCCGCTCATGATGAGCGGCTTTGTCTGAATTTGGTGGCCCCTGCCTGACTTGAACAGGCGACCAATCGATTATGAGTCGACTGCTCTAACCAACTGAGCTAAGGGGCCAGAATCTTGGTTTTGCGGCGTGGATTATAGGGGATGCGAGATACCTCGTCCATAGGCAGATCAATCACTTGCTGATATTTTGTACAGCCCCCGCCAATATGCGTGATCCCCCCGACTCGTGAAACCCTTGTCTAGTCCTGAAATAGGTTTACACATTTTCGTCTAGCTTCACGTGACTCAGAACCCCCGATGTACCGCATCGGGGGTTCTGTATTTCAACGCATGATGCGGTCGCTCCAGGTTGTAAATATCCACCGCCTCACGCACCATCTCCCGCGCTTGCGCCAGGTCCTGCGGGCTTTGCAACAACAACTCCCCTTTCAATATCCCGTTCACCCGCTCCGCCAACGCATTCTGGTAACAGTCATATCCGTCTGTCATCGAGCACCGGACCCCGTGCCGTTCATGCAATGACTGATACAGGCCCGAGCAATACTGCACGCCGCGGTCCGAGTGATGGATAAGCTCCCCGCCGCCACGCCGTTGCTTCAGCGCGTTCTTGAACGCCATCGCGACCGACTCGGCGTGCATCCCTTCGTGCACGTGATGGCCCACTATCTTGCGTGAGTAAGCATCCGTCACCAGGCTCAGGTACAGCGACCCGCTCCTGGCTGGCAGATAGGTGATGTCGGCGACCCAGACTTGCTCTGGAGCCACCGGCGTGACCTGCTCCGCCCCGGCCTTGAGCAAGTTGGGATGACGGTAGAAGCGGTGAAAACTGTGGGTGGTCTTGTGATACGCCCGCCTGGGCTGCACCAGCAGACGATGCTCGGCCAATATCTGAAACAGCCTGTCCCGCCCGACCTTGAGCCAGCCATCATCCTGACCCTGAAGCAGATAATGCAGCTTGCGGGTGCCGACCCGTGGCTGGCGTAACCGTACCTGACGCACGAAGCGCACCACCTGCAGCCCCTGTGCATGGCGCAGGTCTGCAACTCGATTGCGCTTGTAGTAAGCCTGACGGCTGATTCCCAGAAACAGGCAAGCCCTGACGATGGTCAGCCTCTCGACTTGCCGCTGCGAGAGGACTTGCCGGGTCGCTTTTTTACGATGGAGACACCGTAGTCGTTCTTCAGGACATCGACGACGGCCTCAAAGAATTGGGCCTTCTGGCTCATCAGCGCCAGCTGCTGTTCGAGTTCCTTGATACGCTGTTCGGGCGTCTGGTTGTCGGGGTCAGGCATGGTGATACTCCTGTCGGCGCGCACAGAAGCCCCCTGGCTCCAATCCTGCCGACCATGTTTACGCAACCATACCAGAACGGTGGAGCGGCCCTGAATGCCATAACGGGCCTGAGCCTGTTTGTAGGTGAGCTCGCCTTTTTCAATCTGCTCGACCAGCGCCAGTTTAAAAGTCAGCGAGTAATCGCGCTGTGTCCGTTTCACACCTTGTCCCATCGGGTTCTCCATTTATTGGGGGGGAAAGGTGTAAACCATATTCAGGACGGGACACCTGATAAAACAAAGCCCCGCATGGCGGGGCTTTTGACAAGGCTGTATCGGGTTGACTACCCCCTACCCTGAGACTACTCGTCCAGGAAGCTGCGCAGCACTTCCGAGCGGCTCGGATGACGCAGTTTACGCAAGGCCTTGGCTTCGATCTGACGAATACGCTCACGGGTCACGTCGAACTGCTTACCCACTTCCTCAAGGGTGTGGTCAGTGTTCATGTCGATACCGAAACGCATCCGCAGCACCTTGGCTTCACGGGCAGTCAGGCCAGCCAGCACTTCGCGGGTCGCGTTGCGCAGGCTCTCGCTGGTGGCCGCATCCGCTGGCAAGGCCAGGGTGGTATCTTCGATGAAGTCGCCCAAGTGGGAATCTTCATCATCACCGATGGGCGTCTCCATGGAGATGGGCTCCTTGGCGATCTTCAACACCTTGCGGATCTTGTCTTCCGGCATGCCCATGCGCATCGCCAGCTCTTCCGGGTTCGGTTCACGACCCATCTCCTGCAGCATCTGACGGGAGATACGGTTGAGCTTGTTGATGGTCTCGATCATGTGCACCGGGATACGGATGGTACGGGCCTGATCCGCGATGGAGCGGGTAATGGCCTGACGGATCCACCAGGTGGCATAGGTCGAGAACTTGTAGCCACGGCGGTACTCAAACTTGTCCACAGCCTTCATCAGACCGATGTTGCCCTCCTGGATCAGATCCAGGAACTGCAGACCGCGGTTGGTGTATTTCTTGGCGATGGAGATCACCAGACGCAAGTTAGCTTCAACCATCTCTTTCTTCGCACGGCGGGCCTTGGCCTCACCGATGCTCATACGACGGTTGATGTCTTTGATCTGGGCGATGGAGAGGCCGGTTTCCTCTTCGATCTGCTGCAGCTTGCCGATGGCACGCAGCACGTCTTCGTCCATCTCGAGCAGACGCGGAGACCAGGCCTTGCCAGCCTGTTTCTGGTATTCAAACCAGGCGGTCTCGCACTCGTTGTTGGTGAAGGCCGCGACGAAGGTTTTCTTCGGCATCTTGGCCTGCTCAACGCAGAGTTTCATGATGATGCGTTCCTGCACGCGAACCCGCTCCATCATCTCGCGCATGTTGTTGACCAGGCGATCGAACTGCTTGGGCATCAGGCGGAATTGACGGAACACATCGGCCAGCTGGGCGATAGCGGCCTGGGTGTCATCGTGGGCACGACCATTCTTCTGAATGGAGAGACGGGTTACTTCGTACTGGGCACGCAGCTCACCGAACTTCTCACGGGCGACTTCAGGATCCGGACCACCGTCCCCCTCGTCATCGGCGTCGTCGCCATCCCCATCTTCGTCTTCGTCTTCGTCTTCGTCTTCGTCAGCCAGGTCATCTTCGCTGAGCTCGGAGCCGATATGAGTGGCGGTTGGCGCCACGTCATCCGCTTCGTTCGGATCGATAAAGCCGGAGATGATATCGGACAGACGCAGCTGCTCGGCTTCGTACTTGTCGTACTGTTCGAGCAGGTAAGTGATAGCTTCGGGGTACTCGGCAACGGAGCTTTGTACCTGGTTGATACCGTCTTCAATCCGCTTGGCGATGTCGATTTCGCCTTCACGGGTCAGCAGTTCGACGGTACCCATTTCCCGCATGTACATGCGGACGGGATCGGTCGTGCGACCAATCTCAGATTCAACAGATGCCAGAGCCTGGGCCGCTGCTTCGGCAGCGTCCTCATCGGCGGTACCACCTTCAGCCATGATCAAGTCGTCGGCATCCGGGGCGTTCTCCACCACCTGGATACCCATGTCGTTGATCATCTGGATGATGTCTTCGATCTGGTCAGAGTCGACAATGTCTTGCGGGAGGTGATCGTTCACCTCGGCATAGGTCAGGTAGCCCTGTTCTTTACCTTTGGCAACGAGGAGTTTAAGCTGAGACTGCGGGGTTTGCTCCATAGAACTCATCCGGTTGGTGTTGCTAGGTTGCGCGTACAGTGCGCTGCTGCGCAAATAGCCAATTCTAATAGAAAACCGCCAGACATGCTATGTCTGGTTGCGGCGTCGGTCATGAGAAACCCCTGCCCGCAGTATTGTCGGGGCCAGGCGGTTATAAAATTTTTGCTTTTAATCCCGTCGATTCGGGCAACAGTAGACATATTGGGGCCCATCACTCAAATATCAAGCCCCGCTCTCATTTCTTTTCTCGGTCTGTACTTCTTTGATCAGCATCATCAGCTCCTGTGTTTCCTCAGAGCTTAGTCCCTCCTGAGCCACCTTAGCCTGCAATTCTTCAATTCGTTGCTTCAGGAACTGATTGATGAATCCGACGAAGGTATCCTGCAACTCCCCCAAAATATCCGGCTCCTGGTCGAGCTTGATATCTTCAAACAGGTCATGCATCGCTAGCTGAGCGAGGATCTCCCCCTCCCGAGTACCGCGCCAATGCTCCAGCAAGATGCCGGTGGTGACAGCGGGTTGGGACAAGATCTGTTGATGCAGTTGCAGCAGGAATTTGATGCCCTGCACTCGCAATCCGGCTAGCTCCGGCATGGCCGGCAGCTCGGCCGTCACCGCCGGATATTGCAACATCAACGCCAGCGCGCGGCGGATCGGAGTCAGCTTGGCGGCTTTGGGTTTGGTCAGCTCGGTCTTTGGCTGACTGTTGCGGGCAAACAGCTCGGCGATCCGCTGCTTGTTCTCTCCCCAGCGCATCATGCTGGAGAGTCGGGTGATAAGTCCCTCCCGGGTGAAACCTTCCGGCACCCGGCGAATAAGCTCGGCCGCCTTGTTGGCGACTTCGAACTTGCCCGCCTCACCGGAGAGGGCGGCATCCCGTCCCAGACGCTCGAACATGAAATCGGCGAAAGGTTGTGCCTCGTCCAGCAGGGCTTCGAAGCCCTCCTTGCCAATCTGGCGCACCAGGGAATCTGGATCCTCACCATCCGGCAGGAACACAAACTTGAGCTCCCGCCCGTCCTGCAGGTGAGGCAGCGCATTGTCCAGCGCCCGCCAGGCCGCTTCACGACCGGCATTGTCACCGTCATAGCAGCAGACCACTTCGGCCGTGGTACGGAACAGGGTGTGGATATGGTCGCTGGTGGTGGCCGTACCAAGCGCAGCCACCGCATAGTCGATGTCATACTGACCGAGCGCCACCACGTCCATGTAGCCTTCCACCACCAGGATCCGGCGAGGATCCTTGTGTGCCTGCTTCACCTCGTAGAGGCCAAACAGTTCTCGTCCCTTGTGGAAGATGGGGGTTTCCGGCGAGTTGAGGTACTTGGGCGTGCCGTCCCCCAGCACCCGGCCACCGAAGCCAATGACCCGGCCACGCTTGTCACGGATCGGGAACATGATGCGATCGCGGAAGCGATCATAACTGCCGGGGCCGCTATCACGCGTGATCAGCATACCGCCTGAGATGAGCAACAGCTCGTGATCCCGGCTGGCACCAAAACGGCGTCTGACCTGATCCCAATCTGCAGGGGCATATCCGATATTGAAACGCTTGACCACTTCCCCGGTCAGACCACGGCCCTTCAGATATTCAACAGCTTGGGGGGCATTCTTCAGATTGCTCTCGTAGAAGCGGGCAATCTGGCTCATCAGCTCAAAAAGATCCTTGCTGACAGCAGGCTGTGCCTTGCCCGTCCCGCCCGCATTCTGCTCACGGGGCACCTGCATGCCCTGCAGGTTGGCAAGCTCTTCGATGGCATCGGGGAATTCGAGTCCGTCGTACTCCATGACAAAGCCGATGGCGTTGCCGTGGGCGCCACAACCGAAACAGTGATAAAACTGCTTCTCCTGGCTGACGGTGAAAGAGGGGCTTTTTTCGTTATGAAAAGGGCAGCAAGCCTGATAGTTCTTGCCGGCTTTTTTCAGACGCACTCGTGAGTCGATCAGCTCGACTATGTCTGTGCGTACGAGCAGATCATCGATAAAGGATTGTGGGATCCTGCCTGCCATAACCGTCCTGTTTCATGACTCGGAAAATAAAAAAGCCGCGCATTCACAGGGAAGCACGGCTTCTTTCGACTAACAAGAGAAATGCCTGTTATGCCAAGCGGGTTTTCACCTGAGCGCTGACAGCGCCGACATCGGCACGCCCCTGAATCTTTGGCTTCAAAACAGCCATGACCTTGCCCATATCAGCCATGACGGCAGCACCACTTTCAGCGATGGCTTGCTCGATCAACGCGGCAATTTCGTCTGCGGTCAGCTGTTGCGGCAGGAATTCCTGCAGAACCAAGATCTCGGCAGACTCTTTGTCGGCAAGATCCTGACGACCGGCAGCTTCAAATTGGCTGATGGAATCGCGGCGCTGTTTGACCATCTTGGTCACGACAGCGAGGATATCCTCATCATTGAGCTCGATACGGGAATCAACTTCACGCTGCTTGATTTCTGCCATCAACAAACGGATCGTCCCCAGGCGAGCCTTATCTCTGGCAAGCATGGCGAGTTTTTGTTGATCCTTGAGTTGATCCTTCAGAGACACGGCATTACCCCCAATTAGTACAGGCGGATACGACGTGCGTTTTCGCGGGACAGCTTCTTGGCGTGACGCTTAACGGCAGACGCTTTGGCGCGCTTACGGATGGTAGTCGGCTTCTCGTAGAACTCACGGCTACGAACTTCAGACAGGATACCGGCCTTTTCGCAAGAACGCTTGAAGCGACGCAGAGCAACGTCAAACGGCTCATTTTCACGGACTTTGATTACTGGCATGTGCCTTTCACCTCAGTGATATATTGTTAGCTGACCATCAGTCGATCAGCATGTCTTAAAATGGTGCGAAATTATACTCTGGACAGGGAATGAAAGTAAACCCGTAGAGATCGCTCTGGTTTAAAAAACCCGCGAAGGTTACCATAGCCGTCTCATTTTAGCAGTGAAATTTTTTAGCAATGCGTGTATTGGGCATAGAGACATCCTGTGACGAAACCGGGATCGCGATCTTCGATGATCAAAAAGGGATCCTTTCCCATCAGTTATACAGCCAGGTCAAGCTGCATGCGGACTACGGTGGCGTCGTCCCCGAGCTTGCCAGCCGGGATCATGTGCGCAAGACGATCCCCTTGATCCAGGCCGCATTGCAAGAGGCGGGACTGGGCAAAGATGACATCGACGGCATCGCTTACACTGCCGGTCCAGGTCTGGTTGGCGCCATTCTGGTCGGTGCCACCATAGGCCGCTCCCTTGCCATGGCGTGGAACAAACCGGCCATTGCCGTGCATCACATGGAGGGTCATCTGCTGGCCCCCATGCTGGAAGAGAAAGCCCCCGAATTCCCCTTCGTGGCGCTACTGGTCTCCGGCGGTCACTCCATGCTGGTGCGGGTCGATGGTATCGGCAGCTATCAGCTGCTGGGAGAGTCCATCGACGACGCCGCTGGTGAGGCCTTCGACAAGACCGCCAAGCTGATGGGGCTGGACTATCCAGGTGGCCCCCTGCTCTCGCGCCTTGCCGAGAAGGGCACTACCGGACGATTCGTCTTCCCGCGCCCCATGACCGACAGACCCGGCCTCGACATGAGCTTCTCCGGCCTCAAGACCTTTGCCGCCAATACTATCGCCGCCAATGACAACGATGAGCAGACTCGTGCCGACATCGCCCGCGCCTTCGAGGATGCGGTGGTCGACACCCTGGCCATCAAGTGCCGCCGTGCCCTGAAAGAGACGGGTCTGCAGCGCCTGGTTGTCGCCGGTGGCGTCAGCGCCAACCGCCATCTGCGGACCCAGCTGGCCGAGCTGATGGAGAGCCTCAAGGGCGAGGTATTCTATCCCCGCACCGAATACTGCACCGACAACGGCGCCATGATCGCCTACGCCGGCATGCAACGCCTCAAGGCTGGCGTGTTTGAACCCCTGGTCATCAAGGCGGTGCCACGCTGGCCGCTGGACACCCTGGATCCGGTGTGATCCACAAGATCCATTGCAATATAAAAAAGGGGCCTCAGGCCCCTTTTTGTTGTTTCTGACTGCAAAGCTTAGTTTGTGCGGAACAATGCCTCGATGGAGAGCCCTTGCCCCATCAGGATCTCCCGCAGACGGCGCAGCCCCTCCACCTGGATCTGGCGCACCCGCTCCCGGGTCAAGCCAATCTCGGCCCCCACGTCTTCCAGGGTGGCAGGTTCATAGCCGAGCAGGCCGAAGCGACGAGCCAGTACCTCACGCTGCTTGGGATTAAGCTCCTCCAGCCAGTGCACAATACTGGCACGCATGTCGTCGTCCTGGGACTCCAGCTCCGGGCCCATGCCGCGCTCGTCGGAGAGCACATCCAGCAGCGCCTTGTCCCGATCGCCGCCGATGGGGGTATCCACCGAGGTGATCTTCTCATTGAGCTTGAGCATGCGATTCACGTCATCGACCGAGCGATCCAGCGCATGGGCAATGTCCTCGGCGGTAGGTTCATGATCGAGACGATGAGAGAGCTCGCGAGCGGTGCGCAGGTAGACGTTCAGCTCTTTGACCACATGGATGGGCAGACGGATGGTGCGGGTCTGATTCATGATGGCCCGCTCTATGGTCTGGCGGATCCACCAGGTGGCATAGGTGGAGAAACGGAAGCCGCGCTCGGGATCGAATTTTTCGACCGCGCGGATGAGACCGAGGTTGCCCTCTTCGATGAGATCCAGCAGCACCAGGCCCCGGTTGTTGTAGCGTCGGGCGATCTTGACCACCAGACGCAGGTTGGATTCGATCATGCGCTTGCGGGCGGCTTTGTCACCGCGCAAGGCACGACGGGCGTAATAGACTTCTTCTTCGGCCGTGAGCAAGGGGGAGAATCCTATCTCCCCCAGGTAGAGCTGGGTGGCATCCATTACCTTGTTCAGTTCGGGCACCATGAGCTCGTCGGAGATAGTCTCCTCAGCCTCGGCGGTGACTTCCTGAACTTCTTCCTCTCGAGACTCCAGCTCCTCGTCGAACTCTAACTCTGCATCCTGCATTACCAGTTGTTCTTGGCTCATGATATGTCTCCCTGACCTGAACCAGAGCAAGACTCAGCTCTCTGGGTTAACGCTTTGGCAAATAGCCCATCGGATTGATTGACTTGCCTTTGTACCGGATTTCAAAGTGCAGGCGCACATCCGGCGCATCCGTGCTACCCATATTGGCGATGACAGCTCCGCCCTTGACGGAGTCTCCCTCCTTCACCCTCAACTCGTCGTTGTGGGCATAAGCCGAGAGGTAGTCATCGTTGTGTTTGAGAATAATCAGCTTGCCATAACCCCGCAGTGCGCTACCCGCGTAGACCACCTTGCCACCACTCGCGGCGTAGATGGGTTGCCCCTTCTGGCCCGAGATATCGATACCCTTGTTACCCTGTTCCGCAACAGAGAAACCTTCGACGATCCGGCCTTGTGTCGGCCAGTGCCACGAGAGTGTCGACTGGGAGTTGCTGTTTTTTTGTTCTGTCGACTGAGCGTATGCTGTTGAAGATGCCGGAGCAATGCTTTTTTGTGAGATGAATGGGGTGGTCGTACCTGCTGGTGCAGTCGCCAGCGGTTTGGGGCCGGAACTGGCCACAGCCGGTGTCGTCACCGCCACCATCTGACCGCCGCTCGCCGCACCGGACGACGGCACGCTCAGCACCTGGCCGACATGCAGCCCATAGGGTGCCTGCAGGTTGTTGCGCTGTGCCAGCGTCTGATTGGACACATTGAACTGGCGGCCAATGCTGCTCAGAGTGTCGCCACGGCGTACTTCATAAGTGCCGTTACTGGCCCCGCTGCTATGGCTGACAGCACTAGCTGTGCTCACCACAGTACCGGATGATGCGCCATCCAACCTGAGCTGCTGGCCCGGATAGATGTTGTAGGGAGGGCTGATGCCGTTGAGGCTGACCAGGGATGCGACATCCATGCCCGAACGGAATGCGATGGAGTACAGGGTATCCCCCTTCACCACTGTGTAACTGCCACCCTGCATGCCCGAATTGGCCATGTTTTGACGAGTCGGGATGGTCGAGGCAATGGGGTCATTGCCGAGACTCTGTACCGGGGCAGCAGTCTTGCTGGAAGAGCAGGCAAGCAGCAGCCATGACAACACGACGACACTACTTCCTTGCCAAACACGCGAACGCATAGTGGATCCTTAACGACTAAACCAGAAATAGGCCGCAATGGCCAAACCAATACAGAGCCAGCCGAGCACATCCACATAGTGCATCAGCTTGCGCTCCATCTTCTCACCGCCCCAGCGCATCAGGCCCGCCACCAGGAAGAAGCGCATACCACGACCTATCAGCGAGGTCAGGATGAAGGGCAATAGCGCCATGTGGAGCAGACCCGCCGTGACGGTAAACACCTTGTAGGGGATCGGCGTGAAACTGGCAATAAAAATCACCCAGATGCCCCATTGTTCAAACCACTGCTCGGCCAGGGCAATCTTGTCTTCATAACCGACCGAGACCACCAGCGGCTGTACCACGGGCTCCCATAAGGCGTAGCCAAGCAGGTAACCAAACAGTGCCCCCAATACCGAGCACAGGGTCGCCAGGGCGGCATAGTGCCAGGCCCGCCGGGGCTTGGCCAGCGCCATGGGGGCCAGCATCACATCCACCGGGATGGGCCAGAACACCGACTCGATAAAGGCAGTGATCGCCAGATAATAAGGTGCGTACTGATGGCGGGCCCAGCGCATCACCACGGCATAGAGTCGGGAGAACAGCGTCACTCAACATCTCCGTCGATAAGAGGAACGAAACGCACCGGCTCCAGGACCCGGCTGGTCAGCTGGGAACCAGAACGTTCGATCAGCTGCAGCGTCTGCTGGCTGTCACCCACCGGCAACACCAGACGGCCGCCATCGGCCAGTTGATCGGTCAAGGCCTTGGGCACCTCGCTCGCCGCCGCCGTCACCAGAATCGCATCGAACGGCCCCTTATTTGGCCAGCCCAGCCAGCCGTTACCATGCTTGGCCGAAACGTTGTGCAGATCGAGCTGACGCAACCGGCGCCGGGCCAGAAATTGCAGCGACTTGATCCGCTCCACCGTATAGACATGCTCCACAAGATGAGCCAGCACCGCAGTCTGATAACCGGAACCCGTGCCTATTTCCAGCACATGGGCCGGATTGTTCTGGATCAGCAGCTCGGTCATCCGCGCCACCATGTAAGGCTGCGAGATGGTCTGGCCCTGACCGATGGGCAGAGCCGTGTTGTCCCAGGCTTTGTGCGCCATGGCTTCATCTACAAATAGCTGGCGCGGCACTTTCGCAATCGCCGCGAGCACGCGGAAATCGCGAATGTCCTGAGCGATCAGCTGGTTCAACAGGCGCTGTACGATCACCGCGTCATCCCTGCAGATCCAACCAGGCTCCCAGACTCGCCAGACTGCCGTAGGCCGTCATGTCGATGGTCAAGGGGGTGATAGAGACATAGCCCTGCTCGATGGCGGCGAAATCCGTGCCCTCCCCCGCATCCTGCTGGCTGCCCGGCGGACCTATCCAGTAGATGGGTTGACCACGGGGATCCTCTGTGTGGATCACCGCCTCGGCCCGATGGCGATTGCCAAGACGGGTCACCCTGATCCCCTTGATCTGCTCGATCGGCAGATCCGGCACATTGACGTTGAGGATCTGGTCGGCAGGCAAGGGGTGCACCATCAGGCCTCGCACCAGCTGGGCCGCATAGTGGGCGGCCGTGGCGAAGTGGGTCTTGCCCACCAGGGAGATGGCGAGCGACGGGAAGCCGAGGTGACGTCCCTCGGTCGCGGCCGCCACTGTGCCCGAGTAGATGACATCATCCCCCAGATTGGCACCGTGATTGATGCCGGCCACCACCATGTCCGGCTCGGGGCGCACCAGCTCATTGACCGCGAGGTGCACGCAGTCGGTCGGCGTCCCCTTGACCGCATAGCTTTTGATCCCGTGAAAGGCAGCGTCGCTGATGCGGGTGACCCGCAGCGGCACCTCCAGCGTCAGAGAATGACTGGCGCCACTGCGGTTGCGATCCGGCGCCACCACAATGACCTCGCCACAGGCCGTCAGTGCCGTGCTGAGGGCAAGGATCCCCTCGGCATGTACTCCATCGTCATTACTGACCAGAATTCGCATCGGTTGGGTTCCTGAAACCGTGATCGGCCTCTTCGGCCTGCATTAACTCGCGTACCACGCTGGTGGCAAAGGCGCCCGCCGGCAGGAAGAACGACAGGGTCAGCGCATCGGCGCCCAGCTCCCAGCTCATTCCTTCCGGTTGCAGCAGCAGCGGGCGTCTGTCCTGATCCAGCCCGGCCTTCTCCAGGCCAGCGCACCAGTCGGGGTAAGCGGCCAGCACGCCCAGCTCGAATTCGGCGGCGGCGCCCTGACTGGCCAGCCGGCCACGGCCCCACTGGGGAGCGGTCAGCTGCACGTCACCTGAGGCCAGCCGCGCCTCCAGCTCAGGCGTCACCGCCTCCTCACTGAAGATGGAATGGCTGCCCTTGAGCATCAGACAATCGCCAGCCAGCAACTGGTGAGCCCGCCCCTGCTCGATGCGGGCGCTGACGATGGCGTTGAACAACATGCTGCGGGCGGCGGAGAGATAGAGGGAGCGCTTGTTGCGATCATTGATCCGCTTGCCGGCGAACATCGCCTTGGCCGCCTCCAGGTTGTTGCCACCGCGACCGAAGCGCTGCTCGCCGTAATAGTTCGGCACCCCCTGGCTGGCGATGGCCTGCAGACGAGATGCCAGCCCATCGGCTTGCTCTATGTCGGTCAGGCGCAAGGTGAAGTGATTGCCCTTGAGGTAACCGACCCGCAGCTTGCGGTTGTGGCGCTTGACTTGCAGGATCTGGATGCCATCGCTCTGGATGACCGACAGATCCGGCTCGGCCTTGCCCGGCAGGTGAATGCCGAACCACTGCTCGGTCACCGCATGGCGGTCCTTGAGGCCGGCCCAGGTCACCGCGTTGCGATTGACCCCGGCCGCATCGGCCAGCAGGCCCGCCACCCAGGCGGTGTTTTCGCCGGTCTTGCGCACCCGCACGAAGATATGTTCACCCTCTCCGCAGGGTTCGAAGCCTAGATCCTCGACCACCACGAAGTCACTGGCCTCGGCCTTGAGGATGCCGCGGGCAGTCGGCGCCCCGTGCAGATAGCTAAGCTGTTCCAACATTATTGTTTCACCAGTAAGACGACGGCTTCGGTGGCGATCCCTTCCTTGCGCCCCGTGAATCCAAGCTGTTCGGTGGTGGTCGCCTTGACGTTCACCCGGTTCAAATCACATTTCAAATCCGCCGCCAGCACGGCGCACATGGCGTCGATATGGGGGGCCATCTTGGGTGCCTGGGCGATGATGGTCACGTCCAGATTGCCGATGGCATAACCCGCCTGCTGCACCCGGGCAAACACGTCCCGCAGCAGGATACGGCTGTCGATCCCCTTGAACTCGGCGGCGGTATCAGGGAAGTGGCGGCCGATATCACCGGCACCGATCGCCCCCAGCAGCGCATCGCTCACCGCGTGCAGCACCACATCACCGTCGGAGTGGGCCAGCAGCCCCTGTTCGTACGGCACCGCTACCCCGCCCAGCATGCAGGGGCCGACCCCGCCAAATCGGTGTACATCAAAACCATGTCCAATGCGGATCATGATGGCTCCTTGAACGATGAATTCTGTTGATCTAAAAACAGCCCCGCCAGAGAGAGATCCTCCGGCCGGGTCACCTTGATATTGTCGGCGCGCCCCTCAACCATGCGCACCGAGAAACCGGCCCGCTCCATTGCGGAGGCCTCATCGGTGATGCTGGCGCCGAGCGTCAACCCTTCCTCCAGCGCCCGCCTCAGGGAAGCGGTGGGGAACATCTGCGGGGTCAGTGCATGCCAGAGCTGTTCGCGCTCGACGGTCGCCACTATGTTGCCAGCTGCGTCGGTGCGCTTCATGGTGTCCCGCACCCGACTGCCGAGGATGGCGCCATCGCAGGCCAGGGCCGCCGCGATGAGCGCATCGAGATCGCCGTGGCAGAGGCAGGGACGAGCGGCATCGTGCACCAGCACCCAGTCCGAGCTCGCCACCTGCAGGGCATTGAGCACCGAGTAGGCGCGCTCCGCGCCGCCTTCGACCCGCAGGATACGTGGATCGGCCGCGATGGACAGGGCATCAAACCAGCCATCGTGGGGCGCCAGCGCCACTATCACCTGGGCGATGGCCGGGTGGGACAGCAGACAGCCGAGGGTATGCTCCAGAATGGTCTTCCCCGCCAGCGGCAGGTACTGCTTCGGGCACTCGGCGCCCATGCGGCTGCCGATACCGGCGGCCGGGACTATGGCGGTCAGCCCGGTTGGCAGATCAATCATCGTAGGGCGCACCGTCCGGCTCTGTTACCTGGTCTTTTTCCTTGGGAATGATCCGGTAGAAGGTCTCGCCCTGCTTGATGTAACCAAGATCGTTGCGCGACAGCTCCTCGATGGCCTCGAGGCCCGAGGTGAGATCGTCGATCTCACGATAAATCAAATTGTTGCGATCCTTGAGAGTCAGATTGTCCTGCTGCTGCCGGTTGATGGCATCGGAGAGTTCCCGATAGTCGGAGAGGCCGTTCTTCCCCAGCCAGAAATCATACTGCAGCCCTCCCAACAGGAAGAGCAGGATAAGAGTGAATAGCCGCATGCACTGAATCTCCTTCAAGCGGCCTAGTTTCCCATATTCGCAGGCAAGACAAAAGGAAGCCGGTGTGCCAGACGGGCAAGGGAGAATAAAAAAACGGGCGGGATCCGGGGGGCGGATATGAAAAAACCGAGACAGAGAAGATGGTGAGGCTTTGTACCGCCCAGGCAACAGAGACGAAAAAGCCCCGCCACAAGGTGGCGGGGCTTTGCGCAGCTCAAGTGAAACTCGGCATTAAGCGTGGTTTTTCACTTCTTTCAGACCGCGGAACGGAGCCTTGGCACCCAGGGCTTCTTCGATACGGATCAGCTGGTTGTACTTGGCAACACGGTCAGAACGGCTCATGGAACCGGTCTTGATCTGGCCAGCAGCGGTACCCACGGCCAGGTCGGCGATGGTCGCGTCTTCGGTCTCACCGGAGCGGTGGGAGATGACGGCAGTGTAGCCAGCGTCTTTGGCCATCTTGATGGCAGCCAGAGTCTCGGTCAGGGAACCGATCTGGTTGAACTTGATCAGGATGGAGTTGGCGATGCCGTTGTCGATACCGCGCTTCAGGATGCTGGTGTTGGTTACGAACAGGTCGTCACCCACGATCTGGATCTTGCTACCCAGTTCCTTGGTCTGGTAGGCAAAGCCATCCCAGTCGGATTCGTCCAGGCCATCTTCGATGGAGACGATCGGGAACTTGGTGGTCAGATCGGCCAGGTAGTCAGAGAACTCGTTGGAGGTGAAGATACGACCTTCGCCCTTCAGGTTGTACTCTTTCTTCTCTGCGTCGTAGAACTCGGAAGCAGCGCAGTCCATGGCCAGGGTGATGTCGGTGCCCAGCTTGTAACCGGCAGCGGCAACGGCTTCGGCGATCACTTCCAGCGCTTCGGCGTTGGACTTCAGGTTAGGCGCGAAGCCACCTTCGTCACCAACGGCGGTAGCGTAGCCCTTGGACTTCAGTACCTTGGCCAGGTTGTGGAACACTTCGGCACCCATGCGGATGGCTTCTTTCAGAGTCTTGGCGCCAACCGGCTGGATCATGAACTCCTGGATGTCGACGTTGTTGTCGGCGTGCTCACCACCGTTGATGATGTTCATCATCGGCAACGGCATGGAGTAGACACCCGGGGTGCCGTTCAGCTCGGCGATGTGAGCGTACAGCGGCAGGCCCTTGGAGGCAGCAGCAGCCTTGGCGGCAGCCAGAGAAACGGCCAGGATGGCGTTGGCGCCAAACTTGGATTTGTTCTCGGTACCGTCCAGATCGATCATGATCTGGTCCAGAGCGGCTTGGTCCTTGGCATCTTTACCCAGCAACGCTTGGGCGATCGGGCCGTTGACGGCGGCAATGGCTTTCAGTACGCCTTTACCCAGGAAACGGCTCTTGTCGCCGTCACGCAGTTCCAGCGCTTCGCGGGAACCGGTGGACGCGCCAGACGGAGCGGCTGCCATACCAACAAAACCACCTTCCAGATGAACTTCGGCCTCAACGGTCGGGTTACCACGGGAGTCGATGATTTCACGACCGATCACTTTAACGATCTTGGACATGTGTATTTCCTCAGGTTTCGTAAAAAAACAACAAAAATATGCCAAAAAAAGCGGCTGCGGCACAGAGCCTCAACCGCATTTATTTTAAATTACTTCAAATTACGCTTCTGATACTCGCCGGCAGCCTTCACGAAACCGGCAAACAGGGCGTGTCCATCGCGGGGAGTCGAGGTGAACTCCGGGTGGAACTGCGCCGCTACAAACCAAGGGTGATCCGGAATCTCGATAATTTCCACCAGCTTCTTGTCGGCGGAGAGACCGGTGACCTTCAGGCCGGCCGCTTCGATCTGCGGCAGCAGCTTGTTGTTCACCTCATAGCGGTGACGGTGGCGCTCATAGATGGTCGGGCTGCCATACATCTGACGCACCTTGGAACCTTCGACCAGGTGGCAGAGCTGGGAACCCAGACGCATGGTGCCGCCCAGATCGGATTTCTCGGTACGAGTCTCGACGTTGCCTTCTTCATCCACCCATTCGGTGATGAGGCCAACGACCGGATAAGCGCAATCTTTCTTGAATTCGGAGGAGTGAGCGCCAGTCATGCCGGCCACGTTGCGAGCGAACTCGATCATGGCAACCTGCATGCCGAGGCAGATGCCCAGATAGGGGATCTTGTTCTCACGGGCATACTGGGCGGCCAGGATCTTGCCTTCCACGCCGCGCTCACCGAAGCCACCCGGCACCAGGATCGCGTCCAGACCTTCCAGCAGCTCGGCGCCACGGGTCTCGATGTCCTGGGAGTCGATGAACTTGATGTTGACGGACAGACGGGTCTTCAGGCCACCGTGCTTGAGCGCCTCGTTGACGGACTTGTAGGCATCCGGCAGGGACACATATTTGCCCACCATGCCGATGGTCACTTCCGCGGTCGGGTTGGCCTCTTCGTAGACAACCTGTTCCCACTCGGACAGGTCGGCTTCTTTGCACGCCAGACCGAAACGGGCGATGAAGTAGTCATCCAGATTCTGGGACTTCAGCAGCGCCGGGATCTTGTAGATGGAGTCGACGTCTTTCATGGAGATGACGGCGCGCTCGGGCACGTTGCAGAACAGGGCGATCTTGGCACGCTCGTTGGCCGGAATGGCGCGATCGGAGCGGCAGATCAGCACGTCCGGCTGGATCCCGATGGAGAGCAGTTCCTTGACGGAGTGCTGGGTCGGCTTGGTCTTCACCTCGCCGGCGGCGGCCAGGTAAGGCACCAGGGTCAGGTGCATGAACATGGCATTGTCGCGGCTCACTTCGGCAGCCAGCTGACGAATGGCTTCGAGGAACGGCAGGGACTCGATATCGCCCACGGTACCGCCCACTTCGACGATGGCCACCTGATGGCCTTCGGCACCGGCAATCACCCGCTCCTTGATGGCGTTGGTGATGTGCGGGATGACCTGGATGGTGGCGCCCAGATAGTCACCACGGCGCTCTTTGCGCAGCACGTCGGCGTAGATACGGCCGGTGGTGAAGTTGTTGCGACGGGTCATCTTGGTGCGGATGAAACGCTCGTAATGGCCCAGATCCAGATCGGTCTCGGCCCCGTCCTCGGTTACGAACACTTCACCGTGCTGGGTCGGGCTCATGGTGCCCGGATCCACGTTGATATAGGGGTCCAGTTTCATGATGGTCACATCCAGACCACGGGCTTCCAGAATGGCTGCCAGAGAAGCTGCGGCAATGCCTTTGCCGAGGGATGAAACAACGCCACCAGTTACAAAAATATATTTTGTCGTCATGCTGAACCTGAAAGAAGTTTAGGGATTTTTAAGGGGTGCTTCGGGGATGAAGCAGGACGGGGAAACAGTATACCAAAACCCCCTCTCCCAAACAATGAACAAAAATCTATCAGGCTCGCCGCGCCCCCGTCTTGCGCCAAATCAACTTTGCTCGGTTTCCTTGGCCTTGTCCCAGGCCGCATCCAGCTTCTCCAGAGTACAATCGGTCATTTTCAAGCCTTCCGCAGCAATAAACTGCTCAACCTGACGAAAACGACGTTCGAACTTGGCGTTGGCGGCCCGCAGTACCTGCTCCGGATCCTTGCCCAGATGCCGCACCAGATTGACGGTGGCAAACAGCAGATCGCCGAGCTCGTCGCTCACCCGCTCCTCGTCCACGTCGACCATCAGCGCCTCTTCCATCACCTCCTCGATCTCTTCGTGGATCTTGTCCACCACGGGGCCGAGGGTCTTCCAGTCGAAACCGACGGTGGCGCAGCGCTTCTGGATCTTGGCGGCCCGGCTCAGGGCCGGCAGCGCGAGCGGAATGTCATCCAGCACGCTCTCTTTATCGAGGGCGGCCCGCTCTTTGGCCTTCTCTGCCTCCCAGTTAAACTTGACCGCCTGCTCGTCACCCAGATCCGCATCGGCGAACACATGGGGATGACGGCGGATGAGCTTCTCGCTCACGGTATCGACGATATCGGCAAAGTCGAACAGCCCCTGTTCCTTGCCCAGCTGGGCGTAGAACACCACCTGGAACAGCAGATCGCCAAGTTCACCCTTTAATCCCTCCCAATCCCGGGTTTCGATGGCGTCGGCCACTTCGTAGGCCTCCTCCAGGGTGTGGGAGACTATGGTCTGGAAATCCTGCTTGAGGTCCCAGGGGCAACCGCCGTTCGGGTCGCGCAATTGAGCCATGATATCGAGTAGCTGGGGCAAGTCGTAATGCGAGGACATAAGCGGTTCACTTCATCAAAGGGGTCAAAGAACAACCGGCCACTGAGGCCGGTCGGTTGATGTCACAGGCGCTTGGCGCTGATCACGTCGTTGAGCTGGCTGAGCTTGGCCAGGGCCCGGTTGAAGGCGTTGATGTTGTAGATCTCGAGCTCCATGTCGATCTCCGCGGTCTGCTCGCGCACGTTGGAGCGCGAGCGCACCCCCATCACGTTGATCTTCTCGTTGGCGAGCACCGTGGTGATGTCACGCAACAGGCCGGATCTGTCGTTGGAGAGGATCCGAATGGTGAGGCCATAACCGCCGGAGTAGTTCTCCCCCCAGACCGCCTCGATCAGCCGCTCCGGGTTGCGGCGGGACAGCTCCTTGAGCTGCTCGCAGTCCTCCCGGTGGATGGAGACGCCGCGCCCCATGGTGATGAAGCCCTGGATGCCGTCCCCCGGAATGGGCTGACAGCAGCGGGCGATGTGGGTCATCAGATTGCCGACCCCTTCCACTACGATGTGATCCTTGGGCTTGGGCCGGAACGGCACATTGGCCTTCTGCTCCAGCTTCGCCAGCAGGCGGCGATCCTCTTCCTCCGCCGTCGGTTTGTTGTAACGGGTATCCAGATAGTTGAGCAGCTGGTTGATGCGAATGTCGCCGCTGCCGATACCGGCAAGCAGGTCGTCCAGCTCCTCGGCATGGAAGCGCTCCAGCACTACCTTGTCCACCTTGGAGAGGGTCAGATTGTGCCTGTCCAGCTCCTTCTCCAGCAGCTCCTTGCCGGCGGCGATGTTCTTGTCCCGATCCAGCTTTCTGAACCAGGTCGCCACCTTGGCCCGCGCCCGGCTGGAGCGCAGGAAGCCGGCGTTGGGGTTCATCCAGTCGCGGCTCGGGTTCGGCTCCTTCTGGGTGATCACCTCCACCTGATCGCCGGTCTGCAGGGTGTAGGTGAAGGGCACGATGCGGCCATCCACCTTGGTGCCGATGCAGCGGTGACCGATCATGCTGTGCACGTGGTAGGCAAAATCCAGCGGCGTGGCGCCGGCCGGCAGATCGATGACATCGCCCTTGGGGGTGAAGACATAGACTCTGTCTTCGAACACCTGACTGCGCAGATCGTCCAACAGAGAGCCACTTTCCGACAGATCCTCCTGCCAGGCGAGGAGCTTGCGCAGCCACTCGATCTTGTCCTCGAAGGTGCTGGTCTTGGCGGCGACCTGGGCACCTTCCTTGTAGCGCCAGTGGGCGGCGACACCGAGTTCAGCGTCCTGGTGCATCTGATCGGTCCGGATCTGGATCTCGACCGTCTTGCCCTCCTCCCCTACCACCACGGTGTGGATGGACTGGTAGCCGTTGGGCTTGGGGTTGGCGACATAGTCGTCGAATTCACGGGGAATATGGTGGAAATGGGTATGCACTATGCCGAGCGCCGCGTAGCAATCCTGCAGCCGCTTGGTCACCACCCGTACCGCGCGCACGTCGAACAGCTCGTTGAATTCGAGGTGCTTCTTCTGCATCTTGCGCCAGATGCTGTAGATGTGTTTAGGCCGGCCATAGACCTCGGCCTCGACTCCGGCTTCGGCAAGCGCATCGCGCAGGGACTGCACGAACTCACGGATGTAGCGCTCCCGATCGAGACGCTTCTCGTCGAGTTGCTTGGCAATCTGCTTGTAGGTGTCCGGGTGCAGGTAACGGAAGGCGAGATCTTCGAGCTCCCACTTGAGCTGACCTATGCCGAGGCGGTTGGCCAGCGGCGCATAGATGTTGGTGATCTCCTGGGCCATCAGCACCCGGGTCTCCTCATCCGCCTTCTTCGCCTCCCGCAGGCAGGCGATCCGCTCCGCCAGCTTGATGACGACGGCGCGCACATCCTCGACCATGGCGAGCAACATGCGGCGCACGTTGTCCACCTGCTCCGGCGAGGTTTCGCTGCGGTGCAGGGTCTGCAGGGAACGGATGGCCTCCATCTCCAGCACCCCTTCCACCAGCTTGGCGATTTTGGGGCCAAAGTCCTCTTCAAGCTTCTCCTGCTGGAGGAGGCCGGCTTCCACGAAGGGGTAGAGGATAGCTGCCTTGAGGGTGGCGAGATCCATGCTGAGCATCAGCAGTATGCCGACCATCTCGACCCCGCGCACCAGCAGGCGGCTGGTGAGCGCCTCGTCACCGAGGGTCAGGCAATACTGGTAAGCGGTTCGCAGCTGATTCTTGTCGCCTTCACTCAGGGAGAGGGTACTGACCCACTCTTCCAGGGTGAAATTGTCTTTCAAATGAATATCGCGCACCGCAACCATGGTATCAATCCTTAAAATTGTGGGGTCGAAAGCCGGTGCTTTCCTGCCCCTCATCAGCTGATGAATGCCTCAAATGGGGATAAACAAGAGACTTTTCAAGGCATGTCATCCTCAAAGGTGACAGGAGTCTCCAACAAGCCTTGCCGATCCCTGCGGGCCTAGATTACCCCAATCATTTTCTCTCAAACAGCACCCTGGATGCCAGATGACCAGCATGAAGGAGCTCGCTGCCGGGGGTGGATTACCTTATTCATTTTCTCTCAAGCGGCTCCCTGGATGCCAGATAGCCAGTATGAGAGAGCACATCCAGCCCCTACAACAAGCCAACTGTCGGGGCCGGGTTACCTCATTCTTTTTCTCTCAAACAGCACCCTGGATGCCAGATGGCCAGCATGAAAGCGCTCGCTGCCGGGGCTGGATTACCTTGTCCATTTTCTCTCGAGCAGCTCCCTGGATGCCAGATAGCCAGTATGAGAGAGCACATCCAGCCCCTACAACAAGCCAACTGTCGGGGCCGGATTACCTTCTTTATTTTCTCTCAAACAGCGCCATGGATTCCAGATGGCCGGTGTGAGGGAACATGTCCAGCATCCCCAGGCGGGTCAGCCGGTAGCCCTCTTTCACCAGCACCTGACTGTCCCGCGCCAGGGTGACCGGGTTACAGGAAACATAGACCACCCGTTTCGGGGAAAGTGCCGCCACGTGGCTCATCACCTCCAGCGCACCTGGCCTGGCCGGATCCAGCAAGACTAGGTCAAAGCCTTCCCGCGCCCAGGACATGCCGACGATGTCACCGCTCAAGTCCGCCTTGTAGAAGCGGGCGTTGTCGATGCCGTTGCGACGGGCGTTTTCTTCGGCGCGCGCCACCATGGCCAGCTCCCCCTCGACCCCCACCACCTCGCGGGCCTGACGGGCCAGCGGCAGGGTGAAGTTGCCGATGCCGCAGAACAGATCCAGCACCTTGTCATCCTTGGTCGCCCCCAGCCAGGACAGCGCCTGGGCAACCATGCTCTGGTTGATGGGACCATTGACCTGAATGAAGTCACCGGGGGCGAATGCAAGAGCCAGGCCATCCAGCGAATAGCTCGGCTGGAATTGCTGACGCAGGGGTTCTATCTGCTCGTCCGCGGCCTGCAGGTAGAGATCGATGCCCTGAGCCTCGGCAAACTCGACCAGCAAGGCGCGGTCCATCTCGTTGGGACGACCAGTGTGGCGCAGCAGCATCATGATGCCCTGCTCGGCCTGGATGAACTCGGCATGACCCAGCTCACGCTGGCTCTTGAGGCGATTGAGACAGTCGCGCAGCGGGTTGATGAGGGCAGACAGGGGCGCGCTCAGCACGGGACAACCGCTGATCTCCACCAGGTCATTGGACTGGCGACGGCGGAAGCCGACCCGGGTGCAGCGACCGTTCTTGTCAAACTTGATGGCCAGGCGGCAGACCCGGCGATAGGCACGGGATTCCCCGGTCAGCACGGGCTCCAGCGCCGGTGCCTGGATGTTGCCGAGGCGCTCGAACAGGCTGACCAGCCCGACCTCCTTGGCCGCCTGCTGATCAACCTCACTCAGGTGCTGGGCGCTGCAACCGCCGCACTCGCGATAATGGGCGCAGAAGGGCGCGATGCGGTTGGCCGCCGGGGTCACTATCTGTTGCAGGGCGGCGTGAGCATACTGCTTCTTGTCGTCAACGATGCGAGCCTTGATCAGCTCGCCGGGCAGCGCCCCTTCGACGAAGATGGCCTTGCCCTGATGACGGCCGATACCGACACAGTGGTGATCCAGACTGTCTATCGTAAATTCAATACGTTGGGGCTGGGTGGATTTCTTTTGGGGCTTGAAAAACTGGGCCATAAAACTTGGTGCCTATAGGTGGCTATGTCATGATTGTGGAATCTGCAGCAGGCCATTGTCCCACAAGAATAATAGTATGACCAAATACGGTCTGAGGGCCCGGGCTGTGGCATTCAACCCTATCGCCAATGCTGACCATAAGTGGCCCATGGATATGACCCGATACGGCCCCCAAGCCCGTGCTGCAATGACCCTTATCTTCCTGCCCATCTTCATCATCGCCGGTGGTTTATCAGCATGACTAGATACGGTCTGCGGGCCCGTGTGCTGGCTTTTACCATATTGCCAACCCTGATCATCGGCGGCCTGATTGCCGGGTATTTCACCTTCCACCGCTATCATCAGCTGGAAAACAACCTGATCGACCAGGGCATCAACATCATCGAGCCCCTGGCCATCGCCAGCGAATACGGCATGACCCAGCACAGCCGCGAGTCCCTCAAGCGGCTGATCGGGCTCACCCATCGCAAGAATTCGCCCTTCATCAAGTCCATCGCCGTCTTCACCCAGGACAACCAGCTGTTCGTCACCTCCAACTACCACAGGGACTTCGGCCAGTTGCGCCTGCCCGATGGCAGCGCCATCCCGGAGTTGACCAGCGTCTCCTTCAACGGTGATGACATCATCCTGCGCACCCCGATCCAGGCCGAGACCAGCCTGGACGGCTTCCCCCTGCCGAGCGATCTGGAGCCGCCGGTGATCGGCTACATCTCCATGCAGCTCGCCACCGACAGGGCCATCGTCCTGCAGTATCGGGATGCCTTCTTCGCCGTGCTCATGGTGCTCATCGGCCTCGCCATCAGCACCCTGTTCGGCTTCCGGTTGGTCAAGAGCGTGACCCAGCCCATCACCGACATGGTGCAAGCGGTGCACCGGATCAGGGAGGGGCGGCTCGATACCCGGGTCAGCGGCCAGCTCACCGGTGAGCTGGACATGCTGAAGAACGGCATCAACGCCATGGCCAAGGCGCTGTCTGAATACCATGAGGAGATGCAGCAGAACATCGATCAGGCCACCTCTGACTTGCGCGAGACCCTCGAACAGATAGAGATCCAGAACGTCGAGCTCGACATGGCGAAGAAACGGGCCCAGGAGGCGGCCAGGGTCAAGTCGGAGTTCCTTGCCAACATGTCCCACGAGCTGCGCACCCCCCTGAACGGCGTCATCGGCTTCACCCGCCAGTTGCTCAAGACCAGCCTGACCCCGAACCAGGCCGACTACATGCAGACCATCGAAAAGTCGGCGCGCAACCTGCTCGGCATCATCAACGACATCCTCGATTTTTCGAAACTCGAGGCCGGCAAGCTGCAGCTGGAGCACATCCCCTTCAGCCTGCGCGACACCCTCAACGAGACCATGCACCTGCTGGGGCCCAGCGCCCACGACAAGCAGCTGGAGCTCTCCTTGCAGGTGGATGCCGCGGTGCCGGACTATCTCACCGGCGATCCCATGCGCCTGCAGCAGGTGCTGACCAACCTCACCGGCAACGCCATCAAGTTCACCGAGCACGGCAACGTGGATGTCCGCGTCGAGCAGACCGGCGGTGCCCATGGCAACAAGGTGCGCCTCAAGGTGCTGATCCGCGATACCGGCATCGGTATCTCCGAGGAGCAGCAACGCCAGCTGTTCCAGGCCTTCAACCAGGCCGACTCCTCGATCTCGCGCCGCTACGGCGGCACCGGTCTCGGCCTCGTCATCACCCAGAAGCTGGTGCAGCAGATGGGTGGCCAGATCCGGTTCGAGTCCGAATTCGGCAAGGGCTCCGTCTTCTCCTTCAACCTGGAGCTGGACGTCTCCCCCCTGCCCCAGACCGACAGACTGCCGCTGGATGGGATCCAGGGCAAGCGGGTCTGGCTGCTGGAGCCGGATCCCTTCGCCCACGCCTCCCTGCACGTCCTGCTGGCCGAATGGCAGCTGGATGTGCAATCCCTGTCCATCGACGCCGACTGGCCCGAGATGAACAGTCAGGACATCGTCATCATCGGCAGCAGCACCCTGCACACTCCGCAGCAGGTGATCCGCCGCCTCGATGCCCTGAGCGGACAACACAACGCCATAGTGGTGCTCAGCAGCCACGAGCCCGCCCTGTATGACGCCATGCAGGCTCACGGCGCCCAGCACTGCCTCTCCAAGCCCATCAATCACCGCAAGCTGCTCAACGCCCTGCTCTCCCCGGACGCCGTCCGGAGCATCCCGCTGCCGGCCCCGTCACAGCGCCAGGTGCAGGACGTCAAGGTGCTGGCGGTGGATGACAATGCCGCCAACCTCAAGCTCATCGCGGCCATGCTCAAGGAGATGGTGAGCCAGGTGGTAGTGTGCAAGAACGGCAAGGAGGCAGTCAGCCTGGCCCAGAGCCAGCCGTTCGACATCATCTTCATGGATATCCAGATGCCGATCATGGACGGCATCAGCGCCACCCAGGCGATACGCCACCACTCCCTCAACACCGAGACCCCCATAGTCGCGGTCACCGCCCACGCCATTCCCGGCGAGCGGGAGCGACTGATCCGCCAGGGCATGGACGACTATCTGGCCAAGCCCATCGACGAGAGCATGCTGGCGCAGCTCATCACCGACTTCGCCCATCGCCGCCACCAGAATCACGGGGATCAGCAGATAGACTGGTCACTGGCAGTGCGCCAGGCCGCCGGCAAGACGGATCTCGCCCTGGAGATGCTGCGCATGCTGCTGGCCAGCTTCGATGAGGTGGAGCCCGTGCTGGAGGCGGCGCTGGCGGGTGAGGTGGACGATGCCGAAGTCCTGGCTCAGCTCCATCGCCTCAACGGCGGCTGTGCCTACTCAGGGGTGCCAGGCCTGCAACGTCTGCTCTCCCAGCTCGAGCAGCAGCTGCGCGACGGGGTGCCGGTCAGCGAGCTGGAGCCCGAGCTGCTGGAGCTGCAGGATGCGCTGGAGCAGGTGCGCCAGGAGGCCCCCCGCTACCTCGGGGCGACCGAATAAGCCGTCGTGATGAAAGGCGACAGCAGGATGAGCGGCCCATCGGCGCGGGCGGCATCCACCAGGGATCGGGCAAAGCAGCCGCTTTTTATGGCGGTAAGCTCGGCAGATGGTAAAATCGCGCCGTTTCCACAGGAGTCAACATGACGAATAACGATATTCTGCGCCGTCTGCGCTACGCCCTCACCATCAGCAACGACCAGATGGTCGATATGTTTGCCAAGGGCAACCTGACCGTCGATCACGCCCAACTGCACAGCTGGTTGCTCAAGGGCGCCGAGGAAGGGGAAGAGCAGGAAGCGGGCTTTGTCGCCTGCCCCGACGCCGCCCTGAGCCAGTTCCTCGACGGCTTCATCATCGCCCGCCGCGGTGTGAAAGAAGGCGCCCCCGCCCAGGTGGTCCCGAACCGGATCAACAACAACCTGATCCTGCGCAAGCTGCGGATCGGCCTGGACTACAAGGAAGAAGACATGCTCAGCACCCTGAAGCTCGCCAACTTCAACCTGTCCAAGTCCGAGCTCAGTGCCCTGTTCCGCTCCAAGGATCACAAGCACTACCAGGATTGCGGGGATCAGATCCTGCGCAACTTCCTCATTGGCCTCACCGCCAAGCATCGCGCTTGACATAGGCACCGCGCCTAAGCCATGGACCAGCGCCACTCACCGTCAGCCCGCATCAGGATGGCCGGTGAGCGGTGCTGGTCGCTCTGTCTTCTTGTTCTGCTGCTGACCGCCTGTCAGCCCGCGCCCGAGCCCGCCCCCTACCGCTTCGATACCCGCCATGTCAGCGCCAACCAGAATGAGCGCATCGCCTTCCTGATCCTGCACTACACGGATGAGGACGACGCCCACTCCCTGCGTCTGCTGACCGAGCCCGAGCACAAGGTGAGTGCCCACTACCTGGTCCCGCGCGACACCGAACAACGCCCGCTCCCCGTCTATCAGCTGGTGCCCGACAGCCAGCGCGCCTGGCACGCAGGCCGCAGCCGCTGGCAGCAGTATGCGGGGCTCAACGCCAGCTCGCTCGGCATCGAGATAGTCAACCTGGGCTACGACGAGCAGGAGGCCGATCTCCCCGTTCACCTTCGCCACTGGCAACCCTATACCCCCGCCCAGATCGCCGCCGTCGGTGCCCTCAGTCGGGAGCTGGTCCAGCGCTACCGGATACCGCCAACCCAGGTGCTGGGGCACAGCGACGTCGCCCCCGAACGCAAGCAGGATCCCGGCCCACTCTTCCCCTGGCGCGAGCTGGCCCTGACGTACGGCGTCGGTGCCTGGCCGGACGAGGCCAGGGTCGCGACCCTGCAACAAGCCCCTCTACCCGCCTGGGATGCCCTCCAGTGGCAGCAGGGGCTCGCCCGCTACGGCTATGGCATTGCCCCCAGCGGCCTCTGGGATGAGCAGAGCCGCGCCGTGCTGCGCGCCTTCCAGCTCCACTTTCGCCCCGCCCTGGTCAATGGCGAGCCGGATGCCGAGAGCCAGGCCATCTTGATGGCACTGCTGGAACGTTACTTCCCGGCCCACTGAATTCCTGCACTGAAAAACAACAAGGGACGCCGTGGCGTCCCTTGTTCGTGCGATCCCGATAATCCGGCATCAGATCCCCTGGCGGGCTTCCTGCATCAGCAGACGCATGTCGCTGACCGCCTTGGCCAGGCCGTCGAAGGCGGCGCGACCTATGATGGCGTGGCCGATGTTGAGCTCATAGAGCTCGGGGATGGCGGCGATGGCCTTGACGTTGTGATAGTGCAGGCCGTGGCCGGCGTTCACTTTCAGCCCCTTGCCGGCGGCATAGGAGGCACCGGCGGCGATGCGCTTGAACTCGGCGTTGCGCTCCGCATCCGTGGTGGCATCGGCGTAACGGCCGGTGTGGATCTCGATGAAGGGGGCGCCACTCGCGGCGGCGGCGTCGATCTGCAGCGGATCGGCGTCGATAAACAGCGACACCTGAGCGCCGACGGTGGCGAGGCGGGTCACCGCATCGGTGATCTTGTCGAGCTGCCCGGCCACGTCCAGGCCACCCTCTGTGGTCACCTCGGTGCGTTTCTCCGGCACCAGGCAGACGAACTGGGGCTGGATGCGCTGGGCGATGCCGATCATCTCCTCGGTCACCGCCATCTCCAGGTTCATCCTGGTCTGGATGGTCTGGCGCAGGACCTCAACATCGCGGTCGGTGATGTGACGGCGATCTTCCCGCAGGTGAATCGTGATGCCATCGGCACCGGCCTGCTCGGCCACGAAGGCGGCCTGTACCGGATCCGGGTACTGGGTGCCGCGGGCATTGCGCAGGGTGGCGATATGGTCGATGTTCACACCCAGGTAGATCTCGCTCATTGCTTACTCCTTGATACAGGTCATCTGTTCACTGCGGGTTGGCGAGTGCGCCAGCCTTGTCTGTCCATGGGCCGCCACCTGTCAATATTTGCACGCAGATGGCAGTGTTATATTCTTTAAGTGATCATTTTATATACATAAAAGATCACTAAATTCATCTAATTCAGCCTGAAACACTGCCTCTGCGTTTCAGAAACAGCTCACGACTCTTCAACTGGCGTTTCCCGAAACATGAGAGGTTGCAGCGCCAGCCGATACTAGCCTCATGCACTCGCCTTACGCTTTAAAAACAGCTCCCGGCTCTTTAGCTGGCGTTTCCCCAGATAGGGTTGCAGCGCCAGCCGGCTGAAACGCTTGGCCGCCTGCAGCAAGGGAGGGCTGTCGAAACGCCCCTCGGCGAAGGCCAGCAGGTGGGCACCGAGGAACAGGGTACGGGGATCCGGCGCCCGCTCGCAAGCAACAAAGCCGAGTTCGCGCTCGAAGCCATACAGCAGGGCTGGCTGGATCGGGGACTCGTCGTCGGCGGCGTATTCGAAATCCACCGCGTAGCCGAGGGCCTGCAACAGCAGGAACTCGAAGCGACGCAGGGGAAGCTCCGGGGTCTCGCCATCTGCCAGCGCCATCAGGGCGCGGGCATAGGCGTCGAACACCTCGGGGAAGGGAGTGTGAGCTTCGAGCAGGTAGTAGACCAGTTCGTTCAGGTAGAGGCCGTAAAACAGTCGATCGCCGCCGAGACGCAGGGAGTGATCCGGGCATTCGACCTGGGCGAGGTTCTTGAGATCCCCCTTGCCGCGCCAACTCAGGGTGAGCAGGGTGAAGGGTTGCAGCAGCCCCTTCAGAGGGGAGCGTGGCCCGCGAGAACCGCGAGCCACCAGGGTAAAGCGGCCACTATCCTGGGTGAATACCTCGACCAGCTGACTGGTCTCCCGATAGGGCCGACTGTGGATGACGAAAGCCGGACTCAGCAATCGCTCAGCGCCACTTAGTCATCGCCATAGCCGAGACTGCGCAGGGCGCGCTCGTCATCGGCCCAGCCCGATTTGACCTTGACCCACAGCTCCAGGTGCACCTTGTTCTGGAACAACCGTTCCATGTCGAGGCGCGCCTCGGTGCCTATGGTCTTGATCTTCTCACCCTTGTTGCCGATGACCATCTTCTTCTGGCCTTCACGTTCAACCAGGATCAGGCCGTGGATGTGGTAGAGACCGTTTTCTTCGACCTTGAAGCGTTCGATCTCCACCGTCACCGAGTAAGGCAGCTCCTCACCGGTGAAGCGCATCAGCTTCTCGCGGATGATCTCGGAGGCCATGAAGCGCGACGAGCGGTCGGTCACGTAATCTTCCGGGAAGAAGTGGTTGTTTTCCGGCAGCAGATCCTTGGCCCACTCGCGGATCTTCTCCACGTTGGTGCCCTTCTCGGCACTGATGGGCAGGATGTGGGAGAACTTCATCTGCTGACCCAGCCACTCCAGGTGCGGCAGCAGGTCTTCCTTGTCCTTGACGTTGTCTACCTTGTTGACCGCCAGCACCACGGGGCAGGGCAGATGGCGCAGCTTGCCGAGCACCATCTCGTCATCCTTGGTCCAGTGGGTACCGTCGACCATGAATACCACCATGGCCACGTCCCCCAGCGAACTGGTGGCGGCGCGGTTCATCAATCGGTTGATGGCCCGCTTCTCCTCGATGTGCAGACCCGGGGTATCCACAAAGATGGTTTGATAGTTGTCCTCGGTGTCGATCCCCAAGATCCGGTGACGGGTGGTCTGGGGCTTCTTCGAGGTGATGCTGACCTTCTGGCCGAGCAGCTTGTTGAGCAGGGTGGACTTGCCCACGTTGGGGCGGCCCACGATGGCGACAAAGCCGCAATAAGTCGTATCTGTCATGACAGTTTTTCCAATGCCTGTTGTGTTGAAAGACCGTGGCCTCTTGCATCAATAGCAGTCATGACAGTCTTTCCAATGCTTGCTGCGCCGCGGCCTGTTCGGCCTTGCGACGGCTGGTGCCGACCCCGACCAGCGGACCCGCCAGACCATCTACCTCACACTGGACGGTAAACTCCTGGTTGTGGGCTTCGCCCTTGACGTTGGTCACTGTGTAGGTCGGCAGGGATTTGCGGGTTCCCTGCAAAATTTCCTGTAGCCGGGTCTTGGGGTCCTTCTGCTCTATGCCTGGCTTGATCTCGTCCAGGCGGCTGGCGTACCAGCTCAGCAACAGGGTCCGCACCGTCTCCAGATTGGTATCCAGATAGACGGCGCCGATCACCGCCTCGACCGTGTCGGCCAGGATCGACTCGCGGCGGAATCCGCCGCTTTTCAGCTCGCCCGGTCCCAGGATCAGATGATCGCCGAGGTCAAATTCCCGGCCGAGCTCGGCCAGGGTCTTCTCGCGCACCAGGGTGGCGCGCATCCGGCTGAGATCCCCTTCCGCCGCTTGCGGGAAGCGATGGAAGAGTTCGTCGGCAATCACCAGACTCAGGATGGAGTCACCCAGAAATTCCAGTCGCTCGTTGTGACGGGAGCCGGCGCTGCGGTGCGTCAAGGCCCGGGTCAGTCGTTCCTGATCCTGAAAGACATGCCCGAGACGGGACTGCAGTCTGTTCATCTTGATATTCATTTACTGTATTCCGCCGATGCGGTTGAAGCGCACGCCAGTCGGCACCCAGCTTGGCAAGCTGGAACCTTCCTCGCGCTCAAATTCGAAGCTGATCCAGATGGCAACGGCCTTGCCCACCAGATTCTGCTCGGGCACAAAGCCCCAGAACCGGCTGTCGGTGCTGTTGTCGCGGTTGTCGCCCATCACGAAATAGTGGCCTTCCGGCACCACCCACTCATCCGGGTAGGTGCCCGGCTGGCGGTAGTAACGATCCACCAGATCCGGCATCAGGGGATTGCGCAAGGTTTCGTGAGGGACGTTGCCGAGCTGTTCGGTGTAGCGATCCAGCGGGATCCCCATCTGGCTGAACTCGCCCCGTTGTTCAAACTTGACGTCGAGCTTCTTGAAGCCCGGGCACGTTTTCCCTGCCTGCTCCTCGCACTTGGGCCGGATCATCAGCTCCTTGTTGCGATAGATGACCCTGTCTCCCGGCATGCCGACCACCCGCTTGATGTAGTCCACCCGGGTATCCAGCGGATACTTGAACACCACCACATCGCCGCGAACAGGCTTGCCTGTCTCGAGGAACTGGGTGTTGGTCACGGGATCCTTGAGACCGTAGGCGAACTTCTCCACCAGGATGAAGTCACCCACCAGCAGGGTCGGCATCATGGAACCCGACGGTATCTGGAACGGCTCGAAGATGAAGGAACGCAGGATCAGCACCAGCGCGATGACCGGGAAGACCCCGCCAGTCTGTTCGATCCAGACCGGCATGGGGGCCACACTGGCCAGCGTCTTCTCGTCGACATTCGGGCCGGCATTGGCGCGGGCCGCCGCAATCTTGGCCGCCCGTTGCTTGGACCAGACCAGCTTGTCAACGGTCCAGATGATGCCGGTCAGGACGGTGACAATCGCCAGGATCAGGGAAAAGGTGCTTGCCATCTAGTTAGTCCTTGCCAACGTGGAGGATAGCGAGGAAGGCCTCTTGCGGCACGTCGACACGGCCGACAGACTTCATCCGCTTCTTGCCTTCTTTCTGCTTGTTCAACAGCTTCTTCTTCCGGCTCACGTCACCACCGTAACACTTGGCGGTCACGTCTTTGCGCAGGGCCTTGACGGTGCTGCGGGCGATGATCTGGTTGCCGATAGACGCCTGAATCGCGATGTCGAACATCTGGCGCGGGATCAGCTCACGCATCTTCTCCACCACCTGGCGACCGCGATACTGAGCGTTCTCCTTGTGGGTGATGATGGCCAGGGCATCGACGCGCTCGCCGTTGATCATGATGTCGAGGCGCACCATGTCGGAGGTCTCGAAGCGCTTGAAGCCGTAATCCAGGGAGGCGTAGCCGCGACTGGTAGATTTCAGGCGGTCGAAGAAATCGAGCACCACTTCCGCCATCGGGATCTCGTAGGTCAGCGCCACCTGCTTGCCGTGGTAGACCATGTTGGTCTGCACGCCACGCTTCTCGATACAGAGGGTGATGACGTTGCCCATGTACTCCTGCGGCAGCAGGATGTTGCACTCGGCGATGGGCTCGCGCATCTCCTTGATGTTGTTTACCGGAGGCATGGCGGACGGGCTGTCGATGTGGATGGTCGAGCCGTCGTTGAGCTCGATTTCATACACTACGGTCGGCGCCGTGGTGATCAGATCCAGATCGTATTCCCGCTCCAGGCGCTCCTGGATGATCTCCATGTGCAGCATGCCGAGGAAGCCACAACGGAAGCCGAAGCCCAACGCGGTGGAGCTTTCCGGCTCGAAGAACAGGGAGGCATCGTTCAGGGACAGCTTGTCCAGCGCGTCACGGAAGGACTCGTAGTCGTCGCTGGAGATGGGGAACAGGCCCGCATACACCTGCGGCTTGACCTTCTTGAAGCCCGCCAGCACCTTGTCGGCACCATTCTTGGCTTGCGTCAGGGTATCGCCCACAGGCGCGCCGTGGATGTCCTTGATGCCGCAGACGACCCAACCTACCTCGCCACAACCCAGGCCCTGGGTATCCACCTGCTTGGGCGTGAAGATACCGATGCGATCGACACCCCACACCTGACCGGTGCTCATCACCTTGATCTTGTCGTTCTTCTTGAGCGAACCGTTCTTGATGCGCACCAGGGAGACGACGCCGAGATAGGAGTCGAACCAGGAGTCGATGATCAGCGCCTGCAGCGGTGCATCGGGATCACCGACCGGCGCCGGAATGCGGGCCACTATCTCTTCGAGTACCAGATCGACACCCAGGCCGGTCTTGGCGGAGCAGCGCACCGCCTCCATGGCATCGATACCGACGATGTCTTCGATCTCTTCGGCGACCCGCTCGGGTTCGGCAGCCGGCAGATCGATCTTGTTCAGGATTGGCACTACTTCCAGCTCCATCTCCATGGCGGTGTAGCAGTTGGCCAGAGTCTGTGCCTCAACCCCCTGACCGGCATCCACCACCAGCAGCGCCCCTTCACAGGCCGCCAATGAGCGGGAGACTTCGTAGGAGAAATCCACGTGGCCGGGGGTGTCGATAAAGTTCAGCTGGTAGGTGTTACCGTCTTGTGCCTGGTAGTTCAGGGTCACACTCTGTGCTTTGATGGTAATGCCGCGCTCGCGCTCCAGATCCATGGAGTCAAGCACCTGAGCCTGCATCTCGCGGGAGGACAGGCCGCCGCAAGTCTGGATCAGACGGTCCGACAGGGTCGATTTACCGTGGTCGATGTGCGCAATAATCGAAAAGTTACGAATGTATTTCATCGAGCAAGAATCACTCAAAATTAAGTTAGGGTCGGATATGAGGGCAGGATTTTACTGGATAACCCGGTCGACGGCCAATCTTTAGTCGACGGGCACCAGAAATAGCACCTTACCAATCACGCGTGCTGGCTGGCATAGAGCGCCACGCCGAGCATGAAAGAGCCAGAAATCGAATCTGGCCAGTGTCAGGAGAGGTGGCGGGTACTGAGGACCACACCGAGCATGCGAGGACCATATTCCCCTTGCTCTAGCCTTGCGGAAAAGTAACGAACCAGTAAAAAACCCAGGGTGCCACCGAGCAGGCAACTGAGAATGGTTACCCCTTCCCCCGCCGACAACAGCGGTGCCAGCCAGAGCTGACCCAAAATGGCACCGAGCAGCAGGCAGAACAGCGGCAGCACATACACCAGCGCCGCACCGCGCAATATGCTCGCCTGGGGAATGCCGAGGCGGATCTGCTGGCCAACATTCACCTCACCGGTGAGGGCAACCCGCAGTCGCTGCGATTTCATGGGGAAGGCCTTGGCGACAGTGCCGGTACCGCAGTTGGACTGCTGATGGCAGCCACTGCAGGCGGAGCGCCGTTCGCACTCCACCCAGGCATGGGTCCCCTCGATGGCGACCACGGTCGCCAGCTCTTCGCTCATGTTACTCACCTGACGGCTCCAGACTAACAGCAGTGGATTTATCCAATCTGAACACGCCCATTCCGCCGCGGCAAGCCAAATAGGTGTATCTCGGAGGGAACTTTATTGCACCGCCTCGTTGCGAGCCAGCGGCTGCACCGATTCGGCGATGCGTTTTGCGGTCTCGGCCGGGACCTCACCTACTACGGTGATCTCCACCCCGACCTCGTTGACATAACTCACCAGCGAGGTGGCGCCCTGGCGTATCAACTGCTGGCGCACCGCCTGCTTGGGATCGACTCGGGAGACATAGACTGAGAGATCCACCAGGCCATCGGAGAGCATCATGTAGTCCACCGGCTGGCTGGTGCTGACAAGCTGGTGCCGATCCTGAGAGAGTACCTTGAATCCAACCGGCAACCAGGTCAGGTGCCAGCTCAGGGTCTGCTGGGGCGTGGGATAGGCGTCTTCCAACGCCAGCGCCTCGGGCAACTTGCTGTTGGCCAGGGTCACCAGCCAGGGAGCCGGGGTCGATTGCCTGTCCAGATCCACGCCCAGCACCTGTTCCACCAGGTTGCCTTCCCGATCCACCATGTCAACCCGCAGCAAGAGATGGCTCTGCTCATCAACCCAGAGCACGAAGCCGTATTTGTCCGCTTCTTTGGGCACCAGCCTCACCACCTGGGCCACCAGACCGGCGACCCGGCTGCGGCCAGCCAGCACGGGGTCATAGCTCTCCAGCACCCTCGGCAACGGCATCTTCACCAGGCTCGACCAGACACCGGGGAAACGGGCGCCCTTGAGCGTATAGGGTTCATGGGTATTTTCGAAGAAGGTGTATTCGTTCTGGCGTTGCAGGTATTCCACCGTCTTGCCATCGAGATAGCTCAGATGAGCGATCTCCTTGCCATCTATCACTCCGTGACTGAAGCGGATGGGCTCGAGGCGCCCCTGACGGGCCTTGACCATGGATAACTCGAAATTTTGATGTGAAACGGCACTCTGCATCTGCTGCAACAAGGCCTCGGCCGACAGATCGTCGGCCGAGGCCTTGGCACAAATTAGCAGGAGAGAGGCCAGCAGGACACGGCTGGACTGGCGCACGATCTGATCCCTAAAAATGCGTTATTCCTGGATCTGCTTGTCTTGCAGCAGACGTTGTTGCAATTGGTGATCTCGCAAGAAGGCATTGATCCGCTCGCGCTGCTCTTGCATCTGCTGCTCACTCAACCCTTGCTGGCGAGTGGTGGCGCGGTTGCCATCTTGCGGATAATGCACGCTCACCGGGGTGGCACTGCCGCCCACCGGTATGGTATTGAGCACAGGATTGACCGGCATACCGTCCTGACCCTGATACTGCTGCACACCGAAGATGACGGCGGCGGCGACCGAGGCGGCGATGGCGTACTGCCCCATCTGTTGGCCGAAGCGGCGGATCAACGGCAGCACCTTGCCGGTGGTGTGAACCTGCGGCGCTGTGGGTTGTACCGGCTTGGGAGCCAGCACTGTTGGTTCGTCTTCCAGCGCCAGCATGATGCTGTCACTGAGATCCAGTTGCAGATTGACCGACAGGTCGCCCCGCATGGCATCACCGATCAGATGGTAACGAGCCCAGGTATCCTGCAGAGCCGGATCCATTCCCAACTCATTCAGTACCTCAACATCGCTCAGGTCGCCATCCATCAGGGCTGAAAGTTGCTCTTTATTTGCCATAAGTTTGCCTGTCTTTCCCCAGTTTTAATTCTCGATCAGAGGTTGCAGCTTTTTGTCGATTGCTTCCCTCGCCCGGAAGATGCGGGATCTCACCGTACCCACAGGGCAATCCATGATCTCCGCAATCTCTTCGTAGCTCAGCCCTTCCATTTCACGAAGGGTGATCGCTGTTCTCAAGTCTTCAGGCAAGGCTTCTATGGCGGTAAACACGGTACGCTTGATCTCGTCGGTCAGCGCCAGGTTTTCCGGGGTAGCCACCTCTTGCAAGGCTTCGCCCCCACCATAGTATTCAGCCTCATCTGCTTCGACATCACTGCTGGGCGGTCTGCGCCCCTGTGAGGTCAGGTAATTTTTGGCCGTGTTGACGGCGATCCGGTACAACCAGGTGTAAAACGCGCTCTCGCCACGGAATGTCGGTAACGCACGGTAAGCCTTGATAAAGGCCTCCTGCGCCACATCCGGTACATCGCCCGGATTGTTGACATACCTGGCCACCAGGTTGACCACCTTATGCTGGTATTTTTTTACCAGCAGGTTGAATGCATTTTTATCGCCACGCTGGACCCGTTCAACCAGCTGTTCGTCCAGTAGATTCTGGTCGCTCATCAGAGCCGTAAAACCCCCATCAGGTTATCGTTCTTCTTTTCCGGCCCTTTCTAAGCGCACAAGTTCAGACAGGAGGAATCAGAGAAAGTTCGCTTGCATTGAAAAAAATGTGATGCGAGCTGCATCACAACCCCCCTTGGGCTACCATGGGGCCAGTTCTTAATCCAGGCCAATGATACTTATGAAAGCAAGTGTTGAATACCTTTGCGACGTACTGATCATTGGCAGCGGTGCCGCCGGTCTGTCCCTCGCATTGCGATTGGCGGACCAGGCCAAAGTCCTGGTTCTGAGCAAGGGGCCCATCAGTGAGGGGGCCACTTTCTATGCGCAAGGAGGCATCGCTGCCGTGTTCGACGAGACCGACAGCATCGAATCCCACGTGAGCGATACGCTCAACGCCGGCGCCGGGTTATGTGACCCGGCCGTGGTGGAGTTCACCGCCCGCAACGCCCGTGGATCCATCCAGTGGCTGATCCAGCAAGGGGTCCCCTTCGATCAGGAAGAGGATGCCGAGGGCGAATCCCACTACCACCTGACCCGGGAAGGGGGTCACAGCCATCGCCGCATCTTCCACGCGGCCGATGCCACCGGCAAGGCGGTGCAGCTCACCCTGATCGATCAGGTGCGGGCCCACCCCAACATCCGGCTGATGGAGCGCTTCAACGCGGTGGATCTCATCACCACCCGCAAGCTGAACCTGCCAGGCAACAAGGTGCTCGGCGCCTACGTCTGGAACCGCAACGTCGAACAGGTCGAGGTGATCCGCGCCCGCTTCGTGGCACTGGCCACCGGCGGCGCCTCCAAGGTGTATCAATACACCTCCAACCCGGACGTGAGTTCCGGCGATGGCATCGCCATGGCCTGGCGCGCCGGCTGTCGGGTGGCAAACCTGGAGTTCAACCAGTTTCACCCCACCAGCCTGTTCCACCCCGACGATCCCAACTTCCTGCTTACCGAGGCACTGCGCGGTGAGGGCGCCTATCTGCGCCGCCCCGACGGCAGCCGCTTCATGCCCGATTTCGACGAGCGGGCCGAGCTGGCACCGCGGGACATAGTCGCGCGCGCCATCGACCACGAGATGAAACGCCTCGGCGCCGACTGCATGTATCTGGACATCAGCCACAAGCCGGCGGACTTCATCATCAAACACTTCCCGACCATCTTTGAGCGCTGCCTCGCGGTCGGCATCGACATCACCAAGGAGGCCATGCCCATCGTGCCGGCGGCCCACTACACCTGTGGTGGCGTGATGATCGACAACAACGGTCAGACCGATATTCCCGGTCTCTACGCCATCGGCGAGGTGACCTATACCGGCCTGCACGGCGCCAACCGCATGGCGTCCAACTCGCTGCTGGAATGCGTGGTCTACGCCCATCAGGCGGGGGCCGACATTCTGGCCAAGCTGCCCATGAGCGTGGAGCCGCCCAAGCTGCCAGCCTGGGACGAGAGCCAGGTAGACGACTCGGACGAGCAGGTAGTGATCCAGCACAACTGGCACGAACTGCGGCTGATGATGTGGGACTACGTGGGGATAGTGCGCACCAACAAGCGTCTCGCCCGCGCCAAGCGCCGCATCGACCTGCTCAAGCAGGAGGTGCAGGAGTACTACGCGAACTTCCGGGTCTCCAACAACCTGCTGGAGCTGCGCAACCTGTTGCAAGTGGCCGAGCTCATCGTCAACTGCGCCCTGCAGCGCAAGGAGTCTCGGGGCCTGCACTACAATCTGGACTATCCGGACCTGCAGCCGGACTCCAAGCCAACGGTGCTGACCCCGGATCGGGAATGACCAGCCGGACTCCAAGACAAGGAGCCTGACCCCGGATCGGGAATGACCCGCCGGACTCCAAGACAAGGAGACTGACCCCGGATCGGGAATGACCCTCCGGACTCCAAGACAAGGAGGCTGACCCCGGATCGGGAATGATCGCCCGATAACCACAAACAGAAGACCCCGCCGTGGCGGGGTCTTCTGTTTGTGGGCGACGGAACAATGTGGTCAGCGGGGCGGCGCGAGGTGGATGGCGCGGGCCAGCAGGCGGTAGTGTGCCGGCGCCAGCGCATCGGAGAAGAGCCAGAGCTGGAGCCTTGGCCCCTCCCCCTGCAGTTGTAGCCAGAGCACGCCGGGCAGGATGCGGCTGCGGGAACCCAGCCGGTAACGCTTCCCCTGCCATTCCAGCCATTCGCCATCCCAGATCAGCTCACCGCGAATGAGCATGACACGACGCCAGGCAAGCCAGAGGCCCGTCAGCCAGCAAGGCAGAAACAGCCCCCACTGCCAGCCCTGGATCAGGCTGGCGGTAGGCCAGAGCAGCAACAGAAACAGGAGGCACAGCAGGCAAAGTTGCTGGCGGGAGACGATAACGGGCATCTGAACCCGCGTCCGGGAAGCTGCGCCGTCAGTCATGATGGCCCTGGGTGCGCGTCAGGTGCGAAGCATTAGCGCAGATTGTCGTGACGGGCCTGGTTACGTTCCAGGATCAGCGGGATCATGGCGGCGAAGGCGGGATCTTCCGGCACGCCGTGGCCCATGCTCCAGCGGAACAAATCCGGATCCTCGCACGCCAGCAGGCGGATGAAGGTCTGCTGCTGCTCGTCGCTCAGGCTGTCGAACTCGTGTTCAAGAAAAGGCATAAAGATCACATCCAGCTCGAGCATGCCGCGACGGCAGGCCCATTTCAGGCGGGACTTTTCAATTGGGCTCAACATGGAACTCTCCTTACAAAGACGCGGGAATGGTAGCAGCTGGATTTTCCGGCTGACAAACATTCCTTACGTCTTTACCATGCAGGTCACATACTTTCTGTCTCTGGAATACCATCGTGAGCCTGCCGACCCCTGTTTTTCCTGCCGAGCCAACCCTTTTCCCCCTGACGGACCTCGCCATCACCAGCCTCACCGGTCAGGACCGCGCCAAGTATCTGCAAGGCCAGGTCACCTGTGACGTCAATGCGCTGCTACCGGGCCAGAGCAGCCTGGGAGGTCATTGCGATCCCAAGGGCAAGTTGTGGAGCGATTTTCGCCTGCTCTGCCTGGAGGATCGCCTGCTGCTGCTGACCAAGCCCTCGGTGCTGGTGCACCAGCTGCCGGAGCTCAAGAAGTTTGCGGTGTTCGCCAAGGTCGAGATCGGCGAGAACCACGGTCAGGCGGTCGGGGTGGCCGGTCAGGGCACGGACGGCTGGGTTGCGACGCGTTTTGGCTTGTCACAGACGGCGCTGATCGAAGGCGGCATGGCGGTGCGGGTCGAGGCGGATCGCTGGCTGCTGGTGAGTGAGCAGCCCCCCGCCATCGACTTGCCGGCCGGCAACGAGTCACTCTGGTGGGGGCTGGAGATCAAGGCGGGCATGCCGCATATGGAGGCGGTGCATCAGGGGGAATACATTCCCCAGATGTTGAACCTGCAGGCGCTGGATGGCATCAGCTTCACCAAGGGCTGCTACATGGGGCAGGAGATCGTGGCCCGCGCCAAGTATCGCGGCGCCAACAACCGCGCCCTGTTCGTGCTGGCCGGGCAAGCCAATGCCCCCGTCGCCAGCGGCGATCCCCTGGAGATCCGCCTCGGTGACAACTGGCGCCGCAGTGGCATGGTGCTCAACGCCTGGCAGCAGGAGGGACAGCTGTGGCTCACCGCCGTGCTGCCCAAGGATACCGAGGCCGACGCCCAGTTCCGTCTCAAGCAGGACGAAGGCTCCAGCCTCGGCCTGCAGCCCCTGCCCTATCCCCTGATCGACTGATCCCCGATCGGCGGATGCCGATCGCTAACGAGGCACCCGCGCCAGCAGTGCCTCTTTCAGCCAGCGCCCCGCCAGCCCCAGCGGGCGGGCGCGATGCCACTGCAACTCCAACCCCAGCTCCTGGCTTGAGAGAAAGTCGGGGGTCAGTATCACCACCTCCCCCCTGGCCAGGGGCCGATGCAGCAAGAAATCGGGGACGGCCGACCAGCCCAACCCCAGTTTTACCAGCTCCAGGATGCCCAGATCCCCCTCGACCCACCACACCTGGGACGAGAGGCGGAAGCGATGGCGCTCCGTCCCCTCCCGTCGTCCCGTCACCATCAGCTGGCGAGCCCCTTGCAGGTCGCTCTCCCGCAGCGGCGCCTTGTGGGCCAGCGGGTGATCCGGGGAGACCACCAGCGGCATGCTGACGACCCCGAGGGAGCGCGCGACTATCTCCCGCTCCGGCTGCTCCTTCTGGTAGCTGATGCCAAGCTGGGCGCGGCCGCTCTTGAGCAGTTCGGTCACGTCCTCCATCAGCGGGAACAGCAGCTCCAGCTCCACCGTCGGGTAACGGGTGGCGAACTCCTCCAGCAAAGAGCCGAGCCAGGGAAGATGGGAGTCGTCGTCGATGGCCAGGGTGAGCCGGGATTCGATGCCGGTGGCCAGCTCCCCGGCAATCGCCTGCAGCCGCTCACTCTGGGCCAGCAGTATACCGGCCTCCTGGCTGATGCGGGCCCCCGCCTCGGTCAACACGGGATAGCGGCCGGTGCGATCGAACAGCTCCAGCCCGAGATCAATCTCCAGGTTGGCGATGGCAGTGCTGACCACCGACTGCGCCTTGCCCAGCTTGCGCGCCGCCGCCGAGAAGGAGCCGGTTTGTGCCGCCGCCAGCAGCGCCTTGAGTTGTTCCAGAGAGGGGTTCATCGGCCTGTTCCTGTCATTGGTGGGCGTTCTATCCATCTATTTTAGCGATAGATACTAACGTGAATCTATCCAATATAAGCGGTAAATTGACCGCCATAGAGATTCAGCCATCAAGTAAAGGAGACTGAAGATGCGTAATACTCGTGATCGTCTGCGCCATGCCATTGGCTTCGAACTCATTGGCCTGCTGATCGCGGCCCCCCTGGCAAGCTGGGTCACCGGCGTCGGCCTCAATCACATGGGCCCGCTGGCCCTGTTCTTCTCGGTGGTCGCCACCGTCTGGAACTATGTCTACAACATCGGGGTGGACAAGCTGCTGCTGCGTTACCAGGGGCATACCCACAAGACGCTGTGGCAACGGGTGCTGCATACCTTCGGATTCGAGGGGGGCCTGCTGATCGTCGCCCTGCCGGTGATGTCCTGGTGGCTCAACATCGGCCTGCTGGAGGCGCTGGTGCTGGATCTGGGCTTCGTGCTGTTCTATCTGGTTTATGCCTTCGTCTACAACTGGAGCTATGACAAGCTGTTCCCCATCCCGGCTCGGGTGCAGCAGAACGCACTGGGTTAAGCGATAAAAAGAAGTGATAAGTCATGCGAGGCACCATCATGCGAGAGACATGATGGTGCTGGGAGGACAAGGCGCCGGGCCTGCCGGGCGATCAGGCTTGCGCCTTCACCTCTTCGGCCGGGGCTTCTGCCTCGGCTGACTCTTGGGCCAGCAGGGCCTCGAGTTTGCTCTGGTACTGGTTCAGCATGCGCTGGGCCGCCACCATATCCCCCTTGTGCAGACGCTCGAACAGATGGTGTTGCACCACGCCGTTGAGATACTCCACCGTGACAGGTTGATCCAGGGTAGCCAGCAGCTCCTCTTTTTCCAGCTCGGCATTGATTTCATCGGCACTGGTACGCAGCAGACCGGCCAGTTGCACCAGCATACGGCGCTCACCTTCGCGCAACAGGCTCAACATGCGGTTTCTCTGCTGCTCATTCTGTTGGGTCATACATTTCCTTACGTCGAATGGGAACAAGCCCGCTCATTCTGCCCTGTCCTTTTCACAGCGTCTATCTCGGGCGCATCACTTATTTGGCGGCTTGGCAGGACATGCACGGCGGGTGCTATTTATGCGGCCCCTAGGGTATAGTAGCCTCTGGTTTATGGGTCTGTTTCAGCCCATTCTGACGAGATTTTCACGCCATGACCGACGCTATTTTGGTGCTATGCACCTGCCCGGATGAAGCCAGTGCGGATCGCATCTGCGAACAGCTGCTGACCGAACACCTCGCCGCCTGTATCAATCAGCTGCCGGGGCTCACCTCCGTCTATCGCTGGCAAGGCAAGATTGAACGCAGTCGTGAAATCCAGCTCATCATCAAGTCGAGGAGCGGGCTGTTCGAGCCCCTACGCCGGTGCATTCTCGATCATCATCCCTATGAGGTGCCGGAGATCCTGGTGCTGCCCGTCAGCCAAGGTCATCAGCCCTATCTCGACTGGTTAACACAGGAGACCTCATGACCTTGCCACGCCTGCTCTCCCCTCTGCTGCTCCTGCTCAGCCTGCTGGCGTCCCCCGTGCACGCCAGCGGCAACGATCTGCTCGCCAGCCTCGGCATCGCGACCGGTGCCCAGCCCACGTTTCTGACCGTCGACGAGGCCTTCGTGCTGGACAGCGAGCAGCGAGGGGACAAACTGCTGCTGACCCTGCGCATCGCCGATGGCTACTATCTCTATCGCCATCGCTTCAGCTTCAAGGGGGAGAACCTCGCCTTCCGCGAGCCCGAGCTGCCCACCGGGACCGAGCACCAGGACGATTTCTTCGGCAAGACCCGGGTCTTCTACCAGGAAGTGCAGATCCCGCTCACCCTGACCGAGGTGGGCCAAGCCGCCAGCATCAAGATCAGCTATCAGGGCTGCACCGATGGCCTCTGCTACCCGCCCACCGACAAACAGATTGCGGTGCAACCCCTGGTCGCGGCGCAGTCCGCTGGCGAGGCGGCAGCGGCGGCGAGTTCAGAAACGGCCGCCACCCCGGCCAGCAGCCAACAGGATCAGCTGGCCGCCGCCCTCGGCAGCCAGGGCTTCTGGCTCAATATCGCCGCCTTCTTCGCACTGGGGCTGGGGCTCGCCTTCACCCCCTGCGTCTTCCCCATGTACCCCATACTGACCGGCATCATCGCCGGTGCCGGCCAGCATCTCTCCACCCGCCGCGCCTTCCTGCTCTCCTTCGTCTATGTGCAGGGGATGGCGGTCACCTACACCCTGCTCGGGTTGGTGGTCGCCTCGGCGGGCCTGAAGTTCCAGGCGGCGCTGCAGCACCCCTATGTGCTGATCGGCCTCTCCGTGATGTTCGTGCTGCTCGCCCTCTCCATGTTCGGGCTCTACAGCCTGCAACTGCCGAGCAGCCTGCAGACCCGGATCGTAGGCCTGTCCAACCGCCAGCAGAGCGGTTCCGTGGTAGGGGTCGCCATCATGGGGATGATCTCCGGCCTGGTCTGCTCCCCCTGTACCACGGCGCCGCTCTCTGGCGCCCTCATCTACGTGGCCCAGAGCGGCGATCTCTGGCTCGGCGGCGCGGCCCTCTATGCGCTGTCACTCGGCATGGGGCTGCCACTGCTACTGCTCGGCACCTCGGGAGGCAAGCTGCTGCCCAGGGCTGGCGCCTGGATGGATGTGATCAAGCAACTGTTCGGTTTTGCGCTGCTGGCGGTGCCCGTGCTGCTGCTCTCGCGGCTGTGGGGCGATCAGATCACCAACCTGGTCTGGCTGGGCTGGGGTCTGGCGCTGTGCGCCTACCTCTATCACCACAACCAGCACAGGCCCCATTCGGTAGGCCGGAGTCTGTGCGGCTTCACCCTCTTGCTGGTGATGATAGGGACCGTGGTAGTGGGCAAGGAGCTGCTGTTGCCGGCGCCAGGGGTCAGTGCCAACACCCAGACCCAGACGCCCCAATTCACCCGCATCAAGACTCTCGACGATCTCAAGAGCCAGCTCACCGCCGCCCGTGGCAAACCGGTGTTGCTGGATCTCTATGCCGATTGGTGCGTGGCCTGCAAGGAGTTCGAACACAAGACCTTCAGCGACCCCGCCGTGCGGGCACGCTTCGCCGACATGGTGCTGCTGCAGGCGGATGTCACCGCCAACGACGATGCCGATGTCGATCTGCTCAACGGCCTGAACGTGCTGGGACTGCCGACCCTGATCTTCTTCGACAGTGCCGGCAATGAGGTAAGCGGCCAGCGGGTGACCGGCTTCATGGGGCCGACCGAGTTCCTCGGTCATCTGGACAAGCTGCGCTAAGACTTCGGCTCGGGGCCGCAGCCCCGGGCCTGCCGCGATCGGCGGCTGATTTTTCTGACCATCCCTTGTATCTGCGAGACGCCGTGGCAAACTTTGCCCTTTCCCGTCTCGCATCATCCGGAGTTTTGATGAAAAAGTGGTTCATCCCCCTGCTGGCCTGCTGGCTTTATGGCTGCGATGCAGGTCCAGGTGAAGAGGCGATCCAGACTCAGGTCACCGCCAGACTCCAGGCAGACACAGACGCCAACCTGTTTGAGATCAGCGACTTCGCCGTGCTCGGCAAGGAGGAGCGGATGGAGGGCGTCTATCTGGTGAAGGTGGGCTACCAACTGCACTTCAAGCAGAGTCTGGATCAGCTGCAGATCCTGCAGGATGAAGACCTGATCTACGACAGGGTGGGCCCCTTCCAGCAAGAGATGGGGCTGATGGAGCTGGAGCGCAAATACGGCGAATTCGAGGCCGGCCAGGCGCTGGCCCAGGAGACCGAAGTCTGGATGATGAAGACCGAACAGGGTTGGCGCCTCGCCGAGCCAGGCCAGACGCAAGCACCGGACTCCCCCGCCTCCTGATTGCCTCGGGGCCTGGCAGCGCCTGGCCCCGACACCATCCCTTTGCAACCCATCCCTTGCCGCTTTAACCCGGCACCTCCCAGGCGCCGGTCAAGTCCTCACAGCAGATCCTTCATCCTGTGCCACAACATCCCCAGCGCCAGCAGGGGGGAGCGCAGGGAGGGCCCGCCTGGGAAGGTCATGTGAGGCACGGTGCTGAACAGATCGAAGCCCCGACTCTCCCCCCTGATCACCTCGGCCACCAACTTGGCGGCCATGTGAGTGGCATTGAGGCCGTGTCCCGAGTAAGCCTGGGCATAGAACACATTGGGGTACTCTTTGAGACGCCCGATCTGCGGCAGCCGGTTGGCGCCTATGCCGATCATCCCCCCCCACTGAAACTCGATGGCGGTGCCCGCCAGCTCAGGGAAGACCCGCAGCAGCTTGGGCAACATGAAGGCCTTGATGTCCGTGGGATCCCGTCCCGAATAGTTGCAGGCCCCGCCAAACAACAGCCGGCCATCGGCTGACAGCCGGTAATAATCGAGCGCCACGTTCTGATCGCAGACCGCCATGTTCTGCGGCAGCAAGCGCTGGCGCAGCCGCTTCTCCAGCACCTCGGTAGCGAGGATATAGGAGCCCGCGGGCAGCACCTTGCCCCCCAGGTCGGGATTGAGATCGTTCAGATAGGCGTTGCAGCCGATCACCAGGTAGTCGGCACTGACCCGGCCGTGGGCCGTGGTGACCTGCACCCGATCGCCGTAGTCGATGTGGATCACCCGGGATTGCTCGAACAGGGAAGCGCCCAGACTCGCGGCGGCGCGCGCCTCGCCCAGCGCCAGGTTGAGGGGATGCAGATGGCCTGAGCCCATGTCGATCAGGCCACCGAGGTAGCGATCCGACCCCACCACCGATTTGATCTCGCCGCCGGGCACCAACCTGACCTCATGCCGGTAGCCCAGGCTGGCCAGGTGCTCGGCATCCTCCTCAAATCCCTTGAGATGGCGCGCCTTGGTGGCGAGATCGCAATAGCCCCAGCGCAGATCGCAATCGATGTTGAACTGCTCGATGCGCTGGCGCACCAGCTCCACCGCCTCCAGTCCCATCAGATCCAGCTCGCGCACCCCCTGCTCGCCGATCCAGCGGGCAAACTGGCTGGTGTCGTGGCCGATGCCACGAATGAGCTGGCCACCGTTGCGGCCAGACGCCCCCCAGCCGATACGGTTCGCCTCCAGCAGCACCACCTTGTAGCCCGCCTGTGCCAGGTTGATGGCGGTATTGAGGCCGGTGAAGCCGCCGCCTATGATGCAGACGTCGGCATCCCGCTCACCGCTGAGCTCGGGCCACTGCTGATGGTCGTTGCGGGTCGCCGCATAGTAGGAGGCGACGTGCTCCTGATGTCCCTGTCTTCCTGTGTGCATGCTCAGCATCCTGCCTTGGTCGCATTCGTTTACTAAATTAAACGATCTGTTATCGATAATACCCAGCCCATGGGCACGGATCCAGCCTGTCGGGATCACAGAAATGCAAAAGGTGCCCCGAAGGACACCTTATCTACGCGATACCGTCACCGAGATGACATAAAAAAGGCGCCCCGTGGGGCGCCTCTTTATGCATGCAAGGTACGGTAACGAATTACAGTACGTTGATGGCGTTCAGGTCGGAGAAGGCTTTCTCCAGACGGGCGATCATGGAAGTCTGACCGGCACGCAGCCATACGCGCGGATCGTAGAACTTCTTGTTCGGCTTGTCGGCGCCTTCCGGGTTGCCCAGCTGACCCTGCAGGTAAGCTTCGTTGGTCTTGTAGAAGTGCAACAGACCTTCCCAGGTAGCCCACTGGGTGTCGGTGTCGATGTTCATCTTCACGACGCCGTAGGAGATGGATTCACGGATCTCTTCCAGAGTGGAACCTGAGCCACCGTGGAACACGAAGTCCAGGGACTTGGCAGGCAGACCGAACTTCTCGGAAACGTACTTCTGGGAAGCGTCCAGGATGGACGGGGTCAGCTTGACGTTACCCGGCTTGTATACGCCGTGCACGTTGCCGAAGGAGGCAGCGATGGTGAAACGCGGGCTGATCTTGGACAGACGCTCGTAGGCGTAAGCCACGTCTTCCGGCTGGGTGTACAGGGCGGATTGATCCATGTGGCTGTTGTCCACACCGTCTTCTTCGCCACCGGTGCAACCCAGTTCCAGCTCCAGGGTCATGTTCATCTTGGCCATGCGAGTCAGGTACTCACAGCAGATGTCGATGTTCTCTTCCAGCGGCTCTTCGGACAAGTCCAGCATGTGGGAGGAGAACAGCGGCTTGCCGGTCTCGGCGAAGTGCTTCTCGCCCGCGTCCAGCAGACCGTCGATCCACGGCAGCAGCTTCTTGGCGGCATGGTCGGTGTGCAGGATAACCGGAACCCCGTAGGCGGCAGCAACGGCGTGCACATGCTTGGCACCGGAGATGGCACCCAGGATGGCGGCTTGCTGACCTTCCAGCTTCAGGCCCTTACCGGCGGTGAACACGGCACCACCGTTGGAGAACTGAACGATGACCGGCGCTTTGACCTTGGCAGCAGCTTCCAGTACGGCGTTGACGGAGTCGGTACCGACGCAGTTGACGGCTGGCAGAGCGAAGCCGTTCTCTTTCGCGATGGCGAACACTTTCTGAACGTCATCACCAGTGATCACGCCGGGTTTTACGAAGTCGAAAATTTTCTTAGACATGTTAAATCGTCCTGTTCTCGTATGCCGTTAATAAAAAATGGGGGGTTCATCATGAACTGGCACAGCGGTCACATGATAAACGAAACGGGAGGCTTTTGCCCCCCGTCCCGGGTCAATTAGGCTTTGGCGCGCTGTTCCAGCATCGCAACGGCCGGCAGTACCTTGCCTTCCACGAACTCCAGGAAGGCGCCGCCGCCGGTGGAGATGTAGGAGACCTTGTCGGCGATGCCGAACTTGTCGATGGCGGCCAGGGTGTCACCACCGCCGGCGATGGAGAAGGCCGGGGACGCGGCGATCGCTTCGGCGATCACCTTGGTGCCTGCCGAGAACTGGTCGAACTCGAACACGCCGACCGGGCCGTTCCACAGAATGGTCTTGGCGTTCATGATGATGTCGGCCAGGGCCTTGGCAGAGTCAGGGCCGATGTCGAAGATCATGTCGCCGTCGGTCACATCGGAGACGGACTTGATGGTCGCCGGAGTGGATTCGGAGAACTCGGTACCCACGACCACGTCGGTGGTGACCGGAATGTTGGTCTCGGCGGCCAGCTTCTTGGCGGTGTCGAGCAGGTCGTGTTCACACAGGGACTTGCCGACGTTGTGACCGGCAGCGGCGATGAAGGTGTTGGCGATGCCACCACCGACCACCAGCTGGTCAGCGATCTTGGAGAGGGATTCCAGCACGGTCAGCTTGGTGGAGACCTTGGAGCCGCCCACGATGGCAACCATGGGGCGCTCGGGCTTCAGCATGGCCTTGCCCAGGGCTTCCAGTTCACCAGCCAGCAGCGGACCGGCACAGGCGACGGGGGCGAACTGAGCCACACCGTAGGTAGAACCTTCGGCGCGGTGGGCAGTACCGAATGCATCCATTACGAAGATGTCACACAGGGCGGCGTATTTTTTGGCCAGCTCTTCGGTGTTCTTCTTCTCGCCCTTGTTGAAGCGGCAGTTTTCCAGCACAACCAGCTCACCGGCGGCGACTTCTACGCCATCCAGATAATCCTTGGCCAGGCGAACCGGGCAGGACAGAGCGTCTTTCAGATAGTTGACAACCGGGGCCAGGGAGAATTCTTCGTTGTACTCACCCTCGGTCGGACGACCCAGGTGGGAGGTGATCATCAGCTTGGCGCCCTTTTCCAGAGCCAGCTTGATGGTCGGCAGCGTTGCCACGATACGTGCGTCGGAAGTGACCTTGCCGTCTTTTACCGGTACGTTCAGGTCAGCACGGATCAGAACGCGTTTACCCGCCAGATCCAGGTCGGTCATCTTGATAACAGACATATTCAGTCCTCTATATTTTCAGGTAATGTTAAAAACAGTAACCTTGCGCCCGGTGCACGCTCTCAGCATGCGGCCATCATGGCCCGGGTGGTATCCAGCATACGGTTTGCGAAGCCCCATTCGTTATCACACCACATCAGCATCTTGACGAGGTTGGCATCGCTCACCCGGGTCTGGGTACCATCAATGATGCAGGAGTGTGCATCATGATTAAAGTCTACGGAGACCAAAGGCTCTTCCGTGTAGTCCAGGATACCGCTTAATGTACCTCTGGATGCCCGTTGCAGGGCTTGATTTACGTCACTAACTGTCACTTTTTTACGAACAGTAATGCTCAGATCCATGGCGGTGACGTTGATGGTCGGCACCCGTACCGCGATCGCTTCGAACTTGCCGGCGAAGTGGGGCAGGATACGCTCCAGCCCCTTTGCCAGCTTGGTATCCACCGGGATGATGGACTGACTGGCAGCGCGGGTTCTGCGCAAGTCACTGTGGTAGGCATCGATGACTTGCTGATCGTGCATGGCCGAATGAATTGTCGTAATAGTACCACAATTTATCTCGAATTCTCGATGCAATGTTTCGATGACAGGCACCACGCAGTTGGTGGTACAGGAGGCATTGGAGACGATCCGCTCCCTTCCTGTCAGCACCTGGTGGTTCACCCCGAAAACGATTGTCGCGTCTACGTCCGCCTCGGCCGGATGGGAGAACAATACCTTGCCCGCCCCCGCCCCCAGATGACGCTCGGCATCGGCTCGCGAGCCGAACACCCCGGTGCAGTCCAGCACCACATCCACCCCCAGCGCCCGCCAGGGCAGATTGGCCGGATCCCGCTCCGCAAACAGGGAGATGAGATCCTCCCCCACCAGCATGCTGTTGCCCGCGAGCTGCACCGGATGGTGGAAACGACCGTGGCTGGTGTCGAAACGGGTGAGGTGCACCATGGCCTCGGGCGCCGCCAGCTCGTTGATGGCGACTATCTTGATGTTCTTGTCACGCCCGCTCTCGTAGAGGGCCCGCAGCACGTTGCGGCCGATGCGCCCGTACCCGTTGATGGCAATCTTGATCATGGAAAAAGTGTGTCCTTAGCGACGACAAAAGGGGCCTGTGGATGGCTCACGACAGCAGGGCATCCTGGAAGACGCCTCTGGCCAGCAGCGCCGCTCCGAAGACGCCGGCGCTGTCCCCCAGCGCCGGCGCTATGATGGGCGTGGCGAAGCGGGGGTTGAACAGGAAGGGCAGCACCGTCTGCCGGCCTGCGGTGTAGAGGCTCTGCACGTTGCCGACCCCGCCACCGATGACGATGACGTCCGGATCCAGGATGTTGACCACGTTGGCCAGGGCCTGACCGAACAGCAGGTGCAGGCGGTCTATGGTGAGCTTTGCCACGTGATCGTGGGCGCTGGCCGCCGCAATCTGGGCGAGGGACAGGTGGCGCTTGGCCTTGGCCTCGTACCAGGCCTCCAGTGCGGGGCCGCTGATGAAGGTCTCGACACAGCCGCGCTTGCCGCAGTAGCACTCGGGGCCATCGGGAGAGAGCACGTTGTGACCCCACTCCCCGGCGATGCCGTGGTGGCCGTTGAGGATCCGGCCGTTGATGACAATGCCGGAGCCGACCCCGGTGCCCATGATGATGCCGAACACCACCTTGGCCTCGGGATGATGCTGACGCACCGCCCCCAGATGGGTTTCCGCCAGGGCAAAGCAGTTGGCGTCGTTGGCGATCAGCACCGGCACACCCAGCTTGCGCTCCAGATCTTCCTTGAACGGCTTGCCGTTGAGCTCGGTGGTGTTGCAGTTCTTCATCAGACCGGTCTGGGGATCCCGTGCCCCCGGCGTGCCCATGCCGATGACGCTAGGGCGCTGGCCGAGTTTCTCAGCACATTCCTCCACCAGCTTGGCAATCTGGCCGATCATGTGCTGATAACCACCGTGGCGTTCGGTGGGGATACGATGGCGCAGCAGCACCTCATCACCCGCCAGCACCACGCACTCGCACTTGGTCCCGCCAAGGTCGATGCCCCAATCCCACGATGTCTTGCTCATTCTGCCTCCTGCATGGCGAGCGAGTCGGCCGAGACGCGTCCCCACCGGCTGTCGCTCATCTTGTGTGTGGCCACCGCCACAGATGGCGCAGTGTAACCCGAGCCGGGGCCCCTGCGCAGCTCCCAAACAGTGCAGCCCAGGCGACAGGCCCTCAACGCCAGATCGCCAGAAACGAAACGGGGCCAGCAGGCCCCGTCGTCATACAGATTTTGTCGCCTTAGCGGCCGTGATACTGGGCCGACAGCTCGTGCACCGCGTTCACAAACACCCCTGCGTGCTCGGGATCCACATCCTGATGGATGCCGTGGCCCAGGTTGAAGACGTGGCCGTTGCCCTGACCGAAACCGGCGAGGATGGAGGCAACTTCTTCGCGGATACGCGCGGGCGCGGCATAGAGCATGGAGGGATCCATGTTGCCCTGCAGCGCCACCTTGTCACCCACCCGGCGCTTGGCATCGGCGATGTCGGTGGTCCAGTCCAGGCCCAGCGCATCGCAACCGGTGGCGGCGATCTGCTCAAGCCACTGGCCGCCGTTCTTGGTGAACAGGGTGACAGGGACGCGGCGCCCCTCATTCTCACGGATCAGGCCGTCGACGATCTTGTGCATGTATTGCAGGGAGAAGTCGCGGTAGTCGCGGGGGGTCAGCACGCCGCCCCAGGTATCGAACACCATGACCGACTGGGCACCGGCCTTGATCTGGGCGTTCAGATAGGCGATCACGCTGTCCGCCAGCTTGTCCAGCAGCAGGTGCAGGGTCATGGGCTCGGCGTACATCATCTGCTTGATCTTGGTGAACGCCTTGGAGCTGCCCCCCTCCACCATGTAGGTGGCCAGGGTCCAGGGACTGCCGGAGAAACCGATGAGCGGCACTTCGCCCTTGAGCTCACGGCGGATGGTGCGCACCGCGTTCATCACGTAGCCGAGTTCATCTTCCGGATCCGGAATGGGCAGCGCCTGCACGTCGGCCATGGATTTGATAGGGCGCTCGAAGCGCGGGCCTTCGCCGTGCTCGAAGTAGAGACCGAGCCCCATGGCGTCGGGCACGGTCAGGATGTCGGAGAAGAGGATGGCGGCATCGAGGGGATAGCGGCGCAGGGGCTGCAGGGTGACCTCGCAGGCCAGCTCGGCGTTGCGGCACAGGGACATGAAGTCCCCCGCGACGGCGCGGGTCGCCTTGTATTCCGGCAGGTAACGGCCAGCCTGACGCATCATCCAGACCGGGGTCATGTCCACTTCCTGGCGCAGCAGGGCACGCAGGTATCGATCGTTCTTCAGCTCTTTCATCCCAGTTCCTGAGTCATATCCAGCATAAAATGGCGGATATGATACCACTTTGTGTGGGGAGAAGGGCGGCCCAAACGCACGGCCTGACCGGTTCGAGTGCAAAGATGTGAGGGGGCGCAAACAAGGGACCCGCTTTCCTGCCGGCATGGGCTCCGTCAGACCCCGTCGCCGAGGCACAGCGCGATCAGTCGCCGCGCTATGGTGCCCTGGGGCGGCAACCGGGGCAGCGCATTGGCCTCAAAGAAGTCGGCGGCTACCAACTCCTCGTCCTGCACCTTGATCTCGCCGCTCAGGTAGTCGGCGGTGAAGCCCATCATCAGGCTGTGGGGGAAGGGCCAGGGCTGGCTCGCGACGTAGCGGATATTGTCGACCCGGATGCCGCTCTCCTCGAACACCTCCCGCGCCACGCACTGCTCCAGGTTCTCACCTGCCTCCACGAAGCCGGCCAGCACCGTATACATGGGATCCTCCGCCTGATAGTGACGGCGATGGGCCGCCAGCAGCACGGCCGGTCCCTTGCGCACCGCCACTATGATGCAGGGAGAGATGCGCGGGTAGACCAGATGGCCCTGCTGGCATCCCAATGCCCACTCCCCCGCCTTGGGGGCCATGGGGGCGCCACACTCGCCACAGAAGCGGTGACTGCGCCTAAAGGTGGCCAACTGCCAGGCGCGACCGGCAAGGCGAAACCCTTCCTCATCTCCCGCCACCATCAGCTGGCGCAGGCCCGCCATGGCCTGGGTATCGGCATCCTCCCCCAGATCCAGCAGGTAGCAGGGCTCGCCACCCCAGTCGTCGAAGCGCTCGAACGGGGCCTCTTGCAGCGGCGGTGGCAAGCATTCACGCGAGCCCTGCGGGATCTGCCCCTGCGTATCCAGCAGGACGAGGTGATCGCCCCCCAGCACGAACCAGCGGGCCTGTTCGGTCGATGACATAAGATGAAAGCTCTTGTTGAGAAGGGCGTGCGAGGCACGGACAAGTGGGGTTTATCTTACGATCGGGCCAGCCCGGAGGCGACCCCAAGATGGTCACGGCATCGACTATCTCGCCGCCCAAAAGCAGAGGGGCCGCCTTGGCGACCCCTCTCTCTTTCAATCGATCGTTCGATCAATTCATCCAGCGTTCGCTGCTCTTGCGACGGCGAGGCAGCATAGGCAACAGAATCCCGAGCAGGATGCCGCCACCCACCATGGCACCACCGCGGATGAACCAGTCCATCTGCATGTCGTGCTCCTGGTTGTCATAGCTCTGGGTCAGGGCGTCGTTCTGCTCCTTCAGACTCCCCATCTCATCGCTCTGGCTGGCGAGCTGGGCCTTCAGGCTGGCGATCTCCTTGGTCTGTTCGGCGATCTGGCCATCCTTCTCGGTGAAGCGTCGCTCGTTGTCGCCGTTGAGATTCAGCAGGCGGGCCTTGGCCTCTTCCAGCGCTTTCTCAACCTGGGGCAGCCGCTCGCGCAGGCTGATGCCGGTTTGCAGCTCGGCGTTCTTGATCCAGCCTTCACGGCCGCGACCGTCCACCACCTGGGTGAAACCGGCCTCGTTGTTCACTGCCTTGACCTCCAGCGGTTCACCGGCCTTGACGCTGCCGAGAATCCGGTACTGGGTACCAGGACCGTTGTGGATATAGGTAAATATGTCGTCTGAAACATAACGGGTATCGGCCAGTGCCTGTTGGGCACACAAGCAGATCAGGATCCCGAGAAGGGCGCGCATGGTCGATCGATTCTCTTCGTTGAATTAGGTGACAGGCCGAATGTTAAGCTGCTGGCGGGTCAAAGGACAAGCAAAGAAAAGCGTCTTCCCCCTCCCTGAGAGCTGTCTCGCATCTTCTCCCCTTTGCCACGCGACCATTCCAGACGCCGGAGGCTAAGGCTGGCGCAGGGACTGCACCTCTTCGCGCAGCGCCTTGAGCTCTTGCAGCAACAGCGCCTGCTGTTCATTGTGCTGGCGTCGCCACTGGGCATCGTCGTCGTTGGTTCGCCCGGGATGAACGAACAGGCTGGCCATGAAGCCGCTGAGGGCACCGAACAGCCCGACCCCGAACAGGATCAGCAGGCTGGCGACGAAGCGCCCCTCCTCGGTCTTGGGCACCAGATCCCCGTACCCCACGGTGGATAACGTGACGAGCGTCCACCAGAACGCATCATAGGGGGTCTGGATCAGGCTGTCTGGCTGGCCCGTCTCGAGCCAGTACATGACACCCGACCCCAGCCCCAACAGCAGGAAGAACAGGAACAAAATGCCGGACAGGGTCGTCTCGTTGCGCTCGCGGCGAAACATGGAGAGCAGATCCGGCCTGTCCCGCAGCAGTTGATAGACCCGCCACAGCTGGATGAGCCGTGCCCAGCGCAGCTGCTCCACCATGGGCAGGCTGCCCGGCAGATAGAACCAGTTTGCCTTGAGAAAGGCCAGCTTGTCGGAGGCCCGCACCCAGCCATAGGCGAAGTGGGCGAGGAAGAAGTAGCAGATCAGGCTGTCGATGTCATAGAACAGTTGCAGGGTTTGCGGGCTCCATTCGTTATGCCCCCACCAACGGGCAGACACCAGACACACGGAGATCACCGACAGAAACGCCATCAACAGATCCATGGTGCGCAGATGAGTTAAGTGATGTCGCATACATTTTCCTACTTCAAGCACAGTGCGAATTAATAAAAAGGAAGATAATGCCGATAGTCCTGAGGACAAAGGAAAACCGCCATCAAAGAAGGAGAAAGATTATGCAGTTAAACCCGCTGGAACGGCGAATGAGCAATATCCGGCTGGTGCCCAAAGTGGTACTGCTCATGGTGTTCAGCACACTGCTGTTGCTGGCCAAGCTCTGGTTTGATGCCAGCAATCTGGAGACCACTTTGCTGGCGGAAGGGATAGAGGCCACCAAGGCCAATGCCATCGCCGATCGCCTGCTCTGGACCGGCGTCATGGAGACGGCGCTGATGGGGGTCGTCTTCGTCGTCCTGCTGCTGACCGGCTCCCGCCTGATGGTCAAGCAGGTGCACTACCTGGTGGGGCTGCTCGAGCGCTTCGCGCGCAAGGATCTCAGCCACAGCGTGTTGCTCAAGTCACGCGATGAATTCGGCGACATCGCCAAGGCGGTCGCCCACTCCCAGGAAAATCTCAAGCAGGTGTTCGGCACCCAGCGGGTCGCCTGCAAGGAGCTCAACGACATCGCCTCCCAGGTCACCCTGTGCATGGAGGAGGCCAACGAGGCCATCAACGAGGAATTCACCCAGATAGAGCAGCTGGCGAGTGCCATGAGCCAGATGGTCGGCGCCATTCGAGAGGTCGCCAATCATGCGGAGCAGGCCTCCCACGCCACCGCCGACGCCAGCCAGCTTGCCCGGGAGGGCAGCCGCTGCGTGGCCGACACCGTCAGCACCATAGACACTCTGTCCGGCAACATCCAGCGCTCCTCGGACGTGGTCAATGCGGTGGAACAAGGGGTCGATCGGATCGGCTCTGTGGTGGACACCATCCGCAGCATCTCGGAACAGACCAATCTGCTGGCGCTGAATGCCGCCATTGAGGCCGCCCGCGCCGGCGAGGCGGGCCGTGGCTTCGCCGTGGTGGCCTCGGAGGTGCGCGAGCTCGCGAACCGGGCCCAGGCCGCCACCGTCGAGATCCAGAAGATGATAGAACTGCTGCAGGGCAATGCCCGCCAGGCCGTCGATCTGATGGCCCAGAGCGTGCAGCAGGCCGACAAGGGGGTGGAGCAGGTGACCCAGGCCGGCAATCAGCTCGCCACCATAGTGCAGCGGGTACAGGGGGTGGCCGACATGAACCGCCAGATCGCCACCGCCTCAGAGCAGCAGAGCTCGGTCGCCGAGGAGATGAACACCAACCTGGAGCAGGTCAAACAGGTGGTGGAAGGATCCGTGGTGGTGCTGCGGGAACTGCGTGAGGCCTCCGAACTGGTGGAGCACCACAGCCAGACCCTGGACTCCCATATCCAGGCCTTCAAGCTGGCCTGATGGCATCAACCTGGTACACATAAGGGCCCCGTAAGAGGCCTTTTTTATTGATATCACAGCAAGGTGTCAGAAAGGGGGAAGGACCACAGCCAGACCCTGGACATCCATGCCACCCAGGCCTTCAAGCTGGCCTGAGGTCGTGATTTGAGTAAACTGGAGGGCCCCGCGAGGGGCCTTTCTTATTCATGTCACGGCAAGGAGCCAGGATGCAGACAGCACAACACTCTCCCCAACTGGAGATCAGCGACGACAAGGGGCGGCTCGACGTGTCGCTGATCCACCAGTTCCTGTCCGAGGAGGCCTACTGGTGCCTCGGTATCCCGCGCTCGACCCTGCAGCGCGCCATCAACCACTCCCTCTGCTTCGGCGGTTATCTGGCGGGCCAGCAGGTCGCCTTCGCCCGGGTCATCACCGACAAGGCCACCTTCGGCTACCTGGCTGATGTGTTCGTGCTGCCCGCCCATCGTGGCCAGGGCCACAGCAAGGCGCTGATCGCCGCCATCCTGGCCCACCCCGATCTGCAGGGGCTGCGTCGCCTCTCCCTGGCTACCTCGGATGCCCAGGGCCTCTACGCCGGCTTTGGCTTCACACCACCGGCCAGTCCCGCCAGCCTGATGGAGAAATACGATCCCGAGATCTATCGGCGCACTTAAGCCCTTGCCGCCCCGAGCGACCATTTTCCTTGTCGGATCATGGTTCTTTTCCTCGACCTGTGACGAGGCGGGGCGGCAGTGATAGATTGGCTGCCGATATTTCTACTCAATGTGCAGATCCGTTAATCACAAGGACGGCAACCGTGGCCCAGCATCCCTCTTCTCTCTCGTCTGTTTCCCCCGCTCTTCCTCCCTTGTTGCAAGATCAGGCCCAGCGCCAGTGGCAACGGCTGCTCGCCTTGGCCCCCGACTATGGGGATCTGCCCCTGGAACAGCAGCAAACACTGCTCACCCTGTTCGGCCTCTCCGACTTCGTCTCAGATTCCCTCATCAAGCAGCCTGAACTGCTGGGGCAGACCCTGGCGTCGGGGGATCTCGCACGGCAAGCGCGCTGGCCCGCCTATGAGCCGGATCTCGCGACACTGCTCGCCGGGGTGAACGACGAGGAGACGCTCAAGCGCGCCCTGCGTCAATTCAGACGCAGCCGCATGCTGGTGATCGCCTGGCGCGAGCTGCTGGGTCATGCCGAGGTCGAAGAGAGCTTTATCCATCTCACCAAGCTCGCGGATGCGCTGATCTGCGGCGCCCGCGACTGGCTCTATGCCAAACAGTGCGGCGAACTCGGCACCCCAGTGGATGGCAACGGGGATCCCCAGCCGCTGCTGATCCTCGGCATGGGCAAGCTCGGCGGCGGCGAGCTGAACTTCAGCTCCGACATCGACCTCATCTTCACCTTCCCGGAGAACGGCTACACCGTCGGCGGACGGCGGGAGCTGGCGAACCAGCAGTTCTTCATCAAGCTCGGCCAGCGGCTGATCAATGCCCTGCACCAGCCGACCCAGGATGGTCAGGTGTTTCGGGTCGACATGCGGCTGCGCCCCTTCGGCGAGGCGGGCCCGCTGGCCATCTCCTTCGCCGCCATGGAGGATTACTACCAGCACCACGGCCGCAACTGGGAGCGCTACGCCATGGTCAAGGCGCGGGTGCTGGGCGCCCAGTGTGAACACGCCCAGGCCCTCACCGAGCTGCTGCGCCCCTTCGTGTTCCGCCGTTATATCGACTTCGGGGTCATCGACGGCTTGCGCCAGATGAAGGCGATGATCGCCGCCGAGGTGCGCCGCAAGGGGCTGGAGGGCAACATCAAGCTCGGTGCCGGCGGCATTCGCGAGGTGGAGTTCATCGCCCAGGCGTTGCAGCTCATCCGCGGCGGCCGCGAGCCCGCCCTGCGGGTGCGCCACCTGCCCGAGGCGCTGGCGGCCATCGCCGCCTGTGGTGCCCTCGACGGTGAACGCTGCGCGCGGCTGCTCGGTGCCTACCGCTTCCTGCGTCGGGTCGAGAACATACTGCAGGAGATAGGGGATCAGCAGACCCAGACCCTGCCCACAGAGCCGCGGGATCGCCAGCGGCTGACAGCCTCCCTCGGCTTTGAAGACTGGGGTGCCTTTATGGCCCATCTCGACGAGGAGATGTCCGCCGTCCATCAGGAGTTCGTCGCCGTGGTGGGGGAAGAGAAGGAAGTGCCCTCCCATCTGGATCAGCTCTGGCTCGATCTGTGGCGCACCGAACTCGACGCCGCCGAGCTGGAGAAGCTGCTAGGGGCGCAGGGGGTGAATGATGCGGTCCCGCTGTGCGCCGCCCTGCTGCGCTTCAAGGAGGAGTACCGGCGTCGCCAGGTCGGCCCCCAGGGACGCGTCGCCCTGGACGCCCTGATGCCAGAGCTACTGCGGCTGGTGGTGGCCAGCGAGCAACCGGCACGGCTGTTCGAGCGGGTCTGCACCCTGCTGACCCGCATCTTCACCCGCAGCGCCTATCTGCAACTGCTGGCGGAAAACCCCGCCGCCCTGCGCCAGCTGGTACGACTGTGCGATGCCAGCCACCTGGTGAGCGAGCAGCTCGCCCGCTACCCCATCTTGCTGGACGAGCTGCTGGATCCCCAGCACCTCTACCACCCGACCCCGCTGGATCAGTACAAACCCCAGCTGCGCCAGTTCCTGCTGCGCATCCCCGAGGAGGACGTGGAGCAGCAGATGGAGGCTCTGCGCCAGTTCAAGCAGGTGCAGCTCTTGCGCATCGTCGCCGCCGACATCGCCGGTGCCCTGCCGCTGATGAAGGTGAGCGACCACCTCACCTGGCTGGCGGAGGCCATCACAGAGGAGGTGGTCAACCAGGCCTGGGCCCAGATGAGCGAGCGCTACGGGGTGCCCCCCGAGGTGACCCTGAGCGGCCGGCGCGGCTTCGCCGTGGTGGCCTATGGCAAGCTCGGCGGCATCGAGCTCGGCTACGGCTCGGATCTCGATCTGGTGTTCCTGCACGGCGGGGATCCCAACCGCTATACCGATGGCCGCAAGCCCATCGACAGCCGCCAGTTCTACCTGCGCCTGGCCCAGCGGATCCTGCACCTGTTCAGCACCCGCACCCCGTCCGGGATCCTCTACGAGATCGACATGCGGCTGCGCCCCAGCGGCGACGCCGGCCTGCTGGTCTCCTCCCTCTCCGCCTACGAGCAATACCAGCAGAAAGAGGCCTGGACCTGGGAGCATCAGGCGCTGGTACGGGCCCGTCCCATCTACGGCGATGACGCCATCCAGGCCGCCTTTGCCGAGGTGAGGCGCGCCGTGCTCGCCAGGGAGCGCGACCTGCCCACCCTGGCCCGCGAGGTGCGCGAGATGCGCCACAAGATGCGGGATCACCTGCTCAAAGCGGGCGAGGGGGAGTTCGATCTCAAGCAGTCCCCCGGCGGCATGGTGGACATCGAGTTCATCGCCCAGTACCTGGTGCTGGCCCACGCCAATGGCGAACCTGACGCCCTCACCCGCTGGTCCGATAACGTGCGCATCTTCGATGAGTGCGTACTGGCGGGGGTACTCAGCCTGGAGCAGGCGGAAAACCTGAAGCAGGCTTATCTGGAGATCCGCAACCTGGGTCATCGCCTCAACCTGTCGGAGATCTCCCGCAAGGTGAGAGACGATCAACTGCTGGTCGAGCGGGACCATGTGCTGGCAGTCTGGCGACAGCAGCTCGGGGAATAAGTCACTGGGGAAGTAAAGAGAAGGGGCGCCGCGGCGCCCCTTCTGCTTGCGTGGCCTGCTCCTATCGTCCGCCGGCCACGTCGATAAAGGTGCCGGTGGCGTAGGAGGCTTGGTCGGACAGCAGCCAGGCGATGGCGGCAGCGACTTCCTCCGGTTGGCCACCCCGTAGCAGCGGAATATTTCCCTTCACCCGCTCCACCCGGCCGAGTTCACCGCCATCGGCGTGCATCTCGGTATGGATGAAGCCGGGGCGCACCCCGTTGACCCGGATCCCCTGGGCCGCCACCTCCAGGGACAGGCCCCTGGTCAGCACGTCGATGGCCCCCTTGGAGGCGGCGTAGTCCACGTACTCCCCCGCCGAACCGAGCCGGGCGGCGGCGGAGGAGACGTTGACGATGGCGCAACCCGGCACCATGCGGCGCACCGCCTCGCGGCAGCAGAGGAAACAGCTGGTCACATTGGTGGTCAGGGTCTTGTTGATCCGCTCGGCGCTCATCTCCAGCACTCTCATCTGGGGCTGCAAGATGCCGGCGTTGTTCACCAGATGGGTGATGGGCCCGAGCCGGGCGTCCATCTCGTCGAACAACCGCACCACCTCGGCCTCGACGCTGACATCGGCCTGCACCGCGATACAGGAGACAGCGAAACCCTCGCGGATCTCGGCCACCAGCGCCTCGGCTGACCCCTTGTCCTGGCGATAGTTGATGCAGAGCCGGTAGCCCTGCCTCGCCAGATGGCGAGCGGTCGCCGCCCCTATCCCTCTGCCACCCCCGGTGATCAGTGCAATCCTGTTCATCACGCCTCCTTGTTCAGCACCCTTGCTGGCTCTCGATACTACCCCATGATCGGCCAACTGCAACGGCGGCCATGGGTCTGTATTCCTTGTCGTGAGGCGCCCCAACAGGTGCATTTTTCATGAATGCGAGCGGTCATCACACCGGTCTTGTTGAATGAGCGTCGTCGGCGCGACCCGGAATGATCCAGTTGCACGAACCGGATCGTAATAGGATCCGTGAGTCACCGCCTCCCCGAGAGCAGTGCCGGAGGTCAGCTTCTCACCAAGATGACGTCATGCGGACACCCGACCAAGATTGGCCGGGTGCCGAAATGTCCAAGGAGTAGAAGATGCACGCAATCCGCAACACCCTCAACCGTCTGGCCGTCGCCGCTCTGGCGATGGCGGCTGTCTCCCTCTCCGGCGCAGTCATGGCCGCCAACACGGGGCAGCATGGCGAGGATCAGGTTCAGTGTATGGCGGCGAACAGCTGCACGGGTCAGTCCGTCTGCAAGGATCAGAGCACCCGCAGCATGACCCGGGAAGAGTGCAACGCCAAGGGTGGCAAGGTTCGCTAAGCGGGCGACGCCACACTTGCATGGCCGGTGCCTGACAAGGCAGCCGGCCTGTTTTTTTAGGCTCTTTCCCGCGGGGCGCCAGGAGGTGACATCGCCTTTGACGGCAATCTCCGCTCGAGGTTGCAAGGACCGGATCACCGCCTGACGGATAAACAAAACGGGCCCGATGGGCCCGTTGTCATGACGATCACAGCTGACGACGTTTACTTGAACAACCCCTTGAGCAGTTGATCCGCCACCCCCTTGACCTGCTCATCGTCGGCCTTGTCCCCCAGCAGCTTCTTGAGGCCGCGCTCGGCCTCCTTGCGGGCCTTGTCCTCCAGCACCTTGTTGTTGCTGAGCAGCTCCTTCACATCAAGCCGGTAGCTGGGAGCCTGCCAGTGGCCGCCGATGCGCACCGGTATGCTGATGTCCTTGAGCTCATCCACCGTCTTGCCCCCCTGCCCCTTGCTGCTCTCGACCACCGAGGTCAAAAACAGGAAGTCGAGGGTCTCGGGCACCAGCGCGGTCTGGCCCTGTCCCTGCACCCGCAGGGCCGGAGCGGCCAGCTGAATGTCGTTGCTGCTGGCAATCCCGTTCGCCAGCTGGAAGCTGGCGGTGAGGGCGCTGAAGTCGGTCTTGCGCACCTCCTTGACCTGCTCCGCCCCCTTGCCGGTCAGGGTGGCCCGCGCCTCGCGGATCATCTGTGCCAGGTTGACGCCGTGCAGGGCGCCATCGTGCAGGGCCAGGCTGACCTTGCCCTGCATCTGGCTGCGCAACGCCTGCTCGGACAGGCCATGACCCTGCACCTGTACCTCGAGATCCCCCTTGCCTTCCAGCAGATCGCTCTGGGCCAGGGTCTGCAGCAGCGGGCGCACATCCACCCCTTGCACCCGTTTGTGGACCTGATAGCTGGCGGGCTGCTGGCGGGCATCGAGCACCCCGTTGGCGCTCACCTGGCCACCGGCCACCCCGGCATTGAACTGGCTGAAGCTGAGCTGACCCCCGGCCAAGGCGAGCCGCAGATCGACGGCGCTGAGATCCAGCCCCTTTACCCTCAGGTTGCCCAATTGCAACCGCCCGGCCAGATCCACCAGCTTGAGCACACTCAAGTCAGGCTCCACCGAGGAGAGAGCCTGTGCCCCCTGAGCGGGCGCAGCGGGTGCCGGGCTGGCGGTCGCCAGCGACGGGGCGGCAGCCTTGGCCTCGCCCTGCTTGCCGAGCCAGCCGTCGAGATCCAGCTTGTCCCCCTTGAGATCGAACTCCACTCTGGGCACGGCCCCCAGTCGCACTGTGCCGTTGCCGCTGAGCAGGGCATCATCCGCCCCCATCACCAGGTTGCTCAGGGTGATCAGTTGCTTGTCCAGCTCGGCGCGGGCAAAGCCCGCCAGCTTGAGGGCCAGCTGCGGGCGCGGCAGGGCCTCCCCCTTCAGGTTGGCGCTCAGCACCGCATCCGAGACCTCCAGCAGTTGCAGATCCTTGTCGAGCCGCGCCTTGAGGGTACCCTCCAGCGAGCCGGCCAGGGCCGGCTTATCCCCAGTCCCCTCTACGCCGTTCAGGCTCAGGATCAGGCTGCTCCATTCCCCCAGCGCCAGTCGATCGGCCTTGAGGCTGAAGGCATCCAGTCGCTGCGCCGGCGCACTCAGGCTGCCGCTCAGGGTCAGCTCTTTCAGCGCGCTGTCCCTTGCATCCTCGGCCAGCTTGATCTGTGCCTGCCCCTTGAGCTCGAAGGCCAGCTTGCCCTGCTCTCCCTTGGCGGCCAGGGTCACCGGCACCCACTGACCCAGGGTCAGCCTGCCCAGATTGAGGTCGAGCCGCTCGAGGCGCGATTCGGTGCCCTTGCGATCGTCTCGCACCAGGGCGCTGGCCTGCTCAAGCACCACCCCCTGCAGCTCGATCTGCCAGGGCTTGCCCTCCTCCCCGGTCGCCGGGCTGGCGGGCGCCGGGGTGTCGCCCGCGGGCGGTACGTTCTTGCTCCGATCCAGGACGAGATCCTGCAGGTTGGAGCGGCCATCGGCCCGGGTCTGGATGAAGAGATGGGCCCCGGCCAGGGTGATCTCGCCTATCTCCAGCCGGTGAGAGAGCAGCGGCAGCAGGGCGACCGAAGCGTCCCCCCGCTCGACCCGGATGAGATCCGGCTCGGCAAAACCGGCGGGGTTGCGCAGCGCAACCTTCTCGAGAGAGAGGCCGAGGCTCGGCCAGAAGCGCCAGCCGATGTCCCCTTCCATCACCAGCTCGCGGCCCGTGTTCTTTTTCACCTGCTCCGCCAGCTGGGGTTTGAACTGGTTCGGGTCGATCAGGCTGACCAGGGCGGCAATGGCGATCAGGGCGGCCAACGCCAGCCCCAGCAGTATGTAGATGATCTTCTTCACGATGGCTCCTCAATGCAGATCCTGTGGCTGACTATACCACCGGGGGGATGACAGATGGCGCACTGCCGCCAAAACGGGGAAATACCGAGACAGGGATGGTCGCGGCCGTCCCCTCTGGCCCCCTCCCGGAGACCCCGAATTCATGGCCCTGGCGGCCGCCGACGCCCTCCCCAAAAAGCGATGCCACCGGACGCCGGGCCAGCCACCCGCCCCGGCATATCAGGTTTTTCACTTTGGTTTTGCGCTTTATTTTGTTTGTTATCCGGCACTTGGGTCACAGGATGGCATAACTGACTGACCACAGCGACCCGCTCAGGATATTCCATGCCGTACAGCTATCTCTCACATCTGCGCTGCAGCAAGACAGGCGAGATCCATGATGCCGATCAGCCCCAGCAACTGAGCCGGGTCGGGGCACCGCTGCTTGCCAGCTACGATCTCGAGGCCCTGAAACAGGTCTGGCGGCCGGCCGATCTGCTGGGGCGCCCCGCCACCCTGTGGCGCTATCACGAGCTGCTGCCGGTGCGCGATCCCGCCCAGGTGGTCACCCTGGGAGAGGGCTTCACCCCGCTGTTGCCCCTGCCGACGCTGGGCAAGCAGATAGGTATCCCGGATCTCTGGATGAAGGATGAGAGCATCATCCCCACCGGCTCCTTCAAGGCCCGTGGCGCCGCGGTCGGCGTGTCCCGAGCCCGCGAGCTCGGCGTCACTCACTTCGCCATGCCCACCAACGGCAATGCCGGCGCGGCATGGGCGCTCTACGGTGCTCGCGCCGGACTGCGCAGCACCATCGTCATGCCCCAGGCGGCACCCGCCATCACCCGGTTGGAGACCTCCCTGGCCGGTACCCGCCTCTATCTGGTGGACGGCCTCATCAGCGATGCCGGCCGTCAGGTGGCCCAGGCGGTGGCGGAGCAGTCTCTGTTCGACGCCTCCACCCTGAAGGAGCCTTACCGCATCGAGGGCAAGAAGACCATGGGGCTGGAAATCGCCGAGCAGCTTGGCTGGACCCTGCCGGACGTGATCCTCTACCCCACCGGCGGCGGGATCGGTCTCATCGGCATCTACAAGGCGCTGCGGGAATTGCAGGAGCTCGGTTGGATAAAAGGGGAGCTGCCCCGACTGGTGGCGGTGCAGGCGAGCGGCTGCGCCCCCATAGTGCAGGCCTGGCAGCAGGGAGCCAGCGAGTCGACGTTCTGGCCGGACTCCCAGACCCTGGCCTTTGGTATCAATGTGCCCAAGGCGCTGGGGGACTTTCTGGTGCTGGACGCCCTCTATCGCACCGAGGGCTGCGCCATAGCAGTGGACGACAGAGCCATCCAGGCAGAGATCCGCCAGCTCGCCTCCCGTGAGGGCAGCTTCGTCTGCCCGGAGGGAGCCGCCGCCTTCGCCGCCGCCCGCCAATTACGGGAAGCGGGCTGGATCAAGGAGCACGAGCGGGTGGTGGTGCTCAACACCGGCGCCGGCATCAAGTATCCGGACGCCATCACTGTGCTGCCTCAGCGGCTGCGCCGTGACGGGAGGATCCCCGCATGACCTTCGACTGGGCCTTCATCCTCTCCACCCTGCCCGCCTTCGGCAAGTCGGTCTGGGTCACCTTGCAGCTTGGCACCATCGTGATCCTCACCTCCCTCGTGGTGGCCCTGCTCAATGTGACGCTGCTCGGGCTGCACAAGCCAGCGCTCAGTGCCCTGGTGCGCGGCTATGTGGAGCTGGCCCGCAACACGCCGCTGCTGATCCAGCTGTTCTTCCTCTACTTCGGGCTGCCGGCGCTGGGGCTGTCCCTGTCGGGCTTTGCCACTGCGGTGATCGCCATGACCTTCCTCGGCGGCGGCTACCTGACAGAGGCGCTGCGGGCCGGGGTGCAAGCTGTGCCCCACAGCCAACTGGAGGCGGGCCAGGCTATCGGCCTCTCCCGCTGGCAACTGCTGCGCCACGTGCAGTTGCCTCAGGCCTGGCTCGCCAGCCTGCCGGCGCTGTTTGCAAACTTCATCTTCCTGCTGAAAGAGACGACCGTGGCCTCCGCGGTGGCGGTGCCGGAGCTGCTCTACACCACCAAGAACTACATCGCCCTCTACTACAAGACCTACGAGATGCTGGCGATGCTGACCCTGATGTGCGTGCTGATCTTCCTGCCGCTGTCCCTCGCCCTGCGAGCGCTGGAGAGGAGGCTGCAACATGGTCAGTTCGGTTACTGAGTCGCGGATGCAGGCGCGGATCCCGATATGGACACTGATCTTTCTGCCGTTGCCATCGTCCACCCTGCACGCATGGGAAAGGAGGGTTCAATATGGTCAGTTCGGTCACTGAGTCGCTGATGCAGTCACGGCTCCCTATGTGGGCACGGATCATTCGACCGCTGCCGTCACCCACACTGCGCACATTGGAAGGGAGGGATGAGCATGGCCACTCCGGTTTCTGAGTTGCTGGGCCAGGCCTTGCCCCTGATGGCAGTGGGCGCGGGCCAGACCCTCGCCATCTCCCTGCTCGCCATCCTGTTCGCCACCCTGGGCGGCGTCGCTTACGGCGTGCTGGCGCAACAGGGAAGCCGGTTGGTTCGAGGGCTGCTGCGGGTTTATCTGGAGCTGTTTCGGGTGGTGCCGGTGCTGGTGTGGCTCTATCTATTCTTCTTCGGGCTGCCCATCGTCTTTGGCCTCGACATCCCGGCCTTCTGGTGCGCCGTGCTGGTGCTCTCCCTGTGGGGCGCCAGCGAGGTGGGGGAAGTGGTGCGCGGCGGCCTGGGATCCTTGGCCCGTGGTCAGCAGGAGGCCGGGCTGGCGCTCGGGCTCTCGACCTGGCAGCTCTATCGCCACGTGCTGCTGCCCCAGGCGTTGCAGCGACTGACACCGCCCACCATCAACATCCACACCCGCATCATCAAGACCAGTTCGCTGGCGGTGCTGATCGGGGTGGTAGAGGTGATCAAGGTGGGCCAGCAGATCATCGAGCGCACCTATGCCTCGCTGCTTATCTACGGCCTGCTGTTCCTGTTCTTCTTATCGGTCTGCTATCCGCTCTCGCTCGCCTCGCGCCGGCTCGAGCAAAAATGGGGTAATGCGGTATGACGCCTCTGCTTGAACTCAATGCTGTCAGCAAACAATTTGGCCAAAACCGGGTACTGGACGGGGTCAGCCTCGCCGTGAACCCCGGGGAAGTGATCGTCATCCTGGGGCCGAGCGGCTGCGGCAAGAGCACCCTGCTGCGCACCCTCAACGGGCTCGAGCCCATTCAAGGCGGCGAGATCCGCTTCGATGGCCAGCCCCTCGATGCAGATACCGACTGGCAGCGGCTGCGCCAGCGCATCGGCATGGTGTTCCAGAGCTATCACCTCTTCCCCAACCTGAGGGTGCTGGAGAACGTGCTGCTCGGCCCCCTCCAGGTGCAAAAGCGGGAGCGGCAGGAGGCCCTGCTGCAGGCGGAACAGCTGTTGACCCGGGTGGGCCTCTGGGAGAAGCGCCACGCCTATCCGCGCGAGCTCTCCGGCGGCCAGCAGCAACGCATCGCCATAGTGCGGGCCCTGTGCATGAATCCCCAGGTGATGCTGTTTGACGAGGTCACCGCCGCCCTGGATCCCGAGATGGTGCAGGAGGTGTTGGAGGTGATCCGCGATCTCGCCGGCAGCGGCATGACCCTGTTCATCGTCACCCACGAGCTGGCCTTCGCTCGGGCGGTGGCGGATCGCATCGTCTTCATGGAGGAGGGCCAGATCCTGGAGCAGGCTCCTCCCCGCCAGTTCTTCGACAACCCAAGGAGCCCGCGTGCGCGCCAGTTCCTCGCCAAGTTTTCTTATACAACTGTCATCAAACGAAAGGAGTCAGCATGAAAATAATCACTTCGGTTCTGTTCAGTGCACTGATAGGCCTGGGTATCGCCAGCGGCGCCGCCCAGGCGGAGGACGGTTCCCTCGCCAAGATCAAGGCCCGCGACAAGCTCATCGTCGGCGTCTTCACCGACAAGCCCCCCTTCGGCTATGTGGACGAGAAGGGCAACTACGTCGGCTTTGACACCGATCTGGGTCGCCGTTTCGCCAAGGACCTGCTGGGGGACGAGAACAAGGTCGAGTTCGTGGCGGTGGAACCCGCCAGCCGCATCCCCTTCCTGCAGAGCGACAAGGTGGATCTCATCCTCGCCAACATGACAGTGACCCCGGAGCGGCGCGAGGTGGTGGACTTCACCAACCCGAACCTGAGGGTGGCGGTGCAGGTGCTGGTACCGGAGAAGAGCGCCGCCAAGGGGCTGGACGATCTCGCGGACAAGACCCTGATCGTCACCACCGGCACCACGGCGGACATCTGGCTGACCCGCAACCACCCGGACTGGAAGCTGCTCAAGTTCGAGAAGAACTCTGAATCCCTGCAGGCCCTGGCCCAGGGCCGTGGCGATGCCTATGCCCAGGACAACCTGGTGCTGTTCAGCTGGGCCAAGGAGAATCCGGGCTATCGCGTGCTGCCCCAGAAGCTGGGCTCGGAAGATCCGATCGCGCCGGCGGTGAAGAAGGGCAATATCGAGCTGCGTGACTGGGTCAACGACCGTCTCGCCAAGCTGGGGGAAGAGAAATACCTGCTCAAGCTCTACGACCAGTATGTGCGCGACAAGTTGAGCGCCGACACCAATCCCAACGACGTGATAGTGGAAGGAGGCAAATGGCAGGGTTGAGCCCCGCCACCCCGAGGAAGTGCTGAGTGTGTGAAGTCTGTGATCCTTTGGTTCCGTTGGTCCGCCAGCCGCGAGGTTTGGCTTTACAGGCGTCCCCTGCATGGGGGGCGCCTTTTTTTTACTTGTCGGAACAGGGGCAAGTCGCCGTACTCGCGCTGTGAGCCAGCTCCCCCTGTCCGCCCGGCGCCTGTGCCATCCTGACAGGGACAGCAACGAGAGGAGAACCCCATGTGGATCGAGGCGGAACCCGTCTACGGCGCCCTGGTGTCACTGGCCATCGGGCTCATCATAGGGCTGGAGCGCGGTTGGCAGGTACGCCAGCTGGGGGACAACCAGCGCATCGCCGGGATGCGGACCTATGGCCTCATCGGCCTGCTCGGCGGCGTCTGCGCCCTGCTGCTGCCGGGCCTGGGCCCCTGGCTGCCGCTGCTCGGCCTGCTGGCGGTGGTGGCAGGCTGCGGCCTCTCGGTCTGGCTGGCCCAGCGCTGGCAAGGGGAATTTGGCCTCACCAGCTCGGTGGCCATGGTGCTCACCTATCTGCTGGGGCTGATGTCGGTGCTGCAAAGCCCGCGCGAGGCGGTGGCCTGCGCCGTGCTGGCCGCCCTGCTGATGGGGCTCAAGGGCAAGATCCAGCAGGGTATGCTGTTTTTAAGCGAGACCGAGTTTCACGCCACCCTGCGCTTCCTGCTCATCTCCCTGGTGCTGCTGCCCGTGCTCCCCGACGTCGAGATGGGCCCCCTCAATGCCTTCAACCCCTTCAAGATCTGGCTGATGGTGGTGGTGATCGCCGGCATCTCGTTCTCGGGCCACTTCGCGGTGCGCCTGCTCGGCACCCGCTCCGGGCTGGTGCTCACCAGCATGCTGGCGGGGTTCGCCTCCTCCACCGCTCTCACCCTGCAGTTTGCTCGCCTCAACAAGGCGCAGCCCGGGCTGGAGCGGCTGCTGGCCACCGGCATACTGCTGGCGGGGGCCACCATGTGGCTGCGCTTGCTGGTGCTGGTGCTGCTGATCCACAACGAGCTGGCGCTCCGCCTCGCCCTCCCCCTGCTGCTGCTGGCCGCCACCGTCTACGGCTTCGCCTTCTGGTTCTGGCGCCAGCGCGAGGAGATGAGCGACAACCCGGTGCAGCCGGAAACCAGCAATCCGCTGGATCTCGCCACCGCCATCAAGTTCGGCCTGCTGCTGGCGCTGATCGGCTTCATGGCGACACTGCTGCAGAGCAGGGTGGGCGACTCCGGGGTCTACCTGCTCGCGCTGGTCTCCGGCATCACGGACGTGGACGCCATCACGCTCTCCCTCTCCCAGCTCGCCCACAAGGATCTGGCGCTGGAGGTGGCGGCTAGAGGCATCCTGCTGGCCGGCCTGGTCAACTCCCTGGTGAAGGGGCTGCTGGCCCTGGTGATAGGAGGGCGCCGGCTGGGGATGCGGGTCATGCTGCCCTATCTGGTCTCGGCGCTGCTGATCCTGCCCCTGCTCTGAGCGGCCAAACCTGGCCAAGGGCTCCTGACGGACCCCGCCAACAGGGGTATACTGGCGCCTCTTGGCACAGGAGGAGAGACGAGCATGGCAAGCGATTGGGACAAGGTACTGGCGGGCGGCGCCCTGGACAGCCAGAGCGAGGAGATAGCGAACGACCGCATTCGCGGCCAGGCCCTGCTGGCCAGCCTCAACGCCACCCCGGCGGGGGATCATGAGGTGCGCCAGCGCCTGTGCGGCGAGCTGTTCGGCCAGTGCCCGAGCTCCTGCTGGATAAGCTCCCCCTTCATCTGCGAGTTCGGCCGCAACATCCATCTGGGCGAGAAGACCTTCTTCAACTTCAACGTCACCATACTGGACGTCGGCGAGGTGCACATCGGCAACAACGTGCTGCTGGCCCCGAACGTGCAGATCTACACCGCCACCCACAGCATGAACCACCTGGAACGCCGCAACTGGACCGCCTACAACAAGCCGGTCCACATCGGCGATGACTGCTGGATCGGGGGCGGCGCCATCATCTGCCCCGGCGTCACCATAGGGCCACGCTCCATCATAGGGGCCGGCGCCGTGGTGACTCGCGACATCCCCGCGGACTCATTGGCCGTGGGCAACCCGGCCAAAGTCATCCGCGCGCTCAACCCGGATGAGCCCCGGGATCCGGCGCTCGTCTCATGATCTGGCTCGCCCTGCTGCCCCTGATCTGGACCGGCTGGCTCGGCATTCAGGACGCCAACTGGTGGCCGCTGGCCCTGGTCACCACCATGAGCCTGCTCACCACGCTCGCCTACGCCCACGACAAGCGCCAGGCCATCCGTGGCGGCTGGCGCATCCCGGAATCCCGCCTGCACCTGCTGGAGCTGCTCGGCGGCTGGCCCGGCGCCCTGATCGCCCGCCACTGGCTGCGCCACAAGACCCAGAAGGGAAGTTATCGGCTGGTGTTCTGGTTTATCGTGCTGCTGCACCTGACCCTGTGGGGGCTCTGGGTCGGCCGGCCGCTCTGGCAGGGAGGCTGAAGGCTCATCTTCCCCTTATGGCTCTCCTTGGGATAGCTCTGCTTGGGGCAGAACAATGCAGGCCAATATGACCACCGTTTTTCCCTTCCCTTCTGGCGGGAGAAGGGCCGAGAATGAGGGTGATTACTCAGTCACGCACTCGTGAACGAAAGGAGTCCGTTATGACCATGTGGACAGGCATAGTCCTGATCGTCTTTATCAGCGTGCTGTTTGGCTACCTCGGCAAGCGCGCCCGCTACCAGCTGGGGGATGCCCGCATCACGGATCGCCTCGGCAAGCAGGATGTGCTTATTCAGGAGCTGCGGGAGCGGATCGCCAACCTGGAGGCCATCGTTATCGAAGAGGAAAAGCGGCGGCCATTCAAGGAGCTTTAAGCCTCAGAGCTGACGACACGGCGCCAGCAGGCAGCGAAATATTTCGTTTAAACGGCAACCAACAGGTTGCCGTTTCGCTATATGTAGCAGGGTTGGTGTTTATCACTGCCTTTAGCGGGATGGTCCACGTTGCATCGCCTCTGCCAGCACCCCATGCCCACGTTCCTGCAAAGCATCTATGGCTCCCTGCCGGTCCTCCCCCTCCTTGTTCTGGCTCAGCTTGAACTTGCCCACCAGCCTGGTTATCTCGACTTCGATGCCGACCACGGCCGCCACCATGGCCTCGAGATAGTCTCGCGGCGCGTCCGCCATCTTCCAGGGTTTGGACTCCGCCGCCTCATGAACCCTCGTCAGACTCGCCAGCAGGCGGCGCACGAAGCGGGCATCGTCGCGCACCCGGATGCGGCCATGGACATGCACCACGGCATAGTTCCAGGTCGGCACCTGCTGGTGATGTGTCTGCTTGCTCGGATACCAGTTCGGGGAGACATAAGCATCGGCGGCCTTGAAGATCACCAGCACCTCCTGCCCGTCCGTCACCACCTGCCAGAGCGGGTTGTTACGAGCGACGTGCGCGCGCAGGACGCCATGCTCCCCCTCCCCAGCATCGAACTCGAACGGCAGGTGGTTGGCATCCAGCCCCTGCTCGCCATGGGTGACCAGGGCCCCCAGCGGATGGGCTCGAACAATCTGATGCAGCGCCTCGGGATCGGCGGCGGCGAAATGGGATGGCAGGTACATGCAGACTCCTTGTGCTGTGGTGGTGCTTCCGTGCAAGGGCACCAGGCTGGATGCCCATTCTCACCCGTTCGAAGGCGACGCGCGATAGCCCAACGAGGAATAAAAAAAGAGGGCCTGGGCCCTCTCTTTCTCATCCAGGTCTGCCGTCAGCTGCGCTTGGCCAGCCAGGCTTCGGCGGCGTCGAGGGCCGCATCCACCAGCTCGCGGGCGACGCCACCCTTGGCGACCCGCTTGGCCAGGGTCGCTTCCAGCTCCAGGTTGGGATAGACATCCTCGCCGACCACCGGGCTGAAGCGCTGGAATTCTGCCAGCGACAGCTCCTCCAGCGGCTTCTTCACGCCGATGGCGTGGACCACCACCTCACCGACGATATGGTGCGCCTCGCGGAACGGGATCCCCTTGGCCACCAGATAGTCCGCCAGCTCGGTGGCGTTGGCGTAGCCGCCCTGCGCCGCCGCCTTGGTGCGCTCGACGTTCACCTTGAGATCGATCAGCACCAGCGCCGCCATGTCGAGGCAGTCGTGCCAGGTGTCGAGGGCATCGAACAGCCCTTCCTTGTCTTCCTGCATGTCCTTGTTGTAGGCCAGCGGCAGCGCCTTGAGGCTCATCAGCATGCCCATCTGGGCGCCGACCACCCGACCGGTCTTGCCACGAATGAGTTCCAGCGCATCGGGGTTTTTCTTCTGCGGCATCAGGGAAGAGCCGGAGGTGACCGCGTCGGACAGCTCGACGAAGCCCGCCTCGCCAGTGTTGTAGAAGATGAGATCCTCGGCAAAGCGCGACAGGTGAGTCATGGAGAGGGACGCCACGTGCATCAACTCCACCACATGATCCCGATCGGAGACCGAATCCAGGCTGTTGCGGGTCGCCCCGGCGAAGCCCATGTCCAGCGCCAGCGCCTCGCGGTCGATGGCGTAGGCGGTACCCGCCAGGGCGCCACAGCCGAGCGGGCTGGTATCGAGGCGCTTCAGGGCATCCTGCAGACGGGAATAGTCCCGCTCCAGCATCTCCACATAGGCCAGCGCCCAGTGGGCGAAGGTGACCGGCTGGGCCCGCTGCAGGTGGGTGTAACCGGGCAGCACCGCGGCCTGGTTGGCACGCGCCGAGGCCACCAGCCCCTGTTGCAGAGCGGTGATGGAGCCGAGCAGCAGCTCACCCTGCGCCTTGCACCAGAGCTTGAGATCGGTGGCGACCTGATCGTTGCGCGAGCGGCCGGTGTGCAACTTCTTGCCCAGGGTGCCGGCGGCATCGATGAGCTTGCCCTCGACCCAGGAGTGGATGTCTTCGGCATCCGAGCTCAGGATCTGCTGGGGATCCTGCTGCACCGAGGCGAGCAGCACCTCCATCGCCTGCTGCAACTGCGCCTGCTCATCGGCGGTCAAGACGCCCACCTTGACCAGGGCGCGGGCCCAGGCCATGGAGCCCTGGATATCCTGCTCCGCCAGCCGGTAATCGAACCGCAGCGAATCGTTGAACTGCTTGAACCTGCTATCGGCTCCCTGACTGAAGCGTCCACCCCAAAGTGCCATACTGCTCTCCTTGAATGCGTTGCCGGCGGCGCCTGTGCGCCTGCCGAACTTGAAATCTGGCCTTGTTTATCTGCGAGCCTGTTATCTCACAGACGCGGCCAAGGCGCTGCCGCTGTCATCACAACCCGCTGCTTACCCGCCTGTTATAAGTGAGGGGGCCAAGCCCCCTCACCGGTATCAGCGAGTCAAGCCAGGGCTCAACCGTGGGTGTGGTCACCACCGATCGCCTGCTGTTGCTCCTTCATGGCACGGATCCGGCTGGCCAGGGTGTAGAGACGGATGAAGCCTTCGGCGTGGCTCTGGTCGTACACCTCGTCGGCGCCGAAGGTGGCGAAGTCTTCGGAGTAGAGGCTGTTCGGCGACTTCTTCTGCACCGCGCTGACCTGGCCCTTGTACATCTTCAGCACCACTTCACCGTCGAGATCCTCGGCGATGGCGTTGGCGGAGGCGACAATGGCCTTGCACAGCGGGGTGAACCAGCGACCGTCATAGACCAGGTGGGAGAACTCGGCACCCAGCTTCTCGCGCCAGGCGCGGGTCGGTCTGTCCAGCACCAGCTCTTCCACGGCGCGCAGTGCGGCGACCATGACGGTGCCACCCGGGGTCTCGTAGCAGCCACGGGACTTCATGCCCACCATGCGGTTCTCGGTGATGTCGATGCGGCCCACGCCGTGCTTGCCGGCACGCTCGTTCAGGGTCATCAGGATCTGGTGCGGGGTCAGCGGCTGGTCGTCAACGGCGACCACTTCACCCTGAGCCACGGTCAGCTTGACGTACTCCGGCTCGTTCGGTGCCTGCTCAGCCGGCACAGTCCACTGCCAGACCGCTTCGGACGGCTCGTTCCAGGTGCTCTCCAGCTCGCCACCCTCGGTGGAGATGTGCCAGGCGTTGGCGTCGCGGCTGTAGATCTTCTTCAGGGTCGCCTTGCAGGGGATGTCGCGGGCTTCCAGATAGGCCAGCAGGTCTTCCCGGGAGCGCATGTCCCACAGACGCCAGGGGGCGATCACTTTCAGTTGCGGGGCCAGGGCCGCCACGGCGCCTTCGAAACGCACCTGATCGTTGCCCTTGCCGGTACAGCCGTGGGAGATGGCGTCGGCACCTTCCGCCAGGGCCGCTTCCACCATGGCCTTGGCGATGATAGGACGGGCCATGGAGGTGCCCAGCAGGTAGGTGCCCTCGTAGACGGCGCCAGTCTTCAGGGTCGGATAGACGTACTCTTTGACGAACTCTTCACGCAAGTCTTTGACGATGCACTTGGTGGCGCCGGAGGCGATGGCTTTCTGCTCGATCCCGTCCAGATCGTCACGCTCCTGACCGACGTCGGCGACGAAGGCAATGATCTCCGCATCGTAGTTCTCTTTCAGCCAGGGAATGATGGCCGAGGTATCCAGTCCGCCCGAGTAAGCCAGTACGATCTTGTTGATTCCGCTCATTTACTTCTCTCCGTGATGATTCGATAAGGTGTTTGATTCAGGGTCGGTCGCCGGCTTATTTGTGACCCAGCAGGGTCAGCAGCACGGCATTCTGGATATGCATACGGTTTTCTGCCTCATCCATGATGAGGGAGGCTGGTCCGTCCATGACCTCCGAGGTGATCTCCAGCTCCCGGTGCGCCGGCTGGCAATGCAGCACATACTGGATACCGGTGCGGTCGAGCAGGGCCTGGTTGATCTGATAAGGCATGAAGATATCTTTTACCTGCTCCATTGGTGTGCTGTCACCCATGGAGACCCAGGTATCGGTGTAAACCACGTCAAAGCCTTCGATGGCGCCCACGTCATCGCTGATGTGGATGTGCGAACCGGACTGGGCCGCCAGCGCCTGGGCCTGCAGGAAGATCTGGGTATCAGGGCCGTGGCCCTTGGGGCAGACCAGGGTCACATCGGTGCCCAGGGTGGCCCCCAGCAGCAGCAGGGAGTGGCTGACGTTGTTGCCATCGCCCAGATACGCCAGCTTCACCTTCGACAGATCCGCATACTGCTCGCTGATGGTCATGAAGTCCGCCAGCCCCTGGCAGGGGTGGTAGAGGTTGCACAGGCTGTTCACCACAGGCACGGAGCCATGTTCGGCCAGTTCGACCAGGGTCTGGTGATCGAACACCCGGGCGACGATGGCATCACACCAGCGCGACAGGTTGGCGGCGAAGTCCTTCACCGATTCGCGCTTGCCGAGCGCGCCGTTCTGTTGATCCAGATAGACGCTGTGGCCGCCGAGGCGGGCGATGCCGATGTCGAAGGTGACGCGGGTGCGCAGGGAGGGTTTCTCGAACAGGGTGACCACACTCTTGCCCGCCAGCGCCTGGCCGTACTTTTTCGGATCCGCCTTGACCGCCTTGCCCAGCGCGATCAGCGCCTCGATCTGAGCCTTGCTCAGATCGCTATCTTTCAGAAGATGTTGCATCGGATGTTCCTTTTTCCGGCCAGGGTTAGAGGGTGACTTGGGTGCCGACCGCACCGCCGGCCAGCAGCTTGAGCAGTTGATCCTGGTAGCGCCAGCTGGCGACGCAGACCGGCTTGCCCAGGGTCTCGGCGGCGTGCAGCGCGGCCTTCACCTTGACCGCCATGCCGTCGCTGATCACCCCCTTCTCCATCAGATCCAGCGCGGTCGCCTTGTTCAGCTGCGGCACCAGCTTGCCCTTGCCATCCAGGATGCCGCTCACGTCGGACAACATCACCAGATCGGCGCCGAGCGCCTCGGCAATCGCCGTGGCCGCCTGATCCGCGTTGACGTTCATCAGCTGGCCGGCGGCGGTGATGCCGATGGAGCTCACCACCGGCAGGAAGCCCTGACCGAGGATGCCCTGCACCAGCGCCGGGTTGCCCGGCTGGCAGTCACCCACGGCGCCGAGATCCGGGTCGAGCTGGGTCACCTGGCACAGGCCGCCGTCGGCCAGACAGAGCCCCACCGCCGGGATGCCGGTGGCAATGGCCTTGGCCATCATCATCTTGTTGGCGGTCCCCGCCAGGGCGCCGGCGATGAAGGGGATCTGCTCGAACGGGGTGACCCGCAGGCCGTTCTTCTTGGTGGAGGTCAGCCCCAGGCCCTTGAGCAGGTCGTCCACCAGGCAGCCGCCGCCGTGCACCAGCACCAGGGGGCGGTGCTGCTCATCCAAGAAGCTTTTGAGGGTGGCGAACAGGGCGGTCAGCGCCTCGTCATTCTCGATCAGCGCCCCACCTAACTTGATTACCAGCGTCTGCTTGTCCATCTTCTCGATCCTTCCTTAAAGCGTTAAATCAGGCCGGTGGCCGGTTCAAAACCAAACTTGATATTTATGCACTGGATGGCCTGGGAGGCGGCGCCCTTGAGCAGGTTGTCGATGGCGGAAACCACCACCAGCATGTTGCCCTGCTGCTGCCAGGCGATGTCGCAATAGGGGGTGCTCGCCACGCCGCGGATGGAGGGCATCTGGCCGGTGAGACGCACCAGCGGCTTGCCCTCGTAGGCCTTGAGGAAGGCCTGATCCACCTGGGTCGCCGTCACGCCGTCCGCCAGCTGCACATAGATGGTGGCCAGGATGCCGCGCACATAGTTGCCGAGGTGGGGCTGGAACAGCACCTCCTTGCCCAGGTGGTGGCTGATCTCCGGCTGGTGTCTGTGGTTGAAGGTGCCGTAGGGATTCAGGCTCACCTCGCAGAAGCTGGTGCCGATGGCCGCCTTGCGACCTGCCCCGGAGACGCCGGAGACCGCGTTGATGATGGGCTGCCAGCCGTTGGCAATCAGACCCGCCTGCTGCAGCGGCTTGAGGGCGCAGAGGGACGCGGTCGGATAGCAACCAGGCACCGCAATCAGCTGGGCGGCCTGGATCGCATCGGCATTCCACTCCGCCAGGCCGTAGGCGGCCTTGTCCAGCCACTGCTCGCTCTGGTGGGTGAAGCCGTAGAAAGAGGAATAAAACTGCTGATCCTTGACCCGGAAGGCGCCGGAGAGATCGAACACCGGCAGCCCCTTGGCCAGGAACTTTGGCGCGAGCTCGGCACTCACCTCGTGGGCGGTGGCCAGCAGCACCAGATCGGCCTGGGTCAGGATCCGGCTCATGCCGTCCTCGTCCAGGGGCAGCAGCGGCTGATCCAGCGCGCCGACCCACTGGGGATGCAGGGAGGAGAAACGCTTGTGCGCATCCTGGCTGCCTGCCGACACATAGAGGCCGAACAGCTTGAGTTGTGGATGGTTCTGGACCAGTGCGGCCAGTTCGGCTCCCGCGTAGCCACTGGCACCGACGATAACAGTGTTAAGCATTGTTGAATATTCCAAGTCTGAGTTCGAAGTTCACAGCATGGAGCTGCGGTGCAAGGGGTGAGCTATCGCCCCTTTGATGCAACGAGTGCGGAGGGGCAAATCAGGCGGGTGTGTGTCGTCGGTTATAGATCAGGTGACAGAACATTAACTTTCCCTTACAACTAGAAGCCTTGTCGATGAGCACTCGAAAAGAATATTCATGCACTCACTTTGCATTTGTATTTTCTAACAGAAACATTCCGGGGACGCAAGGAGCAGCTGATGGCCAATCTGGATTTTTTTTCACTTTATAAGAATATTATTGCGATTCCCTCTATCAGCAGCACGGATCCCCGCTGGGATCAGAGCAACGAGGCGGTGATCCGGCTGCTGGCCGACTGGTTCGGCCAGCTCGGCTTCCAGTGCGAGGTGACGGCGCTGCCCGACCTGCCGGGCAAGTTCAACCTGGTGGCGACCTATGGCCAGGGGGAAGGGGGCCTGCTGCTGGCGGGCCACACCGATACGGTGCCGTTCGATGAGGGGGGCTGGAGCAAGGATCCCTTCAAGGTGACCGAAGAGGGCAACCGCCTGTATGGGCTCGGCACCATCGACATGAAGGGCTTCTTCGCCTTCATCGTCGAGGCGCTGAAAGAGATCGACCTGACCACCCTCAGCAAGCCGCTGCGCATCCTGGCCACCGCCGACGAGGAGACCACCATGGCGGGCGCCCGCGCCATCGCCGCGGCGGCCGAGCTGAAACCCGACTACGCGGTGATCGGCGAGCCGACCGGGCTGGTGCCCGTGGTGGCCCACAAGGGCCACATGTCCGAGGCGATTCGCATCACGGGCAAGAGCGGCCACAGCTCGGATCCCGCCAACGGCGTCAATGCGCTGGAGATCATGCACCAGGCCATGGGCCAGGTGCTCAGGCTGCAGCAGAGCCTGAAGGAGAAGTACGCTGATCATCGCTTCGCGGTGCCACAGCCGACCCTCAACCTGGGCTACATCCAGGGGGGCGACAGCCCGAACCGCATCTGCGGCTGCTGCGAGCTGCACATCGACATGAGGCCCACCCCGCAGGTGGGGCCGGACGAGCTGATGGGCATGCTAAAGGAGGCGCTCGCCCCCATCGAAGTCCATCAGCCGGGCTGCCTGCACCTGCAACACCTGCACGAGCCGATCCCCGCCTACGCCTGCGCCGATGATTCCGTGCTGGTGCGCGAGGCCGAGAAGGCGAGTGGCCGCGCCGCCGAATCCGTGAACTATTGCACCGAGGCCCCCTTTATCCAGCAGTTGGGATGCCAGACAATAGTGATGGGACCCGGTCATATCACCCAGGCGCACCAACCGGACGAGTATCTGGATCTGTCGTTCGTCAAGCCGACCACGGCGGTGCTGCAGCACCTGATCCGGCGTTTCTGCCTCTGAATCGAGGGGAATGTAAGTAAGTTACATGACATGGCGCCCAGGGACAGGTGAGGGAAATACATGTTCTGAATCGGCCTGTTATTTGACCTTGCGCAGACAATCCGAGTAGATTGTCCCCCTAAGATGACGGAGCATATGTTGTAATCACACAACAATAAGTGAGGCTGCCTCTCACCCCGGAAGGTAAGGAGGCACCAACAAAATAAGGATGTGGAATGAACGAAAAGTACGCCGCTCTACGCGCCAACGTAGGCATGCTGGGCCAACTGCTGGGCAAGTCCATCAAGGATCATCAGGGACAGGCCTTCCTCGACAAGATCGAGACCATTCGTCAGCTGGCCAAGTCCTCCCGCAAGGGCAATGAGGCAGACCGTGAGTCGCTGCTCGAAACCCTGCGCACCCTCTCCGATGACGAGCTGCTGCCGGTGGCCCGCGCCTTCAGCCAGTTCCTCAACCTGGCCAACGTGGCGGAGCAGTTCCACACCATCTCCCGCCGCAGCGAAGAGCAGGAAAGCACCCCGGATCCGCTAGAGCAGATGTTTGCCAAGCTCAAGGCCTCCAACCTGTCGCAGGAGGCCATCATCCAGGCCGTACGCGAGCTGGATATCGATCTGGTGCTGACCGCCCACCCGACCGAGGTGACCCGTCGCACCCTGATCCACAAGCACGTGCAGCTCAACGACTGCCTGGAAGCGCTGGAACTGTCCGATCTGCTGCCCCGCGAGCGGGACAAGATCCTCAATCGCATCGAACAGCTGGTCAATCAGGCCTGGCACACCAACGAGATCCGCGAACAGCGCCCGACCCCGGTGGACGAGGCCAAGTGGGGCTTCGCCGTGGTGGAAAACAGCCTCTGGCCCGCCATTCCCGAATTCATGCGCACCCTGGACGAGCGTCTGCAGCAGCACCTTGGCGTGCGCCTGCCGCTGGATGCCGCGCCGGTCAAGTTCACCTCCTGGATGGGCGGCGACCGTGACGGCAACCCCTTCGTCACCGCCAAGGTGACCGCCGAGGTGCTGGAGCTGGGCCGCTGGATGGCGGTGAACCTGTTCTACAAAGACATCAAGGAGCTCACCTCCGAGCTCTCCATGGCCGATTGCACAGACGCCCTGCGCGAGCGGGTGGGCGATCAGCCCGAGCCCTACCGCGCCCTGGTGCGCGAACTGCGCGAGCAACTGCGCGAGACCCAGGAATTCCTCACCGCCAAGGTGCAGGGTCAGGTCAGCGAGAGCCGGGATCTGGTCAAGACCACGGCCCAGCTGCGCGAGCCGCTGGAGCTCTGCTACCACTCCCTGCACGCCTGCGGCATGGGCAACATCGCCGATGGCATGCTGCTGGACGTGCTGCGCAAGCTGGCCTGTTTCGGCATCCATCTGGTCAAGCTGGACATCCGCCAGGATGGCGAGCGCCACGGCCAGGTCTTCTCCGAGCTGACCCGCTACCTCGGCATGGGCGACTACGCCGAGTGGAGCGAGGACGACAAGCAGGCCTTCCTGCTCAATGAGCTGAACTCCCGCCGCCCGCTGATCCCCACCGACTGGGAGCCGAGCGCCGAGACCCGCGAGACCATAGACACCTGTCGGGTCATCGCCGAGCACGATCCGGATGCGTTCGGCATCTACATCATCTCCATGGCCGGCGCCCCCTCCGACGTCCTGGCGGTGCAACTGCTGCTGAAAGAAGCCGGTTGCAAGTTCCGCATGCCGGTGGCGCCGCTGTTCGAGACCCAGGAAGATCTGATGGCAGGCACCGCCGTGATGGAGCGCCTGCTGTCGGTGGATTGGTATCGCGGTTACATCCAGGGCCGTCAGTACATCATGATCGGCTACTCGGACTCCGCCAAGGATGCGGGCATGATGGCCGCCGGCTGGGCCCAGTACGCCGCCATGGAATCCCTGGTGGCGCTGGCCGAGGCCAACAACCTGCGCCTCACCCTGTTCCACGGCCGTGGTGGCACCGTCGGTCGCGGCGGCGCCCCCGCCCATCAGGCAATCCTCTCCCAACCGCCGGGCTCCCTGCGCGGTGGCCTGCGGGTGACCGAACAAGGCGAGATGATCCGCTTCAAGTTCGGCCTGCCCAAGGTCGCCATCCACAGCCTGAATCTCTACACCAGCGCCGTGCTGGAAGGGAACCTGCTGCCGCCGCCCAAGCCCAAAGAGAGCTGGCGCGCCGTGATCGAACAGGTGGCCGAGGCCTCCTGCGAGCACTACCGCAGCATAGTGCGCGGTCATCCTGACTTCGTGCCCTACTTCCGCGCCGCCACCCCGGAGATGGAGCTCGGCAAGCTGCCGCTCGGCTCCCGTCCCGCCAAGCGCAAGCCCAACGGCGGCGTCGAGAGCCTGCGCGCCATCCCCTGGATCTTCGCCTGGACCCAGAACCGGCTGATGCTGCCGGCCTGGCTCGGCGCCCACAAGGGGCTGCAGCAAGCCATAGATGACGGCCACAAGAGCGTGCTGGACGAGATGAGTCGCCAGTGGCCCTTCTTCCGCACCCGCCTCGAGATGCTGGAGATGGTGTTCCTCAAGGCCGACCTCTGGCTGGCGGAGTACTACGACACCCGTCTGGTGCCGCAAGAGCTGTGGGCCCTCGGCAAGCAGCTGCGTCAGGAGCTCTCCGACTCCATTCAGGTGGTGCTGGAGCTGCGCCCGCAGGGCGACTTGCTCGACGACCAGCCCTGGATCAAGGAGTCCATCAAGCTGCGCAACCCCTACACGGATCCCCTCAACGTGCTGCAGGTCGAGCTGCTTGGCCGCTCGCGCAACCACGCCGAGATCCTGCACCCCGAGCTGGATCAGGCGCTGATGGTGACCATCGCCGGTATAGCGGCAGGTATGCGCAACACCGGTTGACAGGCGGGCTATCAAGCTCTCCTTCCATCAAGTCAAAGGGCGCCACAATGGCGCCCTTTCTATTTCCATGATTGTCTCGTCTGATGTCCTGATATCCCTCTCCGTTGGAGATGAAAACCCAATCTACCGACAGGTGTATAGATGCTATGCCCATCTTACTCACTCAGTAGCACATCAGCGTTTTTTATAAGAGATCACGGCATATGGCAATGACACATATTTTAAAGCATTAACATAACCAGAACTGAATATGATTGAATTTTATGTGTTGAAGTATCCATATAACACATGATGCTGTATGAAAACTTAACGTCCATGTAACGAATACGATCGAATTTGTTTTTTTGTGATGCGAATTAAAAACCTATAAACATGACTCTCATTTTCGTTGCTTGGACTCAACTGCGCAATTATCGTGAATAGGCACGATAACAGTGCCAAATAAAAATACTGTAAGACGAGATAACCACTGGGATAAAACTATGAAAAAGATTCTGCTGACAGCTTTGCTTTCCGCATGTATCGGCAACGCAATTGCTGGTGAAAATAATGATGTGGTATCAACTGCCGCTGGTGCTCAGCAAACGAGTAATACTCCAGGCTCACAATTTGATCCTACTCAAAATGTGTATTTCAATAAGGCAGACATAAGGTATGTTAAACTTATCAACAATATAGGCACCATACCTCTCAAGGTTCGCTTAGAGGATGTGGGTGATCCTGGTACCATAACCTTTGCCATGGGTGATGAATTCATCTTCGACTGGGATAACGGACAAGCTCGATTCGAATATACCGGTGCTAAAATTCAGATGCTGGACTTGAATGATGGGGGGAGCTCTGATGATTTGTTCCCTTATGAATCAAACGGCAATGATTATTTAAAGTATGAATACGGTGGCGAAAGGCAAGCCATAGTTGTCGACATGACCTCTGGTTCCGTTTCCACTGTTAATGACACTGACGGCATTAGCGGCCATAAGAACTCCAGACTCAGAGGGTATTACGACCCGGCAGTCACAGGCCAAGACACGATATTTATCTATCTTGAACCTATGTAATAAAAATAGTATCCAACATGTAGCCACTTAGCCGTGGCTACATTTTTATGGCTATTAAAATTCAAGCATTAAATATCAGCCGTCGCCCTACCCCTTGCAGAAGCAGACTGTTGGACCTTGCTCAGGCTCGAGTAAATCTGATTACCCAGCTATCAATCTGCTGAAAAAGCTCAAGATCCCCCCACAAACTCTACCCCTTCGATTACGAGGCTCCCGGCGATGTTGACAAGCATGCCGCAACTCGACTCAGGGTGCGTAACACCAATTGATCCGGCGCGACTTCCCCACACAAAAGGGCGCCACAGTGGCGCCCTTTCTATTTACGCACATATCCCTCCCTGTGTCCGACAAGCCTTATGCGATGCGGTTGCGGCCGAGGCGCTTGGCCTCGTAGAGACGCAGGTCGACGCATTGCAGCCAGTCGTCCACCCGCTGATAATCCGGCTGATAGGGGGTGACCCCCACGCTGATGGTGACGGCAAGCTCGCGCTCCTGATACAGAAAGGGATGACGCTCTATCTGCTGGCGGATGTGATCCATCAGGGATCGGGCATCGCCGAGGGTAACGCCGCGCAGCAGCATGATGAACTCCTCCCCGCCGAAGCGGGCCACCAGATCGCTGCCGCGCACTGCCTGCATCAGCAACTGGGCCAGCGTCTCCAGCACCGCATCCCCGGCAAGATGACCATGTTCATCGTTGATCTGTTTGAAAAAATCGATGTCGATCAGAGCCAGGCAACAGGTATTCCCCTCGGCCGGGTGGCGCAAGAAACGATCGAGCAGGAGGTTGGTTTGGCTGAAGAAACTGCTGCGATTGGGCAGTTTGGTGAGGAAATCGTGCTCGGCGTTGAAGCGCAGCTCCCGCTCCATCCGGCCGCGTTCGTCCTCCAGGTTGCGGGCGTGAACCAGGGTGCCGAGGGCGGTGGTGAGCGGCTCGAGCAGGGTCACCAGGGTCTCGTCGAAGCCACCCGGACGGTTGGCCAGGGCGATCATGCCGATGGCCTCCCCCTTGTGACGAAGCGGGATGCCAAGGAAGCAGTCCAGATGCGGGTGACCGCGAGGGGAGGTGCCGCGGCTCGCCGGATGGCGCGGCAGATCGTTGCAGCACACCAGGGTGTTGTGGGTCACCACATGACCAAACAGGTTGTCGAGTTTGCTGAAGATGAGCCCGCCTCTGCTCTGGCGCTGTTGCTCATACCAGGCATGGGTGGCCTCGTCCCAGGAGAGATTGGAGATGGAGGGGACGTAGAGGCTGGGTTGCTCGTCCTCGTACTGGACTATGCCGATGAATCCATAGGCACTCTGGCTGACGCTGAGCAGCCGCTCGAACACGGTGTCGCAGGCGGAAGCGAGGTTGCGATCCAACAGAAAGCCCTGATGAGCGGCGACTATGATGTCGAACAGCTGGCTCTGCTGTTCGACGAGCTGCTCGGCCAGCACCTCGGGAGTGATGTCGTGGGCCAGCTTGATCACCCCGAGCAAGGCACCCGCCTCGTCGGTGATCGGGGTGTAGGTGGCGTGGATCCAGACACTCCTGCCTCCCCGCGCAATGCGGTGAAAGGCGCCGGTATGGATCTTGCCGCAGAGCACCCCCTGCCAGAAGCGGTCGTGCTCGCCATGTTGCTCGGGGGGTAGCAGCAGCAGATGGGACTGGCCGATCAGCGCCTCGGGGTGATAGTCGAGGATGGCGCAGAACAGCGCGTTGACCGAGACGATGTGGCCAGCGAGATCGAACTCGACGATGCCATAGGCGCGATCGAGGGCGGTCAATCGGGCGAGGGCGTCATAACGGCCGAGAGCGCCAATATCGAGAGAGCTGGACACCGGGATATTCATGGCCACGATTCCTTTCGTATCGCCAACAGATAGCCACATCCAGTGTAGACATGCGGGATCAAGAACTCAGCTCATCGGCCCACGCATTTTCAATCTGGCCACGCCCGTCATGTCCGGGAGAAGAGCCGAATCTGGGCACCTCTTGCCACGCCAGCCGACTGGGCGCAGACTGTCTGGCCTTGTTCCGGCTCGAGGAAATCTGATGACCCCCGCTATCAACCTGCTGAAAAAGCTCAAGATCCCCCACAAGCTCTACCCCTATGAGTGCGAAGCTCACGACGATTTCGGCAAGCATGCCGCGACCCAGCTCGGCCTGCCGGAGGCCCAGGTGTTCAAGACCCTGATCGCCCATCACGACAAGCAGGCGGTGGTGGCCATAGTGCCGTCATCGGGCCTGTGCAGCCTGAAGCAGCTCGCCAAGGCGGCGGGGCTGAAGAAGGTGGAGATGATGAAGCCGGCGGAGGCCGAGAAGCTGACCGGTTACAAGGTGGGGGGCATCAGCCCGCTGGCCCAGAAGAAGTTGCTGCCGACCGTGCTGGACGACTCCGCCATGGCGTTTGACGAGATCCTGGTGAGCGGCGGCAAGCGCGGCCTCTCGGTCGGGGTGGCGCCGCAAGACATGCTTCGCCTTCTGAAGTGGATCGCCGCCCCCATTGGCGATCATCACGACTAAGCCACAGAATGAACGAGAGAGGCCCCGCAATCCGGGGCCTCTCTCGTTTTATGGGCCTGCCACTCTTATGAGCCAGCCATGGATGCCAACCTAATCACCCTTGGTGCGGCAGGCGAAGATCGGAGAGGCGCAATATCTGGCGCCCCTGTTCATCGAAGTTCTCATCCGCCAGCCAGCGTTCGAAGGCCGTTTTCAGGGCCGGCCATTCCCCATCGATCACCGAGAACCAGGCGGTATCTCGATTGCGGCCCTTGTCCACCCGCGCCTGACGGAAGGTCCCCTCGTAGCTGAAGCCGAGCCGCAGCGCAGCCTGGCGCGAGGGCCAGTTGAAATCGTTGCACTTCCACTCGTAGCGGCGGTAGCCGAGCGCGAAGGCATTGGCCATCATCAGCGCCATGGCCGCGGTAGAGAGGCGGGTACGCTGCATGGCCGGTGAGAAGTGCAGCCAGCCCACCTCTATGCTACCCGCGGCGGGATCGATGCGCAGATAGCTGGCGAGCCCCAGCGCCTTGCCACTCGCCTCGTCCACGATCGCATAGAACTGGGGATCGGCCTTGGCGGCGCTCTGTTGCAGCCAGGCCAGCATGGCCGCCTCATCCTCGAAGGGACCGCTGGTGAGATAGGTCCACATGGCCCCGCTGTCGGCGCCAAACGCCTGCCAGAGCGAGCCGCAGTGACGCTCGGGATCCAGCGGCTCCAACCGGCAGCCCCAACCGCTCAGCTCAGCGTGGGGTGGAAACTCGGCCCCCGCCCAGCCCGGCACCTCGGCGCCAACAGGTTGATCGAACTCGTTCATCGATGGCTTAACAGGCACAGGCAATCCCTCCTTCCAACAAGACACCGGCCTCGCCGCCGGTGGCGACGGCGAAACCGTCCTGACGCCACCAGTGCAGGCCACCGATCAACTCTTTCACCCGAAAGCCCAGCGCCGCCAGCTTGTAGGCCCCCTGAGTCGAGCCGTTGCAGCCGATGCCATCGCAGTAGCAGACATAAACCTTGTCTCTCGACAGGGCCGCGGTGCTGGCCGGGTTCATGGTTCGATGGGGGAAGGAGACCGCCCCCGGGATATGGCCCTCGGCGTAGTGCGCGGGGGAGCGGGTGTCGATGACCACTATCTTCCCGCCCTCACTCGCCTCCCCGCTCAGCAGGTCCGCGGCCAGATCCGCCGGATCGGTGCGGTATGCCAGCTGGGCCTCGAAGAAGGCGCTGGCCTCGGCGGGGCTCGCCACCCCTGTACTCAATACCTGACTCATGTGAAAGCTCCTTGTGATTAAGCCACGACTTCTGTGGTGACCAGGGTTCTGACCGAGTTCGCGATGAAACACTCCTCGTGGGCCTGGTGGTGCAACCGCTCCAGCTCGACCAGGGTTGGCTGGCGATCACCCCCGAATACCACCCTGGGGCGCAGGGTGACGCGGGTGATGGACTGGCGGCCGCGCTCGTCCGCCTCCATGACGCCGACCGCCTGGTCCCGGTAGCTCTCCACCCGATAGCCCGCCCTGGCCGCCAGCCAGAGGAAGGTCAGCATGTGGCAGCTGGAGAGGGAGGCGACGAAGGCCTCTTCCGGATCGACGTGCTCCGCCACCGAATAGGGCAAGGGCACCACATGGGGGGAAGAGGAGGCCGGCACCCGCACGCCGCCGTCAAATTCCCAGCTGTGGGCTCGACTGTAACGCTGATCCACGAAGGGCTCGTCGCTCCCCCGCTGCCAGCTGATCACCGCACCAAATTCAGACATCCCGACTCCTTGTGATGGATAAAATCTGCTCCGTTCACTCAATGTAGCGAGAAAATGGCCTTGCCACGCCGACCAATTTTGCCAAGATGGACAGACCAATTATGCGACCCCAGCCCACTCTGGAGAGAACCATGACCGCCCTGCCGACGCTCTTCGCCGACCAGCAGCAAAACGATCTGCCCCTGCACGAGCAGCTGGTGCGCACCTTGCGCGACGCCATCTTGGTGGGGGTTCATCTGCCCTGGTCCATGAGGAGCCCAATATGACCGCCCTGCCGACCCTCTTCGCCGACCAGCAGCAAAACGACCTGCCCCTGCACGAGCAGCTGGTGCGCACCCTGCGGGAAGCCATACTCGCGGGTCACCTGCCCCAGCACAGCCGGCTGCCCGCCAGCCGCATGCTGGCGCGGGATCTCGGCGTCTCCCGCAGCACGGTGGAGCTGGCCTACGGCCGGCTGGAGGCGGAGGGCTACCTGGTGCGCAGGGTGGGGGCCGGCAGCTTCGTCGCCCTGGCGGCAGTGCGCCCCGCCCCCAGGCCGCCCCAGTCGGCGGCCGGGCTGTCGCGCCGCGGTCAGGAGATGGCGGCGGGCGGGGCCTGCCATAACGCGCCCCAGGTGGGTGACTCCTTCGCCTCCAGTCAGCCGGATCCGCGCCTCTTTCCCCAGGCACTCTGGGGGCGGCTGATGCAGCAGCAGTGGCGCCAGCGCGCCAGCGACTGGATGAACTACGGGGATCCACAAGGCTTGGCTCCGCTTCGCGCCGCCATCAGCAGCTATCTGGTGCAGTCGCGGGGGGTGCAGTGCGAGCCGGATCAGATCCTGATCCTCACCAGCTCCCAGCAGGGCATCTTGCTGGCGACCCAGCTGCTCATCGATGCCGGCGACAGCGTCTGGGTGGAGGATCCCGGCTACCCGGGTGCGCGCACCGCGCTGGAGAGTGCCGGCGCCCGCGTCCATCCGGTGCCGGTTGACGAGGAAGGTCTCAACCCGGCGGGGGAACATCCGCGGCCAAGGCTCATCTACTGCACCCCGGCCCATCAGTATCCCCTCGGCGTGCCCATGAGCCTGCCGCGGCGGATGGCCTTGCTGGCCGAGGCCGAGCGGCACGGCGCCTGGATTTTGGAAGATGATTACGACGGGGAATATCAGTACGATCAGCGCCCGCTGCCCGCCCTGCAGGGGCTGGATGGTCAGGGGCGGGTCCTCTATGTTGGCACCTTCAGCAAGGTGCTGTTTGGTTCCTTGCGCCTCGCCTTCCTGGTGCTGCCGCGCCCCCTGATGGAGGCCTTCAGCCGGGCCCGCGCCGCCTTCGACGGTCACAGCAACCAGCTGCAGCAGGCGGTCACCGCAGACTTCATCCGCGCCGGCCACTTCGCCACCCACCTGCGCCAGAGTCGTCTGCTCTACCAGAGCCGGCGGGATCTGCTGCTGAGCGAACTGGCCGAGCACTGCCCCCTGCTCACCCCCATCCACAGCGGCGCCGGGCTGCAGTGTGCCGTGCTGCTGCCGCCGGGTGGCGAGGCCCGCTGGACCGACGCCGCCAACGCCCTGGGGCTGGGCCTGCGCCCCCTCGGCCAGTTCTACCTCGGCGAACCCGGGCTGGAGGGCTGGCTGCTCGGCTTTGGCTGCCTCGACAACCAGACCCTTCGCAGACTATGTCGCCAACTGGGCGCCCTGCTGCGCGGCTGAGGCTCAGCCGTGGCTCTCGCGGCACAGGGCCAGCCAGGCCTCGGCGGTGCGGGAGAGGTAGCGCCGGCTCGGCCAGATCACCCCGAGTCGCCAGCTCAGCTCCGGCAGCAGGGGGCGCAACACCAACCCGTCCGGGGTCAGCCGCCGGCAGATGGGCTCGGGCAGGAAGGCGACTCCCATGCCGCTGCGCACCATGGCGGTGAGAAAGTCCCACTGGCTGCTGCGCGCCGCCACCTGGGGCACGAAGCCCGCCTGCTGGCAGGCCTGCTCCAGCCGCTCGCTCAGGGTGAAAGCCTGGGTGTAGAGCAGGAAGGGCTCCTCCTGCAGATCTTCCAGCCGGATCTCGTTGCGCTCGCGCCAGCGCGGCAGGTCCGGCAGCACCACCTGGATCGGGTAGCAATCCAGCTCCAGCGCGCTCAGGGCGCCCCCCTCCCTGGTCGGCAACATGGTGATGGCGAGATCCAGCTCCCCCTCCAGCACCGCCTGCTCGATGCGACGGCCACCATATTCGACGATGGAGAGCTCCACCCTGGGGTAGCGGCTGCGGTAGGTGCGGATGAGATCCGCATAGACGTGGCCCACCATGGGCGGGATACCGAGCGCGAGGCGCCCGTGCTGCAGGCTCTGCAGATCCGCGAGCTCAGCCTCCAGCTGCTGCATCTGGGCCAGGATCAGCTGGCCACGGGCAAACAGCACCTGGCCGCTGTCGGTCAGGGTGAAGCTGTGCCCCTCCCGGTTGAGCAAGGGCTGACCCAGCTCCTCCTCCATGTTGCGGATCATCTTGCTGATAGTGGGTTGGGTGACAAACAGCTTCTCGGAGGCGCGGGTGAAGCTCTGCTCCCGCACCAGTTCGACAAAGTAACGCAGGGCTCGGATATCCATGGGACGCTCGTCGGAGGGGTTCGCTAAATAATGCCAATTTGGCATATTTTTCATAATTTAAATTCATTTTTTGCAGGTTTGGCCCCCCCTTATACTGTGACCAGGTTCACAGAAAGACGCCCATCATGAAAGCCTTCTGCCTGCGCTGGCTACAAACCCCCTTCCAAATCGCCCTGCTGGCCGCCATCTGGCTGCTGGCCGACACCGCGGTGCGCACCTTCCACCTGCCCCTGCCCGCCAACCTGACCGGCATGCTGTTGCTGCTCGCCTGCATCCTGCTCGGGGTGGTCAAGGTCCGCTGGTTCAGCGCCGGTGCCCGCTGGCTGCTGGCGGAGATGCTGCTGTTCTTCGTGCCCGCCGTGGTGGCCGTGATCAACTATCAGGATCTGCTGCTTCAAGAGGGGTGGCGCATCATGTTGGTGCTGGTTATTAGCACAATCTTGGTGCTTGGCACTACCGCACTGGTGGTGGACAGAGTCTATCGCTTCGAACTGATGCTGGCCCGCCGGAGCCGCCGCCATGTCTGACACCCTGCTCGGCCTGCTCTGCTTCGCCCTCACCCTGCTGTTCTACTACGCCAGCAAGTGGCTCTATGGCCGCAAGCGCATACTGCCGCTGATGCCGCTGCTGCTGGCGCCGGCCCTGCTGGTGGCGGTGGTGATGCTGTTCCACATCCCCTATCAGGACTACATGGCCCAGTCGCACTGGCTGCTGTGGCTGCTGGGCCCGGCCACCGTCGCCTTCGCGGTGCCGGTCTACGAGAACCGCCAGTTGATGCGCCGCCACTGGCTCTCCCTGTCGGTGGGGGTGCTCGCCTCCGTGCTCATGGCGGTGGGCAGCACTGTGCTGCTGGCCCGCTGGCTGCACCTCTCAGAGCTGCTGCAGCGCAGCATGGCCATGAGATCCATCACCACCCCCTTCGCGGTGGAGGCGACCCGCTCGGTCGGCGGCAATGCCGATCTCACCGCCCTGTTCGTGGTGCTGACCGGGGTGATCGGCATGGCGGTCGGCGAGAGCGTGCTGACGGTGCTCGCCATCCGCAGCCGCCTCGGCAAGGGGGCAGGCTTCGGTGCCTCGGCCCACGGCGCGGGCACCGCCAGGGCCTACCAGATGGGCAACGAGGAGGGGGTGGTCTCCAGCATGGTGATGATGATAGCCGGCATGGCCACAGTGCTGCTCGCCCCCCTGCTGGGCAAGCTGCTCTGGTAAGGCATTGTGACCACCAACGAGAAGAGGCGCCCCTGGGCGCCTCTTCTTTGTTCTATCGACTAGCCCCTCAGAGGCTGGCGCAGATCTGCCACAGATCGTACTGGATGGCCGCCGCCGTCACCTCGCGCCCCGCCCCCGGCCCCTGAATGACCAGCGGGTTGGTGCGATAGCTGTCGCTCTCGATGGCGAACACGTTGTCACAGGGCAAGAGGTTTGCGAACGGATGGTGCGGCTCCAGGGTCTCAAGCCCGACCCGCGCCTTGCCGTCATGCTCGAAGCGGGCCACGTAGCGCAGCACCTTGCCGACCCGGCGTGCCCCCTCGAACGCGCTCTGGATGGGATCATCCAGCTCCTTGAGCCTGTCCATGAACTGATCCGTGCTGACCTTGCGCAGGGCCACAGGCACCAGATTCTCCAGCTCGATATCGGCGGAGTCGAGCTCGAAGCCCGCCTCCCGCGCCAGGATCAGCAGCTTGCGGCGCACGTCCTGGCCGGAGAGATCCTCACGGGGATCCGGCTCGGTCAGGCCGTGCTGCCAGGCCTCGTCCACCAGCTCGGAGAAGGGGCGCGTGCCGTCATATTGCTGGAACAGCCAGGAGAGGGTGCCGGAGAAGATGCCGGAGACCCCCTGGATGCGATCGCCGCTCTGACGCAGCATCTGGATGCTGGACTGGATGGGCAGACCGGCGCCGACGGTGGCGTTGTAGCGCCACTGCACCTGGTGATCGCGGCAAGTCTGCTTGATGCGTTGGTAGAACTCGCTCTCGGCGGCGCCGGCAAACTTGTTGGCGGCGATGATGTGGCAACCGAGCTGGGCGAAGTCAGGATAATAGCGGCTCACCGTCTCGCTGGCGGTGAGATCGAGCGCGATCAGGCTGTCGAAGCCGTGCTGCTCCAGCTGGCCCAGCAGCTCGGGCCAGATCAGCGGCCTGGGATCGAAGTTGTCACGCACCTTGAGGGGATCCAGCCCCTCCTCGTCCAGCACGCCCCCCTTGGAGTCGAACACTCCGTAGAGGGTGAGCGCCAGATTGAGCTCGTGCTCGAGCCGCGCCTTCTCGCGGGCGTAGAGCGCCAGCCAGTGGCCGCCGATGTTGCCCTTGCCAAATACCACCAACCCGACCCGGGTCGGGCGGCTGAACAGGGCGCCGTGCAGGGCGATGAGCAGGGGCTCGAGCACCACCTGGCGCAGCACCGCCACCAGGCTCAGGCCGTCTCTGGCCACCTGCACGAACTCCAGGGGTTGATCCGCCAGCAGCTGATAGAAGCGGTGGCACTGTTCGGCATTGTCGGTCACCCCGGCGCCGACCAGGGCCACCAGGCTGAAGCCCTCCTTCTGGATCAGGCCGGTGAAGCTGCCCTGCAGCTGGAAGTCCCGCAGCACCTCGAAGGCCCCTTCCGCCACCTCGAGGGTGTAGGCCAGACGCAGCACCCGCCGATCCGGCTGGCGTTGCAGGGTGAGCGGGTGGAGGCGATGGCGGGCCAGATGGGCCTCGATGGTCGCCACCGTCTGATCAAAGCTGGTCTGGGGCAGCACCTTGAGTTCGATGAGCGCTATCTGATCCACCGAGGAGACGATGCGGGCGCCGCCGGAGCGCGGTGCCCGGCGTAGTATGTGGGTGCAACCCTCGTCCGGGTTGTAGCTGCAGCGCAGGGTGAGGCGCTGGCGGCTGTCGGCCACCGGCTGCAGGGTGCGAGAATGCAATACAGAGGAGCCGAGACGAGCCAGCTCGTTGGCCTCCGACAGGCTCAGGCGCTCCAGCAGGCGCGCCTCCTTAACCCGGCGCGGATCCGCGCTGTAGACCCCGGCCACGTCGCTCCAGATGGTGGTGGATTCCCCATCCGCCAGCGCCGCCAAGAGGCTCGCGCTATAGTCGGAGCCGTTGCGGCCGAGCAGCAAGGAGCGCCCCTCCAGATCCGCGGCGATGAAGCCGGTCACGACGATGCGGCCGGGATGTTCCGCCAGACGGGCCTTGAGCAACTCGCTGGAGATGGCGGTGTTGACCTTGACCAGGGCGCCGTCTTCCGCGCGCAGGAAGCTGCGGGCGTCGAGCCAGATGGCGGGCTCGCCACGGTTGCTGAGCAGGGCGGCCAACAGGCGCGCCGACCACACCTCGCCGAAGGCGAGCAGGCCGTTGCGCTCGAAGCGATCGAACTGCCCCTCCAGGGTCTTGGCGATCAGCTGGGTATCGTCGGCGAGCTGCTTGCTCAAATCGAGCTGCAGTTCCCCTTCTAGCAGGCCGTCGATCAGACTCTGCTGATAGGCGTGCAGGGCGGTGATGGCCTCACCGGCGGCCTCGTCCCCGGCTTCCGCCAGCTCCACCAGCTGGATCAGCCGGTTGGTGGTCTTGCCGGCGGCGGAGACCACGATCAGTTCATGGCCGCCGACCTGCTGCTCGACGATGGCCGCGACCCGGCGATAACAGACCGGATCCGCCAGACTGCTGCCGCCAAACTTGTGCACATGGCGCCGCTTCAGTACCGCTTCTGCTGCCACTGCTACCTCTCCTTGCTGCTGTTCCATTTAGATCACCACCTGTTCCTGCGTCTTGCTGCCGGCAGCACGCCCTGTCCGTGGGTCGGCGAACCTGCCGATACCCTCTCCCGTGCGGCTGGCTGCCGTGCCGTTATTAGTTTGCCTGTTGCGCCAACTGCGCCTGTTCAAAAGCCTGGGCCAGATCGGCCACCAGGTCGTCACCGTGTTCTATACCCACCGACAGGCGCAGCAGCTGGGCGCTGATGCCCGCCGCCTGTTGCGCCGCTGGGGTCATGGCCCTGTGGGTCATGCTGGCGGGATGGGCCACCAGACTCTCCACCCCGCCGAGGGATTCCGCCACCGAGAAGAGGCGCAGCGCATCCAGGAAGGCGCGCAGCCCCGCCTCATTGCAATCGAGCTCAAAACTTAGCATGGCGCCGAAGCCGGACTGTTGACGGCGCGCAATCTCGTGGCCCGGATGGCTCGGCAGGCTGGGGTGATAGATGGTTTTCACCAGCGGCTGCTGCTGCAGGAAGGCGAGGATCCTGTCCGTGTTCTCCTGGTGGGTGCGCAGGCGCGGCGCCAGGGTGCGCAGCCCGCGCAGGGTGAGGTAGGAATCAAAGGCACCCGAGGTCAGCCCCAGACAGTTGGCCCACCACACCAGGGAGTCGGCCAGTGCGGGCTCCTTGGCGATGGCGACCCCGCCCACCACGTCGGAGTGGCCGTTGATGTACTTGGTGGTGGAATGCACCACCACATCGGCGCCCAGCGCCAGCGGCTGCTGCAACAGCGGCGAGAGGAAGGTGTTGTCCACCGCCACCTGGGCGCCCACTTCGTGGGCCGCGGCGGCGATGGCAGCCACGTCCACCACCCGCAGCAGCGGGTTGGAGGGAGTCTCCACCCACACCAGCGCCGGTTTCTGGGCGAGCGCCTCGGCCAGGGCCGTCTCGTCCCCCTGATCCACGAACTGCACCCTGTAGTGGCCCTTGGCCGCCAGGTATTCGAACAGGCGCCAGGTGCCGCCGTAGCAGTCGTGAGGGGCCAGCAGCAGATCACCGGCCTTGAGCAGGGCCGTGGTCACCAGATGGACTGCGCCCATGCCGGTGCCGGTCACCACGGCGCCCGCTCCCCCTTCCAGCGCCGCCAGCGCGTCCGCCAGGTTGGAGCGGGTCGGGTTGCCGGAGCGGGCATAATCGTATTGACGGGGTTCGCCAAAATCGGCAAAGGTGTAGTTGCTGGAGAGGTAGATGGGCGGCACCACGGCACCGTGTTGCTGGTCTGTCTCAATCCCGGTACGTACCGCCAGGGTGGCCTTGTGGGTCATTATTCTCTCCTTGAATCTCTCTTGGGTCGCGCCGGGCAGACAGCCCGGCAGGCATCCCCCGCCATTGCTGGCCATATTGCTGGCCTATGGTGAATCACCTTACGCCAGTGCAAAAAAGCCGTCAACACTTCTAGACGTCTAAATGGCTTTGCCGTTGGATTGCCATTGAATACCTTAAGGGTTAAAATCCGCGCTCACGGCCAAATGAGAACAGGTGAATCATGGGTACAGAGTGGAACGGCGACTACGTCAGCCCCTATGCGGAACACGGTAAGAAGAGCGAACAGGTCAAGAAGATTACCGTCTCGATCCCGCTCAAGGTGCTGAAGGTGTTGACCGATGAGCGCACCCGTCGCCAGGTGAACAACCTGCGTCATGCGACCAACAGCGAGCTGCTCTGTGAGGCCTTCCTGCACGCGTTTACCGGCCAGCCGCTGCCCGGTGACGACGACTTGCGCAAGGACCATCCGGACAGCGTCCCTGCCGAGGCGCGCGCCATCATGGAAGCGCTGGGCAAAGAGATCGAAGATTTCGACGTCGAATAATCCTCGCTATATGGCAAAGAGTGATCCTTCTTCGATGACGCGGCCCCGGGCCGCGTCATTGCCATCTGCCCCACCCCCTTTCAGCCTGCGCCGCTACCAGAGCGACATTAGCAGCCATCGCCACGACTTCGCCCAGCTGGTGATCCCCCTCGACGGCCCCATCGAGATAGAGGTGCAGGGCAAGGGCCAGCGCCTCCTCCCCGGCTTCGCCTGCGTGATAGCTCCCGGAGAGCGGCACGACTTCGCGGCCGATCCGGCCCTCTCCTTCCTGGTGCAGGAGAGCCCCTGGCTGCCGTCTGCCCTCGGCGAGCGCCCCTTTATCGAACTGGACGAACCCCAGCGCCACTACCTCGCCTTCCTGCACCGGATGGTGGCAGAGGGTCGGCAGGTGGCCGGCATGGAGCAGGTCTGGCTCGGGCTGCTGGCCGAGTCACAGGGCGTGGGCCCCGCCATGGCTCCTCCCATAGCCCCCCGCATCGCGAGGGTGCAGCGCCATATCGAGGCCCACCTCGCCGAGCCGCTCGACAACGAGCGACTCGCCGGCGTTGCCTGCCTCGGCCAGAGCCAGTTCAAGCACGCCTTTCGCCAGCAGCTCGGCATGAGCGTCTCCCATTACATCCGGGGGCGGCGCATGGCGCTGGCGCGCACCCTGTTGAGCCAGGGCACCCTGCCCATAGGCGACGTCGCCTGCCGGGTCGGTTACCAGAACCAGGGGGCCTTCGCCGAGCGCTTCCTGGCCGAGACCGGGCTGACCCCCTCGGCCTGGCGCCAGCAAAACGGCCGGTTGCCGTAACGCGCCGGCTCTGCGCCGAAGACAAGCCGTGGCGAGATCGGGCATGCTGGCGGACATGGACAACACGCGAGGAGAGCAGATGCAGACCATAAGCTGGCAAGAGTTCGAGATGGTGGAGCTGAGGGTGGGCACCCTGGTGCGGGTCGAGCCCTTCCCCGAGGCGCGCAAGCCCGCCTACAAGGTGTGGGCCGATTTTGGGCCAGAGCTCGGGGTGCGCAAGAGCAGCGCCCAGATCACGGATCTCTACCAAGCGGAAGAGCTGGTGGGGCGCCAGATAGTCGCGGTGGTGAACTTCCCGCCCAAGCAGATAGGTCCCATCCAGTCGGAGTTTCTGCTGACCGGCTTCTACCGGGCCGACGGCGCCGTGGTGATGGCCATCCCGGAGCAGGCGGTGGAGAACGGCGCCAAGCTGGGCTGAGCGCGCAAGCAGAATGAAAAGAGGCGACCCCGGGATCGCCTCTTTTCTTTTTGGCCGCAGCGCTGCTGTTACTTCAGCAGGCTGAAGATCAGCGCCGATACCGCCAGCGACCCGGTCAACAGGATGAAGCCGTTCACCCAGCCCTGACGGAAGCGGGCCAGCGCCTCCACCCTGTAGATGGCCACCACCGGCATGATGAACAGGATCATGGCGATGACGGGGCCGGAGAGGGTCTCCATCAGACCGAGGATGCCGGGGTTGATCACCGCCGCCCCCCAGATGGCGAAGAACATCAGCGCGATGCCGAGCCGGTCCGCCTTCGCGAGCGACAGCCCTGTTGGCTTGGCGATCAGGCTCTTGAGGCTCTCCCGCGCCCCCAGGAAGTGGCCGAGGAAGGAGGAGCTGATGGCGATGAAGGCGATGAGCGGCCCCAGGGTGATGATCACCGGGTTGTCGGTGATGTTGGCGAGATAGGAGAGCACCGAGACGTTCTGGGCCTTGGCCTCGGCCAGCTGCACCGGGGAGAGGCTCAGCACGCAGGAGAAGACGAAGAACAGCACGAAGCCCACCAGCATGACGGTGGTGTTGCGCAGGATCAGGCCGCTCCTGGCCTCCGCCTGCTCGCCATATTCACGGCGCTGCACGTTGGCGAAGCCGGAGATGGCGGCGGCATGGCTGAAGGCGAAGACGGTCACCGGCAGCGCCAGCCAGACGGTGTTGAGGAAGCCGGCGCCGTCGAAGGCGGTCACCTCCGGCCAGTGCCACTGGGGGATCAGGTAGCAGGAGAGCGCCGCCAGGATGGCCGCCAGCGGGTAGACCATGAAGGCGAAGGCCCGCAGCATCGCCTTCTCGCCGGCCATCATCACCGCGATCATGGCAAACACCAGCAGGCCGGAGAGCATCACCCGGTTCGGGGTCGCCATGCCGAGCTGGTTGACCATGAAGCTCTCCACCGTGTTGGTCAGCCCTACCCCGTAGATGAGCAGGATGGGGAAGATGGAGAGGAAGTAAAGCGCCGAGATGAGGCGGCCGGCCATCTTGCCGAAGTGCTCCTCCGCCACCTCGGTGAAGTCGGCCTGGGGACGGGAGGAGGACAACACGAAGCGGGCCAGCCCGCGGTGCGCCAGGAAGGTCATGGGACCGGCCAGCACGGCCACTATGAGCAGGGGCCAGATCCCGCCGAGACCCAGGTTGATGGGCAGGAACAGGATGCCCGCGCCGACCGCGGTGCCAAACAGGCTGATCACCCAGTGGGTGTCGTGACGACGCCAGCCGGTGTGGGCGATGACGGATTGGGAACCGGACAGCTCCCGGGTGACCTCTGCAGATAAACTCATCGTTAATTCACTTTTTGTCAGTATTTAAATCTGCAGTCATTGTGCTATCTCAGCATTTAATTCTCAAAAATCGACACTGGCAGATCCCACTGCCAAAGCTCGCGTCGACCAGTGAGATTGGGAACAGGATCTTGCCCTCCTAATTCATAAAATCTGCATATTGGCAGTATTATGATATATAAAACCAAAATATCATTGCTGGTTAATTTTTTATTTTGGAAGAGGTGTAATTATCAGAATTACACGATTAATCATCTTGTGCGAAGCAGGCTGACGACGATGATCCACTGCGGATGTCGCGCCTTGCCAGCGGATATCCCTATCCACCTCCACAAGGCCAGCGGATAACACCAAACAATAAGGCGACCCTGAGGCCGCCCTATGATGTCGGGACAATGAAATGTCAGCCTGCTCAGTGAGTCAGGATCTTGCCCCAGGCGAGATCCGGGTCCCCCATCACGATGAAGTCAGGGTTCTCCAGCGACTCCGTCTCGTTGTAGCTCAGCGGCTGCAGGGTCAGGCTGAGGATGCGACCACCGGCCGCCTCGACGATGCACTGGGCGGCGGCGGTATCCCACTCGCCGGTGGGGCCGAGGCGCACATAGCAGTCGGCAGCCCCCTCCGCCACCAGGCAGGACTTCAGCGAGCTGGAGCCGAGCGGGATCAGCTCGTAGTTGATGGCCGGGTTGAGGCGGCGGGTCAGCATCTCCAGCTTCTGGCGCCGGCTGATGGCCACCACCAGCGCATCCGGCTGATCATGCTCGTGATGCATGGCGCTGATGGGATAGATCTCGCCGGCGGCCTCCTTGAAGGCGCCGTGACCGCGCACCGCCCAGTAGAGCACGTCGGACTCGGGGGCGTAGATGACCCCGAGCACCGGCACGTTGTCCTGCACCAGGGCGATCAGGGTGGCGAAGTCGCCGCTGCCGGCGATGAACTCGCCGGTGCCGTCCAGAGGGTCCACCAGCCAGTACTGCCGCCAGTTGGCGCGCTGGCTGAAGGGCACATCGGCCGCCTCTTCGGTCAACACAGGGATATGGGGAGTGAGCGCCGACAGCGCCTGCTTGAGGTAGGCATCGGCAGCAAGATCGGCACTGGTGACCGGGGTCGCATCCTCCTTCAGCTGACGCTCGAACTGACCGCCGTGATAGATCTCGTGAAGGATCCGCCCCGCTTCGCGGGCTATCTCCTTGACCCCAGGCACCCAGGCCAACAACTCCTGCATATTGCTACCCTCTGTCTTTGATTATCTTTGCGCCCTCGAGGGGCTATTTTTCCTGCTCCGCCAGCCATTTCTGGGCCAGCAGCAGGGCACTGATGCTGCGCGACTCGGTGAAGTCCGGACGCGCCAGCAATTCGTCGATGCGGTTCAGTGGCCAGGGGATCACCTCGAGCGGCTCCGGCTCGTCCCCGATGCGCTGCTCCGGGTAGAGATCCCGGGCCAGCAGTATGTCCATCCGGCTGGAGAAATAGCCGGGCGCCAGCGACACCTGCTTGAGGGGGATCAGGCTGTTGGCACCGAAGCCCGCCTCCTCCATCAGCTCCCGGTTGCCCGCCTCGAAGGCGTTCTCGCCCGGATCGATCAGCCCCTTGGGGAAACCCAGCTCATAAGAGTGGGTGCCCGCCGCGTATTCGCGCACCAGCAGCAGGTGATGGGCGTCATACAGCGGCACCACCATGACGGCCCCCCGGTTGCCCCCCCGCATCCGCTCGTACACCCGCTCTTCCCCGTTGCTGAATTTGAGATGCAGGGATTCCACCTTGAACAGGCGGCTCTCGGCCACGATCTCGGCCTTGAGGATCTCCGGCTTGCTCTTGTCCTGAGCCAGGGTCTCGACACTGAGGTGTACGGGTTTGCGCTTGTGGGGGTCACTCATCAGGGGCTGACTGCTCGTTAAAAAATCGTGCTTCAAGAGTAAACGACTCCCACCACGAACACCACGGGGCCGGGGCGGGAAAGCGGTCTTAAAGATCCGCTGGAATGCCGCCTCCCCGTCGATGACTCAGGGCGCCAGGCGATCTACTCATTTCCCGACCAGCCGCCAAGCGGCGCCCTCCGGCAGGGGGCGCTGGCTATCAGGGACGTTGCACCAGGTGGTACTGCTTCTTGCCCCGGCGCAGCAGCAGGAAGCGGCCGAAGCGCCAGTCGGTCTCAGCCAACTCATTCCCCTCGACCAAACGGCCGTTAAGGTTGATGGCGCCGGCGGCCAGCAGCTCGCGGGCGATCCGCTTCGAGCCGGCGAGACCGGTCGCCACCAGCAGCGCCACCAGACCCCCCTCCCCCTGCCATGAGGTGGTCGGCAGGCCGCCGCCCGCCAGCTGCCGCAGCTGCGCCTCGTCAAGCTCCCCCACCCGGCCGCAAAACAGCAGCTCGCCGATGCGCCGCGCCGCCGCCAGTGCCCCCTTGCCGTGCACCAGTTCGGTCAGCTCGTCCGCCAGCACCTGCTGGGCCTGCTTGCGCCCCTGCCGCTTGGCATCTTCCGCCTCCAGCGCGGCAATCTCGGCCAGCGGCATACAGCTGTAGTAGCGCAGGAAGCGGTAGACATCCTCGTCTGCGGTACCGAGCCAGAACTGATGGAAGGCGTAGGGCGAGGTGAGCGCCGGATCCAGCCAGATGGCGCCCCCCTCGGTCTTGCCGAACTTGGTGCCGTCCGCCTTGGTGATGAGGGGGAGTGTCATGCCGTGGACCTGGGCCTGATGCAGCCGGCGGGTGAGATCCATGCCGCTGGTGATATTGCCCCACTGATCGTTGCCGCCGATCTGCAGGGTGCAGCCGAGACGCTGGTTGAGCACGGCGAAATCCTGGGATTGCAGCAGGGCATAGGAGAACTCGGTAAAGGAGATCCCCTGATCCGGGCGGGCCAGCCGCTGGCGCACCGATTCCCGCGCCAGCATGGCGTTGACCGAGAAGTGCTTGCCTATGTCACGCAGAAAATCGAGGGCGGACATCTGCCCCATCCAGTCGGCGTTGTTGACCAGCACAGGGGCCGCCAGCCCCTCGCTCGCGGGCAGCAGCGCCCGGATCTGGGCAGACAGGCTGGCCACCCAGCCCTGCACGGTTTCGGCGCTGTTGAGGCTGCGCTCGGTCGCCTTGAAGCTAGGATCGCCGATGAGGCCGGTGGCTCCGCCCACCAGGGCCACAGGGGTGTGGCCCGCCAACTGGAAGCGGCGCAACATCAGCAATGGCACCAGATGGCCGATGTGCAGGCTGCCGGCGGTGGGATCGAAGCCGCAATAGAGGGTACGCGGATCGCTCAGGTGGGCGGCCAGGGCCTGGGGATCGGAATTCTGGGCGATGAGGCCACGCTGGGTCAGCTCATCGAGCAACTGGGGGTCTGTCATGGATTCTCCGGGGTGCGGGGGAAAAGCCCCCATATTCCCGTTGGGGCCGTCCCACGGCCATGTCCCTCCGGGGACAGTTTTGCCACCTTCGTGCTAGCATTCCCGCTCTGGGGGCAATGCCGCCCCTCGACGGGAGCCAAGCCACCATGTCCAACCCCTCGCTCACCCGCGCCCTGACCGCTGCCGTCGATGCCCTGCACGGCAGCGCCTTTCCGGCCACCCTGGTGCGGCTCATCCAGCAGCAGGTCCCCTTCGATTGCGCCCTGCTGCTCGGGGTCGGTCAGCGTCCCGTCTATCTCTACGACAACCTGAGCCATCAGCGGGCGCTGCTGTTCGATCGCTACCTCGCCGGCGACTTCGGTCAGGATCCCTTTATGCTAGCGCTAGCCAATGGGCTGACCGCCGGGGTCTGGACCCAGGCAGAGGTCGGCCCGCTGGATCCGGACTACCAGAGGCGCTTCTATCAGGCTACCGGCTGGCAGGAGGAGGTGGGGCTGATCCTGCCCATTCGAGCCGGGCTGACCCTGGTGCTGTTTCTGGGGCGCCTCGGCAAGCGCCGCCCCTTGAGCCCGAGCGAACGGACCCGGCTGGAGGAGTTGTTCCCGCTGGTACATTCCCTCTGTCGCCAGCATTGGCTGCAGGCCCAGCCTTCAGCGGAGACCCGGCCCTTGCTGGCGGAGAGTGACGCCGCCGGACTGGAAGGGGGCGGCTTGAAAGAGAGGGTGGCGCAGGCGATGGCCAGCGTCGGTGGGGATCTGCTGACCCGCCGGGAGCGGCAGGTGGCCAGCCTGCTGCTGCAGGGGCTGGATACCGAGGCCATCGCCACATCGCTGGGGATTGGCGGCGGCACCGTGAAGAACCACCGCAAACACCTCTATGGCAAGCTGCGTGTCGGCTCACAGGCCGAGCTGTTTGGCTTGTTCCTCAATCACCTGATCACCGCGCCCGCCAGTGCCACGGCCCCTGATGACCGCCCCCCCTCCCAATAACAGAACACCCCGCCAAAGCGGGGTGTTTTGTTATTCAAGTCGGCCTCAGATCCGGCCCTGATAGCGTAGCGGGAAGCGACCCTGACCATCGGGCTGGCCGAGGAAGGGCAGCCCCTGCTTCATCTGTTCCGGCAACTCGGGACCCGGCTTGAGGGTGCCCTGGAACAGGTACTGGCGGTTGCTCTGCAGCTCCAGCTTGCCCTGTACCTGCACCGCCTCCGAGCCCTGCTTGAGCTCGGCCACCAGCTTGGAGTCGAGGCAGGTCAGCTTGACCTCGGGATCCCCCAGCGTCAGCTTGCCCGCCGGGGTATCGGCCTCGGCACCATACCAGTAGAGGTTGCCGTAGAGGTTGTCACACCAGGGGTTGCCCTGGGCGAACTGATCCACCTTGAGCTGCAGCTGGCCCGCCGCCTGCAGCGGGAACGGCAGACCCATGGGTACCCGCTCCAGCAGCCAGGGCGCGGGCACATTGAGGGTGATGTCCCGGCCGAAGGCCGCACCATTCCAGCCGACTACCCCCAGGCCGTTGAGGCCGCTGCGCTCACCGAAGCGCACCGAGGCTTCCGGGGCAAGACGCAGCAGCGACCAACCGTTGAGATCCCAGCGCACCTGGGTCAGCGACTCGCTGGCGTATTGCAGGCGCGCCACCTGACCGCTCCAGAGGGTGCCGCTCACCCCCTCCAGCCGCACCATATTGGCGGGCAGCGGCAGATAGCGCACCACCAGGGAGGCGGGCAGCTGCACCAGCAGGAAACCCAGATAGGCCACCAAAAACAGGATTGCTATCAGAATGTTACGCTTCATTGGGGACGACTCAGTTGCAAACGTCTGACCTTGACCAGACCCGGTGCCAGATTCTCGCGGGCCACTTCGATGACTTGAACCTGCACCCCGTGCTGATCGGAGAGGGTCGCCAGCCAGAGCAGCAGCGCATCGAACGGCACTGTGTCGATCCATACCTGCAGCTCCTGCCCCTGGGGTTGCAGGCGGGCGATCTTGATCTTCTGGTTGAAAGCGGTGCGATTCACCACCCCATCCAGGGTGCCGCTGGTGTCTATCTGGCGTCCGCTGCTGCCCTGCATGGCCAGCACTTCCTGCCCCTTCTCCTTCAGCCAGGCGAGCGTCTGCTGTTGATTGACAACCTGGCGCTCCCGCTCGGCGATGCGATTGGCGACGGGCTGCCAGATGGCCCAGTAGCAGAGCCCGAGCAGCAGGCAGCTACCGCCCACCGCCACCAGCCGTTGTTCACGGATGCTGATGCCATGCCACCAGCCTTGCAGTTTGTCCATCATGATGATTTACCCTTGAGCACCAGCGCCCCCTCGACCTTGCCCTCGGTGCTGCGCACCTCCCCCTGTTGCACCTCGAAGCGCTTGCCCGCCAGCTCGCGGAAACGCTCTATCTCGGTGAAGCCGGGCGCCGTGACCTGCAGCCTGAGCTCCCCACGCGCCGCGTCGAAACGCAGCACCTCTGGCTTGAGGCCGGGCACCTCGGCAAACACCGGCGCCAGCTCGGTCAGCAGCAGCAGGACCCCATCCTGAGGCGCCTGGCCCAGCTGCTTGAGGTGCTGGGTCATCTGGCTGCGCACGTTGACGATGCGGGTCTCCCCCGGGAAGATCCGGGTGTAGACCTGCCGGATCTCGGTCTTGAGCGCCTTGTCCTGCTCCGCCAGCTGATAGAGGTGCACGCCGCGCTGGGTCAGGGCGACCAGCAGCAAGAGCCCCGCCACCACCGCCACCTTGCGCCACTGCAACCAGTAGCGGGAGTATTCGGTCTGGGGTCGATAAGGCCCCTGCAACAGGTTGGCATGACAGCCGAGCGCCCCCTTGGCCAGCAGCAGCATGGGTAGCTCGGGATCCGCCGCCTGCCAGTTGGCACCGGCCATGGCGGGAGGCGGCGTATGGCTGTGGATGGTGACGGGCTCGGGCTGGGCCGCCAGCAGCATGGCCAGCAGGGATTCCTCGGCCACTATGCCCTGGCGAGGGCCCTGGCGCAGCAGCCACTCTTCACCGAGCTGCAAGGCAGACCAACCCTCGCTGGCCAGCGGCAGGGTCAGCACATCGGGCAGCAGCTGCAGGCTCTTGAGACCGGCCTGCTGTAACCAGCCGAGCCAGATCTGCATCTTCGCCTTGTCCACCGCCATCAGATCCACCTCGTTGCCCTGGTGGCCCAGTACCACCAGATGCAGGGCGTCCACGTCGGAGGCTATCTGCTCTTCCAGCAGATAGGGCAGCGCCGCCGCGGCCTGACGGCTGTATTTGCCCGGCAGGCTGACCCGCCGGAAGATAAGATCGCTGCCGGGCACCAGGGTCACCACGGGGCGACCACCGGCACGCTCCTGCAGCTCGCCGAGGGCATGGGCCGAGGCCAGGGTGCCGGAGGCGATGATCTCCTGCTCCTGCGTCGACCACACCAGCCACTGCACCGGCTGCTGCGCATTGGTCCCCAGCCGGATGACCAGACTCTCGCTCACAAATAATTCTCCTGCCATGGCCGCCAGCATCCATGTCGATGGGCGGGGTCGCAGCCTCGGGCTGCTATTCAGATAAGGGGGCGGACAGGCGGGGCCTTGGGCCGGCCGTCTCCCTGTTATTCGGCGCCATCGTTCAGACGGCGCAGCATCACCAGCTTGTTGTCCTTGCCACGCTGGAATACCGTCTTCAGACGGGCCCGCGCATCCCCCACTTCCGCCAGCAGGCTGGCCTCGAAGTAGTTGCTCGTGATATCCAGCGCGGCCTCGAGTCCGGTGATGGTACCAGGTTGCACCGGCAGCTCATCCGTCATCTCCTTCTTCTCCTTCCACCCCTTCTTGGGGCGGCTGGTCAGCACCTGCTTGGCATCGTCGAGGGATATCTTGCCCTGATAGAGCCCCACCAGCAGGGCCGCCCGCTCCGGCTTGATGGTGTTGATGTTCACCACCAGCTTGTCATTTGGCAGGGCGCAGACGTAGGGGGCCAACCGGGCGTAGAGCTCACCGCTCATCCCGCGCACCGCCCTCAGTTCATCCGTCCCCAGCATCCACTGGTTGGCCGTCAGATAGGGGGGATTGAGCCCCTCGTAGTAGGCATCCTCGGCCCCGTTGCTGGAGACCAGCTGGGTGTCCTTGTCGGTCCAGTCGCGGATGGCATCGGTCAGCTGCACCGCCTCGTAATCCTCGACCTCCAGCGCGCCCAGCAGGGCCCGGAATGCCTTGACCGCATAGGGCTGTTTCTCAAGATCGTCGCCGTCTTCCCCCTCCTTGAGGGGCACGCTCAGGCTGTTGAGGTTGAAACAGGACTGCAGATCCCGCACCCGCCCGGACAGGATGCCGTCATCCACCGGGAAGACCCCGTCCTCACGGGCCCAGTTCTGATTCAGGTTCACCACGTCCTTGTCGTCCTTGAAGTCCTGGTTGAGTACCTTGATCACCAGCGCCTCCGCCGACATGGCATACCACCAGGCCTGCTTGCCGATGGTGAGGTTGCTGGTGCGGCGCAGCTCGAGCTGCAGCCGGCCGCTCATGTTGCTGGCGACGATCACCATCACCGACAAGATGAGCAGCACCACCAGCAGCGCCATGCCCCCCTGCCGGCCGGGGCGAGTGCGACGATCAGCTGCCATTCTCGACCCTCTGGCCACTGGCCCCGATCAGGCACTGATGACGACGCAGGGCACCGTCATCCTCCGTGACGGTCAGGGGAAAACGACGATCAGCTACCATTCTCAGCCCTCTGGCCACCGGCCCCGATCAAGAACTGCCGGCGTATGGTACCGTAGTCTTCCAGATCCAGCTCCACCGCCAGCCCATGGGGCAGCAAGTCGCGCTGGGTCCACTCCTCCTTCCACTGCCCCTTGTCGTAAAAATAGAGCCGCAGCGCCGTCACCCCCGTCAGCACGGGCTGGATGCGGGGCTCGGTGCCGATCACCGGATCCGGATAGAGGTAACTCATCCGCTCCAGGGTCTGCTCCTTGAGCCGCCAGCCGACCCGCTGCAAGCCGGAGCGCGGCAAGATACCGTCCGGGTTGAGCCAGCCACCGCGAATGAAGGCCATGCCCCAGTCATCGCTCTGCTGGCCGAAGCGGGAGGCCGCCAGCAACACCTTGTTGTTTTCACCGTCGATGCGGCCGCTGCGGGGCACCATCTGGCTGACGTCCCGCTCCAGCAGGCTGAAGGCGAGCTGCAGCTCGGACAGACGCGCCTCTTTCTTCTTGGCCACCTCGTCGCTGGTGAGCACCCCCTGCAGCACCTGATAGGCGCCCATGCTCAGGCTGGCGAAGATGGCGATCGCCACCAGCATCTCCAGCAGGGTAAAGCCCGCCTGACGAATGCGCTGTCGTTGTGCCAGCGATGGCCTCGTCGGCGTCTCCAGCGGGGTAAGGTCCGCTTGACGGGTGCCTGAAATCAAATAAGCTCTCATCGACTGACACAGGCTCCGAATTTTAAGCACAAGCAAGGTCCCGTTCATCGACTGATATAGGTCCGGATCATGGTCACGGGGCTCTCTGCCTTGGGTGCGGTGCGCACCTCCATGTCCAGGGCCTTGAAGTTGTTATCACTGGTGGCGACGCCACGATAGCGCCAGTACCAGGTCTGCCCGGCCAGCTCCTCTTCCCCTTCCACCCAGCTGTCCCCCGGCCACTTGGCTTCGAGCTTCTGCTGCACCAGCTGGTTCTCCACCACCCAGGTTGCCAGCGTCTTCTCTTCCAGGTAGTTGAGGCCGGACAGGTGCTCGCTGGCAGTCTTCATCACCGCGAGGCCAGCGATGGCGAACACCGCCAGCGCCACCATCACCTCCAGCAGCGTCATGCCACGGGCGTTCATGGCTCCCATGCCGCGGCCGCTCACTCTTCTTCCTCTTCATCTTGCAGCAGGGTCAGGCGACCGAACTCGTCCCCCTTGACCGTGCGCAGGTAGGGGGTCTCGTCATCCTGCTGGGTCAGGCTCAGCACGAAGGGGGTGAGTTCTCCCCCCGGGAAGATGAAGATCTGGGGGGTACGCTCCTTCTCGTCACGTCCCTGCTCGGTCTTCTCGTCCGAGTCGGTACGCCAGCTAAAGCCCTCCAGCTCGACGCTCAGGGTCATCTCCTCCGGCAGCTCGACCGGCCCCAGGATCTTGTCACCGGTCAGCGCCTGCCATTTTCTGTCTTTGGCCGCGCGGGACATAAATTGCCAGCCGTGATCCTCGAGCCGCAGCCCCAGCAGACGACCATCCATCACCGCATACTCCTGCGCCTGCTGCAGAGTCGCCATGAAGCGGCGCGCCTGCTTGTCCAGCTCCCGATCGCCCTTGACGCCCCCCATGCTGAGGACGACGGCGGTGGCCACCAGCCCCATCAGCATGGCGACCAGCAACACTTCCAGCAGGGTAAAGCCGGACTGGCGAGACAGGGCCCGCCTCATAAAGGCAGGCCCTGCAAGGGGCGATGGACCAGAGTGCGATCAAGCACTTATTGGAAGTCCTTCAGATTCCAGTTGCCGATGTCATCGTCGGTACCGGCTTCGCCATCCAGCCCGGTGCTGAAGATGTCGATCTTGCCGAACTGACCCGGGCTCAGCAGTTGATACTGGTTACCCCAGGGATCCTGCGGCAGACGCTTGATGTAGCCCCCTTCCCGGTAGCTGCGTGGCTCGGGTGACGCGGTCGGTTTGTTGACCAGGGCATCCAGCCCCTGCTCCGTGGTCGGGTAGCGGTTGTTGTCCAGCTTGTACATGTCGAGGGCATTTTCCAGCGCGACTATGTCGGAGACCGCCTTCTGCTGATCCGCCTTCTCCTTGTTGCCCATCAGGTTGGGCACCACCAGACTGGCCAGGATCCCCAGGATCACGATGACCACCATGACTTCCAGCAGGGTAAAACCGGCTTGACGACGCTTGTGCATTGCTATGACTCCCTAACGAATGAGATGGCGCAGGCCATCGAAAATTGACCATGTTATTGAATTCAAACCGACAGCAGGTTCACCCCGAGGATGACAGCCGCGATCTGTATCAGAGATTGACCATGTTGTTGAGCTCGAGTGAGTTGACTGCAGGATCGATCGGCTCATGACGACTACAAGTTGCATCACAAATTCACCATGTTGTTGAGCTCGAGGATCGGCTGCAGGATCGACATCACGATAAACAGCACCACCCCGGCCATGGAGACCACCAGCATGGGCTCGAATACCCCGAGAGCGATGTTCACCTGGGTTTCAAACTCCCTGTCCTGGTTGTCCGCCGCCCGCTCCAGCATGCTGTCGAGCTCGCCGCTCTGCTCGCCGGAGGCGATCATGTGCAGCATCATGGGCGGAAAAATCTTGGTTTCAGCCAGCGCCTTGCGCAGGCTGGTGCCCTCGCGCACCCGCTCACTGGCCTCGCCGATGCGGGTACGGGCGAAGTCGTTGGAGAGCACTTCCCCCGAGATTTTCATCCCCTCCAGCAGCGGCACAGCACTGGCATTGAGGATGCTCAAGGTGCGGGCAAAGCGGGCGGTGTTGAGGCCACGACTGACCCGCCCTATGACCGGCAGGCGCAGCAGTATGCCGTGCCAGTGGCGGCGCCGCGTCTCGTCGGTGAGCCACCAACGCCAGACGACGACTCCCAGCGCCAGCGCCAGCAGGAACCAGAGCCCGTAGTGCTGCATCAGTTCGCTGGTACCGATGAGGAAGCGCGTTGTGCCCGGTAGCTGCTGGCCCATGTGCTCGAACTGGGCAACCACCTTGGGAACCACTGCGGTGAGCAGTATGGAGATGACGCCGATGGCCACACAGGTGAGGACGATGGGGTAGATCATCGCCTGCAGCAGCTTGGTGCGCATGTGCTGGCGCTGCTCGGTGTAATCGGCGAGCCGGTTCAACACCTTCTCCAGGTGGCCGGACTTTTCCCCCGCCGCCACCATGGAGCGAAACAGCTGATCGAACACATGGGGGAAGGCACCGAGCGAATCGGCAAGGGAATAACCCTCCACCACCTTGCTGCGCACCGTCGCTACCAGGCTGCGCAGATGGGCCTTCTCGCACTGCTCGGCCACCGCCTTGAGCGCCTCTTCGATGGTGAGACCGGCGCCGACCAGGGTCGCCAGCTGGCGGGTGATCAGCGCCAGCTCCGAGGTGGAGGCACCACGCCTGAACAACACGAAGCGATTCGCCTCCCGCTTCGCCTTCTCGGTGGTCTCGTTCACCTCGAGCGGGGTCAACCCCTGCTCGCGCAGCAACTGGCGCACCTGGCGGGCGGAGTCGCCCTCCATCACCCCGGATTTGTTTCTGCCCCGGCCGTCGAGGGCCTTGTATTCGAACGCTGCCATCTTAGTCTTCCCGGGTCACGCGCAGCACTTCTTCCAGACTGGTCTGGCCCTTGAGCACCTTGTCGATGCCGTCACGACGAATGCTGGGGGTATGGCCGCGGATCAGCCGCTCGATGGCGAGCTCGCCGCTGGCGCCGTGAATCGCCTCGCGCACCGCATCGTCGATCACCACCAGCTCATGGATGCCGGTCCGGCCGCGATAACCGGTGTGGTTGCACTGCTCGCAACCGACCGGGCGCCACATCTGCTGATCCGGCGCCAGCTCCATGCCCATGGCGATCCGCTCCTGCTCCGTGATGGGGTGCTGGGCGCGGCAATCCGGGCAGAGGGTGCGCACCAGCCGCTGGGCCAGCACGGCGAGCAGGGATGAGGAGAGCAGGAAGGGCTCTATCCCCATGTCCCGCATCCGGGTGATGGCACCGATGGCGGTGTTGGTGTGCAGGGTCGACATCACCAGGTGGCCGGTGAGGGACGCCTGCACCGCGATCTGGGCGGTTTCAAGATCCCGAATCTCCCCCACCATCACCACGTCGGGATCCTGACGCAGAATGGCGCGCAGGCCGCGGGCGAAGGTCATGTCGACCTTGGCGTTGACCTGGGTCTGGCCGACCCCTTCCAGGTCATATTCGATGGGATCTTCGACGGTCAGGATGTTGCGATCCCGCGAGTTAATCTCGGACAGCGCCGCATACAGGGTGGTGGACTTGCCCGAACCGGTCGGGCCCGTCACCAGGATGATGCCGTGAGGCTTGCGGATGAGCTCGCTGATGATGTTGCGATTGGGCAACGTCATGCCGAGCTGCTTGAGCTCGAGCCGCACGTTGTTCTTGTCGAGCAGCCGCAGCACCACCCGCTCGCCGTAGCTGGACGGCATGGTCGATACCCGCACATCCACGGCGCGGCCGCCGATGCGCAAGGAAATGCGGCCATCCTGGGGCACCCGCTTCTCGGCGATGTCCATGCGGGACATGACCTTGATGCGCGATACCAGCAGGGAGGCGAGCTTGCGATGGGGCCGCAGTATCTCCCGCAGCACGCCGTCGATGCGGAAGCGGATCACCAGCACCCGCTCGAAGGTCTCGATATGGATGTCGGACGCCTCTTCCTTGATCGCCTCGCTCAGCATGGCGTTGATGAGGCGAATGATGGGGGCATCGTCGTCGGCGTCGAGCAGATCCTCGCTCTGGGGCAACTCCTCGGCCAGGGCGAAGAAATCCATCTCGTTGCCGAGATCCTCCATCAGCTGGCGCGCCTCGGAGGAGTCGCGCTGATAGTGAGCCATCAGCAGTTCTTCGAATGCGTCACCGTCCATCTGTTCGATGGCAAAGCCGCAACCTGCCACCCGCCGCACCTCCAGCAGGGCCTGGGGTGCCACCCCCTGGCGACACAGCAGCACGGGCGCCCCCTGCCGCTCGGTCAGGATCACCCCGAAGTTGCGGGCGAAGGCAAACGGCAGCTCGGGCAGCTCAGTCGGCAGCTCGCTGTCGTCGAGTTGATAGGCGGCCATCAGGGCTGCCCCTGTACGAAGGGTTGCACCGGGGCCTGGCTTTGCACCTGGGGCTTGACCCCGTTGGCGGTCGCCTGCTGCTGCGCCTTCATCTTCTCGATCTGCTGTTGCACCTCGGGGGACATCATCACGTCCTGACCATAGGCGGGCAGCACCTGACGAGCGGGCGAGGTGGCATAGCCCTCCTCGGCGGCCAGGTTCAACTGCTCGGCCCGGAACAGGGTGTACTTGTTGCTGGAGACCCCAGAGTAGACGTTGGCGTCACGCAAGATGGTCGGCCGGATAAATACCATCAGGTTGCGCTTGGAGGTGGTGTTGGAGGTGGAACGGAACAGATAGCCCAGCACCGGGATATCGCCGAGCAAGGGCACCTTGGAGACCTGCTCCTTGGTCTGTTCGTCCATCAGGCCGCCCAGCACCACGGTTTCGCCACTCTTGACCAATACGGCGTTCTTGACGGTACGGGTGTCGAAGGTGGGGCCGAGGTTGGCGGTACCGGCCGCCTGGGCCTGAGCCACGCTGGAGACCTCCTGCTCGATATTGAGCAAGACGGAGTCCCCTTCGTTGATCTGGGGCGTCACCACCAGCTTGGTGCCCACCGTCTTGCGTTCTATGGTGTTGAACACCTGATCGCTGGTGGTGGAGCTCTGGGAGCCGCTCTGCACCGGCACTTCCTGGCCGACGTTGAAGGAGGCTTCCTTGTTGTCCATGGTGACGATGCTCGGGGTCGACAGAATATCGTTCTTGGTGTTGGTCGACAGCGCCGTCACCAGCATGGCCCAGTCGCCCTTGTAGAAGCCGGCAGCCATGCCGCTGAAGTTGCCAAGCAGGTTCTCGAGCCCGTCGGTGTTGCCGTTGTCCTTGTAGTCCTTGCCCGCGATGATCGCAGGGCCTATAGGCAAGCCGGTGTTGGTGAACTGGGTGCCACCGCCGTTGGCATTGGCCCACTGCACCCCGAGGTTCAGGCCATCACCGTCCTGGATCTCGACGATGATCGCCTCCACCAGCACCTGGGCGCGGCGGATGTCGAGCTTGGCGATGACCTGCTCCAGCTCGGCCATGACGTCCGGCTGGGCGGTGATCACCAGGGCGTTGGTGGTCTCGTCGGCGGAGATGGCCAGCTGGCCTCCACCTATGCTGGCACCGCCACCGGTGGCAGCCGCCGCTCCACCGCCCTTCTTGTCGGCCGCGATGCTGGAGCTGACCCCCTTGAGCACATCCACCAGATCCTTGGCCTTGCCATATTTCAGGTAGAAGACCCGGGTGTTGCCCTGACTCTGCAGATCCTTGTCGAGCTGACGCACCATCTGGATGATCCGGGCCCGCGCCTTGGGTTCACCGCTGATCACCACCGAGTTGGTGCGTTCGTCCGCCACCACCTTGGGAGAGAGCAGTATGGAGGCGTTGGCGCCCTGGTTGCTGCCATCCTTGTTGAGGTTGGTCACCAGCCGCACCATCTCGCCGGCCGAGGCATATCTCAGCTTGATGACATCCATATCCTGATCGCCGGCCCGGTCTACCCGGCGCACGACCTCGACCAGACGATTCACCACGGCGGCACGGCCGGTGATCAGCAGCACGTTGGAGGGCTCGTAGTGCACCACGTTGCCGCCGCCGGCGTTGTCGTTGAGTTGGCGCAGCAGGGGCGCCAGTTCGCGCACCGAGACGTTGCGCACCGGCACCACCCGGGTCACCATCTCGTCGCCCACGCCGGGGTTGCTGTCATCCACCACCGGGATGGCGGAGGTCTTGGCATCCTTGGCGCGCACCACCTTGAGCACACCATTGTTCATGGGCACCACGGCAAAACCATAGACATCGAGCACGCTCAGGAAGAACTGATAGTACTGATCCTCATTGAGCAGATCGTAACTGCGGACGTTGATCTTGCCGCGCACCGAGGGCTCGATGATGATGGTCTTGTTCAGGTTTTTGCCGACGGTGTTGATGAACTCTTCGATGTCGGCATTTTTGAAACTGGCGGCATACTCCGTGGCCCAGGCTGAGCCTGCCATCATCAAGGCCGCCGCGACCGTGGCAAAGCGCCAGCCCTTCCCTTTATTTCTCATTCTTGGTGCTACTCCAATTCATTATTCTGACAAGCCGATATAAACGTCATAGGACTGTCCTTGCCGCTCTACGGTGACGGTCATTTCCGTGGCGCCAGCCATCTGTTGCATGGCTTGCATGGCCTGGGCGTTATCTCGCAAATCCAAACCATTGATGCTGATCGCCAGATCCCCTGCGACCAGCCCGAGTTGATTGAACAATTCAGGATTGCTGCCCGGGTTGAGGCGATAGCCGACCATGCGACCATCCACCCGGACCGGGGAAATATTGAGGTAATCGGTGATCTTGCCCGGGTTGCCCATCAGCTCGCCGCGCACCGAGGAGAGCTTGTTCTCCTTCGGCGGTGCCACCTTGGGCAAGGGTTTGCCGTACTCTTCCCCGTCCAGCATCAGGGTCTCGTCACGACCATCGCGCTGTATGATGACCCGGTCGGCAAATACCTGGCGGATCTTGGCCTGGGTACCGTCGATGTAATCGCCGATGCCGTAGGAATTCTGCAACCCGTTGTGGGCGATGATGGCGATAGACTTGGCAGGATCCGAGCTCGCCAGCACCCCGTTGAGCTGGGCACTGAGCTGAGTCTTGGGGGCATCGGCCGCGACCGCCTGGGCCACCTGCTCGGCCTGCAACTGTTGCGCCTTGCCAAACAACGAGAGACGACTGAGGCCGCTGAGATCGAGACGGGAGGAACCCGCCCCCTGACTGGCCGCGATCGACGGCTGCCAGGGTTGGCTCTGGGTGGTTTGGGTCAGACTGAATAGGCGCCAGGTCAGCCCGGCGCACTGGTGAGCCAGCAGCAACAACAATAGCCAGAACAGAGGCTGGCTGAAACGGGAGAGTGGCACGCGCTTGCAACGGGCCAGAAGGGAGCTCAACAAGTCATCCCTGAACGGTAGCGGCATGGTTATCAACATGTTCTGGCATCCAAATCGGTTGGCTATTGTGTACGGCAATCCCCCCAGAGACAACCAACCGGATGGGATGAAGCGGCGAAAATCCAGATCCCGTCACACCATCAGGCCCCCTGTTTCTATCCCGGGGCCCGCCTCTGGTATAATCAGGCTCCCCTTTTAGCCATCCCGGAGCCGATTCATGCCGAATCCAGCAGAAAGCAGCACTCAGGTCCGCCTCGACAAATGGCTGTGGGCGGCGCGTTTTTACAAGACCCGCAGCCTGGCCCGCGATCAGATCGACGGTGGCAAGGTGCACTACAACGGTCAGCGCAGCAAACCGGGCAAGATCGTCGAAGCGGGCGCCCTCATCCGTCTCTGGCAAGGTCAGGACGAGCGAGAGGTGAGAGTGCTGCAGGTCAGCGAGCAGCGCAAGTCCGCTCCCCTCGCCCAACGGCTCTACGAAGAGACCGAGCAGAGCCTGAAGAAGCGGGCCGAGAACAGCGAAGCGCGGCGCTTCAACAGCCAGTTTGCCCCAAGTCCCGAGCGTCGCCCCGACAAGCAGGAACGGCGCCAGTTGCTCAAGGTCAAACAATACTGACTCGCCCAAGTGGCCATTTTATGACGACAGCTGGGGGGATAAGTTCCTAACTAGCTGTTAAACAATGTATTTGTCTATTTCCCCCAAGAAAACCCTAGGAATGCATGATGAGTAACCAAGATCTCTTGTATCGCTATCTGTTCGAAGAGTACGAAGTGCGGGGGGAGCTGGTCCAGCTGGACAGCACCTACCGTCACATAGTCGAAGCCCAGAACTACCCGGTACAGGTGCAAAAACTGCTGGGTGAGCTGCTGGTCGCCACCAGCCTGCTGACCGCCACCCTCAAGTTTGAAGGCTCGATCACCGTGCAGTTGCAAGGGGACGGGCCCGTGCGCCTGGCAGTGATCAACGGCGATCACAACCAGCAACTGCGCGGCGTGGCGCGCTATGAAGGGGAACTGCCGAGCGACGGCAAGCTGCAGAGCCTGATAGGCAATGGCCAGCTGGTGATCACCATCACCCCTGAAGAGGGTGAACGCTATCAGGGCATCATCGCCCTCGAGGCCGACACCCTGGCGGCCTGCCTCGAGCAGTATTTCGCCCAGTCCGAGCAACTCGCCACCCGGCTCTGGATCCGCACAGGCCACCACGAGGGCCAGCCCCGCGCCGCCGGCATTCTGCTGCAGGAGTTGCCCGCCCGGAGCGAGGATCACGGCGCCGACTTCGACCACCTGATCCAGCTCACCAGCACCATCAAGGACGAAGAGCTGTTCGGCCTGGAAGCCGAAGAGATCCTCTATCGTCTCTATCATCAGGACAAGGTACGGGTGTTCGATCCCCAGGCGATCGAGTTCCGCTGCACCTGCTCCCGCGCCCGCTGCGAAGGGGCCTTGCTACAGATAGAAAAGGAAGAAGCGGTGGCCATGGTGCAGGAACTCGGCAAGATCGACATGCACTGCGACTATTGCGGCGCCGAGTACCAATTCGATGGGACCGACATCGAAACCCTGTTCAGCAGGGCTCCCGATAATGATGCAAACAAGTTACACTAAATGAAGGCGGGCAAAACCCGCCTTTAACTTAAATAACAAAAAAATACCCTATTTTATAAAGTTTGATGGCGATCGCTAAAAACTACCACCTAGGTAGTAGTATGGACGTCAGATAGAACCCTACAAACCTCTGAACCCGGGAGAATATAATGACTATCGTGGTAGAACCCGCCCTGGCCCAACAATTGAAACTGGACCAGTACGGCATCAAAAACAGCCAGGAAATCATTCGAAACCCCTCCTACGAGCAGCTCTTCGCGGAAGAGACCCGTCCCGACCTGGAAGGATTCGAACGTGGCGTCGTCACCGAGCTCGGTGCCGTTAACGTCAATACCGGTATCTTCACCGGTCGTTCTCCGAAAGATAAATATATCGTCAAAGACGCAACTACCCAGAATACTGTGTGGTGGTCTGACCAGGGTAAAAACGATAACAAGGCGATCACCCCGGAAGTCTGGTCACATCTGAAATCCCTGGTGACCAAACAGCTCTCCGGCAAGCGCCTGTTCGTGGTGGATGGTTACTGCGGCGCCAACCCGGATACCCGCCTGGCGGTGCGCATCATCACCGAGGTAGCCTGGCAGGCACACTTCGTGAAGAATATGTTCATTCGCCCGAGCGAGGAGGAGCTCAAGAGCTTCAAACCGGACTTTGTGGTGATGAACGGTGCCAAGTGCACCAACCCGGACTGGCAGGCACAGGGTCTCAACTCCGAGAACTTTGTCGCCTTCAACATGACCGAGAAGATGCAACTCATCGGCGGTACCTGGTACGGTGGCGAGATGAAGAAGGGCATGTTCTCCATGATGAACTACTTCCTGCCCCTGCGCGGCATCGCCTCCATGCACTGCTCCGCCAACGTGGGTCAGGACGGTGATGTGGCCATCTTCTTCGGCCTGTCCGGCACCGGCAAGACCACCCTCTCCACCGATCCCAAGCGTCAGCTGATCGGCGATGACGAGCACGGCTGGGATGACAACGGCGTGTTCAACTTCGAAGGGGGCTGCTACGCCAAGACCATCAAGCTCTCCGAAGAGGCCGAGCCGGACATCTACCACGCCATCCGTCGCGATGCGCTGCTGGAGAACGTGACGGTGGCGGCCGACGGCACCATCGACTTCGACGATGGCTCCCGCACCGAGAACACCCGGGTCTCCTACCCCATCTATCACATCGAGAACATCGTCAAGCCGGTCTCCAAGGCGGGTCATGCCACCAAGGTGATCTTCCTGACCGCGGATGCCTTCGGGGTGTTGCCCCCGGTCGCCAAGCTGACCAAGGAGCAGACCAAGTACCACTTCCTGTCCGGCTTCACCGCCAAGCTGGCCGGTACCGAGCGTGGCATCACCGAGCCGACGCCCACCTTCTCCTCCTGCTTCGGGGCAGCCTTCCTCAGCCTGCACCCGACCAAATACGGTCAGGAGCTGGTGAAGCGGATGGAAGCAGCGGGCGCCGAAGCCTATCTGGTCAACACCGGCTGGAACGGCACCGGCAAGCGCATCTCCATCAAGGACACCCGTGCCATCATAGACGCCATCCTGGATGGTTCCATCGAGCAGGCACCCACCAAGGTGTTGCCTATCTTCAACCTGGAAGTGCCGACCGAGCTCCATGACGTGAACCCGGCCATCCTCGACCCGCGCGACACCTACGCCGACAAGTCACAGTGGGATGCCAAGGCGGTGGATCTGGCGGGACGCTTCATCAAGAACTTCGAACGCTTCACCGACAACGACGAAGGCAAGGCGCTGGTCGCTGCGGGTCCGCAGCTCTAATCCGACCCGCCATTTCGTTGCATTGCATACCGGTCAGCCCTGCTGGCCGGTATTTTTTTGGCCGATACGCGGCATATGGCTCCCCCCAAGCCTTGCCTTGCGGGCGGTTGCGCGATAGATTCAGCCAAACTTTATACAATATACAATTTTGCAACCTGCCCCGTGACCCGAGCATGAACCCACCCTACAAGACCCGCACCCAAATGGTGATGGAGAACCTCCGCAGCCGGATCCTGCGCGGCGAGTTTGCCGCCGGCGCCCCCCTGCGCCAGGACGCCATCGCCAAGGCGCTGGCGGTGAGCCGCATCCCGGTGCGCGAAGCCCTGATGCAGTTGGAGGCCCAGGGGCTGGTGAAGTTCGAGGCCCATCGCGGTGCCGTGGTCACCATGCTGGACGCCTCGGCCATCGAGGAGCTCTTTTATTTGCGAGCCTTGCTGGAAGCCGATACCCTGTTCCACGCCGTCGATCTGATGACGGAGGAAACCTTCGCCCAGGCGCAAGCCATCCTGGCCCAGTTTGATCTGGCGCTCGAGTCCGGCACCCAGATCGAACACTGGGCCGAATTGAACCACCGTTTTCACGCCACCCTCTATCAGGCTGCCAATCGCCCTCAGGCACTGGAGCTGATCGCCCAGATCAATCTGAGCTGTGATCGCTATGTGCGCTTCGAGCTGCTGTTTGCCCAGGACGGGGTGGACAAGGCCGAGCGCGAACACGCCAAGCTGCTGGAGCTGTGCCGCGCCCGCCGCAAGCACGAGGCGGTGGTCCTGCTCAAACAACATATCGAGGCGGCCGGCCAGTCGATCCGACAGATCCTGGCAGGCAGCCACCATCAGTGAACACTCACATCACCACAATCTGGCAGTAACGACATGAATCATCTCGAGATTATTGAAAGCCGCGTCGCCCAGGTCAGGGTCACTCTGGCCAGTCAAGAACTGGACGCCTTCATCGTTCCTCACGACGACGAGCACCTGGGGGAGTACATTCCCGCCCATGCCGAGCGTCTGGACTGGATCACCGGTTTCAACGGTTCCGCCGGGCTCGCCATCATCATGGCGCAGCGGGCGGCCCTGTTCATCGACGGTCGTTACACTGTGCAGGCCCGCCTGCAGGCGCCGGCCGAGCTGTTTGAGTTTCTCCATCTGAACGAAGATCCCCATGTGCAGTGGCTGGCGGAACAGCTGCCATCCGGTGCCCGGGTCGGCTTCGACGCCCGTCTGCACAGCCTGGCCTGGTATCAGAATGCCAACGCCGTCCTCGCCGATCGCGGCATCGAACTAGTGCGAGTGGCGCAGAACCCCATCGATCTGCACTGGACAGATCGCCCCGTCCCCACCAAGACCCCGGTCATCCTCTACAGCGAAGAGCTGGCAGGCCAATCAAGCCAGGCCAAACGCGAGCTGCTGGCGAGCAATCTGCGCAAGCGCGGGCTGGATGCGGTGCTGCTGACCCAGGCTGAGCCCATCAACTGGCTGCTCAACCTGCGTGGCCGCGACGTGGAGCGTCTGCCGGTGGTACTGGGCTTTGCGGTGCTCTACGCCAACACCAGCATGGATTTCTTCGTCGACACCGACAAGGTCGACTGCATCGCCTTCAGTCGTCACGTGGGGCAGGATGTCTCCGTCTACCCCATCGACAAGCTGGGTGACGTGCTGCGGCGCATCGGTGAGGATCAGCAAAAGGTGCTGGCCGACCCGAACACCGCCAACGCCTGGACCCAACTCATCATGGAGGAGGCGGGCGCCATCCTGGTGGCCGGTCAGGATCCGACCATGCTGCCAAAGGCCTGCAAGAACGAGATTGAGCTGGCCGGCATGCGTGCCGCCCACCTGCGCGACGGTGTCGCCGTCACCCGCTTCCTCGCCTGGCTGGACCGACTGGTCGCCAGCGGCGAGTACCAAGGGGTGGATGAAGGCACCCTGGCAGATCGGCTGGAGGCCTTCCGCCACGAGCAGGCTCACTATGTGGAGCCGAGCTTCGACACCATCTCGGCGCTGGGCCCCAACGCCGCCATGTGCCACTACCGTCACACCAACGGTGTGCCGCGTACCTTCGGCCAGGACAGCATCTATCTGGTGGACTCCGGCGCCCAGTATCTGGACGGCACCACCGACATCACCCGCACCGTCAAGGTCGGAGAGGTGAGCGAAGAACACAAGGCCATGTTTACCCGGGTACTGCAGGGTCACATCGCCCTGGATCAGGCTCGCTTCCCCCGCGGCACCGCCGGCATCCAGCTCGACGTGCTGGCCCGCATGCCGCTGTGGCAGGCCGGGTACAACTATGACCACGGCACCGGCCACGGCGTCGGCCACTTCCTGAGCGTGCACGAAGGTCCCCAGCGCATCGCCCCCAAGGGCAGCCTGGTGGCACTGCAACCGGGCATGGTGCTCTCCAACGAGCCGGGTTACTACCGGGAAGATGCGTTCGGCATCCGCTGCGAGAACCTGGTGATAGTGACCGAGCAGGAGTCGCGCGGCGAGCTGCCGATGCTGGGCTTCGAACGGCTGACCTATGTGCCGTTCGATACTCGCCTCATCGATCGCAGCCTGCTGAGCCAGGACGAGTTCCGCTGGATCAACGACTACCATGTCGAGGTGTTCCGCCGTCTGAGCCCGCTGCTGGAGGGCGAGGATCTCGCCTGGCTGGAGCAGGCGACCAGCCTCATCTAATCGCAGACAATCGAGGTTGTCCGCTGAAACAGGGCCCAAGGGCCCTGTTTTTTGTCCCGGCCTTTGACCTGTATCAACACCCCTGCCCCTCAGGTCAGGACAATGACCGCCATGAACATCGAACGACCCGGCACTCGTCGCAGTGCCCGTGCCAGCCAGGCACCCGAGCACCCCAGGCTCAGACGGGAGCAGCGGACGGTCAGCGCCATGATCCGCCTCTACTGTGACCACCATCATCAGGATCCCGACTGTCGGCACTGCCAGCAGTTACGCGAATTCGCCCACCAGCGGCTGCGCCGCTGCCGTTACGGTCAGGCCAACAAGCCGACCTGCGCCAACTGCGACATCCACTGCTATGCCCCCGCCATGCGCAAGCAGATCCAGCAGATCATGAGCTGGAGCGGTCCGCGCATGCTGTGGCATCACCCCTGGCTCGCCCTGCGCCACCTGCTGGATGGCCGCCGCAAGGCACCCAGGCGACCCCAGGGCAGACCACTCCCGCCCTGAGTCATCCCCCCTTGCATCGACCCGCCTCGCTCACTACCCTGTGGCTCCTTTGACTGCCAACCGGCAGTCCCTATCCAATGACAGGAGCCCGGATGCACCCGCCCCCCGTTTTGAGAGTGGCCCGCCACGCCGACATGCACGCCATAGGGCGACTCGACGCCGACGTCTTCGGGGAGCAGGTCTATCCCGCCTTCTTCTTCCGCCAAGCCATGGATCTCTGGCCCGAGCTGCTGATCGTGGCGGAGCTGGAGGGCAGGCTGCTGGGCTATGCCCTGGGGGGAGTGGGACAGGATCGGTCGCAGGGCTGGCTGCTCTCCCTCGCCGTGCTGCCCGAGGCGCGTGGCTTCGGCCTGGCCGAGCGGATGATGCTGCAGGTAGAGCAGGGGCTGAGTGCGCTGCAGACGGCGCGCGTCAGGCTGACGGTGGATCCCGCCAACCCCGCCCAGCGCCTCTACTTCCGCCTCGGTTATGGGTTGCTGGCCGAGGAGCCGGGCTATTTCGGTCCGGGGGAGGATCGCCTGCTGCTGGAAAAACCCCTGGCCTGACTCCATTAAGGACCTTCTCGACTCCGAGATTTTATAATTGGTTACACTTTGCGGGTTTAATGCGCAATCCGGTTGGCGTAGAGTTGAACGCAACAACCAGATTAACCCGATGCCCGCCCAGGAGGCTCATCATGTTGAAACGTATAACTCTCGTCACCCTGCTGGCCGCTACCACCGCTATCACGGGCTGTGCCAACAGCGACGTCTACTCCGGCGACGTCTACACCAAGGATCGCGCCAAGCAGGTACAGACCGTCAGCTATGGCACCATCGTCTCCACCCGCCCGGTCAAGATCCAGGGTGAGGACAACGCCATTCTCGGCACCATAGGTGGCGCCGTGGTCGGCGGCCTGCTCGGCAGCACCATAGGCGGTGGCCGGGGCAGCGACATCGCCGCCGCCGGGGGCGCCATCGCCGGCGCCGCGGCCGGCAAGGCTGCCGGGGACAAGCTCAATCAGGTCGACGGGGTCGAGATCGAGATCAAGAAAGAGAACGGTGAGGCGATCGTGGTGGTGCAAAAAGCCAGCCCCACCTTCGTGCCGGGCGCCCGGGTGCGCATGACCCAGGGCAATGGCAGCATCAACGTGGCCGTGGTGAACTGACCTCAGTTAGCGGTTCCTTTCGAGCACAAAAAAGGTGAGCCGAGCTCACCTTTTTCATTTCCGTCACCCGATGGTTTCGGGTCTCAGGCGTCTAGATGTAACCAGGCCGCGATCGCCAGTTGCAGTCGCACGAACGCCGCCTGCTGGAACAGCCCCAGCAGTTGCTCGTCTCCCCCCTCAGCCGCCTGCACCAGCGAGGCCTGCTGGGCTAGCAGTTCTGGCAGCCAGAAGGGAACGGCCGCCAGAGTGCCTGCCGCCTCCGCCACCAGAGCACAAGCCTGCAGGATCCCAAGGCGGGCCTGTCGCCGCGTCGACCCCTCGCTCTCCAGCCAGAGCTGCTCGTGATGCTGCCAGTGCTGCAGGCCCAGACTGATGCAAGCGCTGGCGTCGAGCCCGCTCACATCCGGCAGGGGGTACGGCGCCAGCGCCTTGCCAAGCCCCGCCAGCCGGTAGCCGCGCTGGGCCTTGGATTGCGCCCCCAGCCTGATGCCGCCCAGCTCCGCCAGCCGGGTCGCCAACCCGAACAGGGCGCGGGCGTCTCCGGTCTTGAGCTCCAGCTCCAGCTCGTCGATGGCGGTACGACCCAGGGAGCCGACGATCTCCCCCCGATCCCAGGCCAGCTCAATCTCGGCGCCCTCGAAGGCCACCAGCCAGTGCTGGCGCACAAAGTCGGTCCTGAACTGGGCCACCAGCCTGGACTGGATCTCGTCACGCACGGCAAGAGCCGGCCAGATGTCGGCCGGGAAGCTAGCCAAGGTCGGTAATTCCCCCATCACGGGGGCGTTGTACTCGGGGCGGGCGTGCAATCCACCCACCGCCTGACCCCGACATTTAATCGTCTGCTCGGAAAAATTGTCGCTGCGGCGGATCCGCAATCCCATGTCGAGCCGACGCAGGGCAAGATCAGGCGTGTCGAAATAGACATTGCCGAGATCGAGTCGACCAGAAGATATAATGTCGAGTTTATTCAGCAAGTTGGATGTTTTCTCTTGAATGTCCCGTACGACAAAAAATTTTATCTCGATCTCAGTTTGCATAGTTATTCCGGGCGGCAGGCAACTTTGGGGGGCATGATCTCGATCGCGAGGATATAATGCCAGCGAATCATCTAGATTAATTCACGGTTTTATTAAGGGCATAGTTCGGTTATCCTGCGCCCCTCCTAAAATCGTATCGAGTGTTTTTTCACCGACACAGGTTTGGCCATGCCAGTAAATACTATTCTGGGGCTTTTCGCCAAGTCCCCCATCAAGCCGCTGCAGAAGCATATCGTCAAGGTTCACCAGTGCTCCCAGCAGTTGGTTCCCTTCTTTGATGCCGTTGCCGAAGACCGTTGGGAAGATGCCGAGAAGATCCGGCAGCAGATCGCCCAGCTGGAAAAAGAAGCGGATATCCTCAAACGTGAAATTCGTCTGAAACTGCCTCGTGGCCTGTTCCTGCCGGTCGCCCGTACCGACCTGCTGGAGCTGCTGACCCAGCAAGACAAGATTGCCAACCGTGCCAAGGATATCTCCGGCCGCATGCTTGGTCGTCGAATGGAATTCCCCGCCGAGATGCGTGCCGACTTCATGGCCTATCTCAAACGTTGTATCGATGCGACCGCCCAAGCCGAAAAAGCCATCGGAGAACTCGATGAGCTGCTCGAAACCGGCTTTAAAGGACGTGAAGTTGAAATGGTTGCCGAGATGATCCACCAGCTGGATCTCATCGAGGACGATACTGACACCATGCAGATCGGGCTGCGCCAACAGTTGCAAGCCGTTGAGCAGAAATACAATCCGATCGACGTTATGTTCCTCTACAAGATCCTCGAATGGGTAGGTGACCTGGCTGATCAGGCCGAGCGCGTTGGCGCCCGTCTGGAATTGATGCTGGCTCGTTCGTAATCGACTGACTGGGTAAACACTACTAATGGACATTATCGCAAATTACGGCACCACCCTGGTGCTCGTGGCGGCCTTGTTCGGCTTTTTGATGGCCTGGGGCATAGGGGCGAATGACGTCGCCAACGCCATGGGCACATCGGTCGGCACCAAGTCTCTGACCATACGTCAGGCGATCATCATCGCCATGATCTTCGAGTTCGCCGGTGCCTATCTGGCCGGTGGCGAAGTCACGGCGACGATCCGTAACGGTATCATAGATACCAATGCCTTCACCGATACCCCGGATCTGCTGGTGCTCGGCATGATCGCCTCCCTGCTGGCGGCCGGCCTCTGGCTGATCCTGGCCTCCTACTTCGGCTGGCCCGTCTCCACCACCCACTCCATCATCGGCGCCATCGTCGGCTTCGCCGTGGTGAGCGTCGGCCCGGAAGCGGTACAGTGGAGCAAGTTTGGCGGTATCGTCGGCTCCTGGGTGGTCACCCCGGCCATCTCGGGCATCATCGCCTACTTCATGTTCATCAGCGTGCAGAAGCTCATCTTCAACACCGACAACCCGCTGGCCAACGCCAAGCGCTATGTCCCCTTCTACATGTTCCTGACCGCGCTGGTCATCTGCCTGGTGACCATCAAGAAGGGGCTGACCCACGTCGGTCTGCACCTGAGCGACGGCGAGGGCATACTGCTCTCCATCGCCATCTCGGTGACCCTCTCCATCGGTGGCTGGTTCTACATTCGCGGTCAGCAGTACAACCCGCAGGATGACAACAAGATGCACTTCGCCAACGTGGAGAAGGTGTTCGGCATCCTGATGGTGATCACCGCCTGTGCCATGGCCTTCGCTCACGGCTCCAACGACGTGGCCAACGCCATAGGTCCGCTCTCCGCCGTGGTATCCACAGTCGAGAGTGCCGGCCAGATCACCGGCAACTCCCACATCGCCTGGTGGATCCTGCCGCTCGGCGGCATCGGCATCGTCATCGGCCTCGCCACCATGGGTGAGAAGGTGATGGCGACCGTGGGGACGGGTATCACTCACCTGACCCCGAGCCGTGGCTTCGCCGCCCAGCTCGCCACCGCCGCTACCGTGGTGATCGCCTCTGGCACCGGCTTGCCCATCTCCACCACCCAGACTCTGGTGGGTGCCGTGATGGGGGTAGGTCTGGCCCGCGGCATCGCGGCCCTGAACCTCGGCGTGCTGCGCAACATAGTGATCTCCTGGGTCATCACCCTGCCCGCCGGCGCCATCCTGGCCATCGCCATCTTCTACGTGCTGCAGGCCTGCTTCTCCTAAAGCCCAAGCGCCCGATGACAAAAAGCCCGAGTCACTGACTCGGGCTTTTTTATGCGTGGCATTCGAGACCGGCATCACTCCTCGATAAAGGTCCAGTCATCGCGCACCCGGCTGATGGCATCGAGCCGCCGCCTGGCGAGTTGCTCGCGGATCTCCTCCCCCTTGAAGCCAGCCGCCACTATCTCCTTGACCGGAACGGCCTGGGCCGCCTCGAGCGCCTGGGCCACGTAGTCAGGCTGGCTGTAGACCTTCTCCTCGAAGCCGGTACGGCCGTGGAAATCGGCACGGCAGGCATCCAGCAGCTGGGCAAACCGCTCGGGCCTGCGCCAGGCATCCGCCTTGTCGAACAGCTTGAGCAGGGTCGCCGGCTTGAGCTCGAAGGCGATGTGGATATGGGTGTGCAGATCGCTCACCAGCAGCGCCAGATCCCGGCAGTCGTTCGGCACCCGGAAACGCTCGCAGAAATCGCGGATGAGCGGCAGCCCCTTCTGGCCGTGGCCATGATGGCTCGGCCAGAACGCGGGCGGGGTCAGCCCCTTGCCGAAGTCGTGGCAGAGGGCGGCGAAGCGCACCGGCAATTCGGGGGAGCGCTGACAGGCCTGCTCCAGCACCATCAGGGTGTGGATGCCGGTGTCGATCTCCGGGTGCCACTTGGCGGGTGCCGGCACCCCGAACAGGGCATCCAGCTCGGGGAACAGCGCCTTGAGGGCGCCGCACTCGCGCAATACCTCGAAGAAGACCGCTGGGGTCTGCCCCAGCAGCACCTTCTCCAGTTCCTTCCAGACCCGCTCCGGGGTCAGGTGGGCGAGCTCACCGGCCTCTGTCATCTCCCGCATCAGCGCCAGCGTCTCAAGCGCCACGGTGAAACCCTGGGCATGAAAGCGGGCGGCGAAGCGGGCGACCCGCAGGATGCGCAGGGGATCCTCGGCAAAGGCCGGGGAGACGTGGCGCAGCAGCCGCGCCTCCAGATCCTGGATGCCGCCATAGGGATCGTGCAGTTGCCCATGCTCGTCTTCGGCGATGGCGTTGATGGTAAGATCCCGGCGTAACAAGTCTTGTTCGAGCGTCACCTCGGGCGAGGCGTGGCACACGAAGCCGGTATAACCCTTCCCCTGCTTGCGCTCGGTGCGCGCCAGGGCGTACTCCTGCTGGGTCCTGGGGTGGAGAAATACCGGGAAGTCGCGACCGACCTGGGTGAAGCCGAGCGCCAGCATCTGCTGAACTGTGGCACCGACCACCAGATGGTCTCTGTCCCCCTGTGGCAATCCCAACAGGCGATCCCGGACCGCCCCCCCAACCAGATAAGTCTGCACGCGCACTCTCCCTCGATAAATCGGCCTCGATAACTTGCCTCCATGATACCGCTTTTGACCGCCATACACGACGATCCCCTCGCTCATCCCCCCCTCAGATCAGGCTGGCGAACCGGGCCATGGCAGAGGGACAGCGCCCCCTGGCCAGCCACTTTTTCTCGCCATAATTCGATCCCGACCACCCCCGCCGTTTCAGCCATCGGGCAGGAGACTCCTCTTATGGTATCCGGGTCTTTGACATCCCTGTGGGGAGGCTTTAACCTGCCGCCATAACAATGGAATGGATCCTTATGTACACACAGTTCTTCGGTCTGTCGGAGCCGCCGTTCTCCATCTCGCCCAACCCCAAATACCTCTATATGAGCGAACGTCACGGGGAGGCCCTTGCCCACCTCAACTACGGGTTGCAGGACGGAGGAGGCTTCGTGCTGCTCACCGGTGAAGTAGGCACGGGCAAGACCACGGTCTCCCGCTGCCTGTTGCAGCAGTTGCCGGCCGACACCGAGATCGCCTACATCCTCAATCCTTCCCTGACCGAGCGAGATCTGCTGGCGGCCATCTGCGACGAGTTCCAGCTGCCGTACGACAAGGACGCCGGCCTCAAGCTGCTGTTCGATCTCATTCGCGATCACCTGCTGGCCAACCTGGCGGCGGGCAAGCGCAGCGTGGTGCTGGTGGATGAAGCCCAGCATCTGCTGCCCGGCGTGCTCGAGCAATTGCGACTGCTCACCAACCTGGAGACCGACGAGAAGAAACTGCTGCAAGTGGTGCTCATCGGTCAGCCCGAGCTGCAGCAGATGCTGCGCCAGCCCCTGCTGCGCCAGCTGGCCCAGCGCATCACCGCCCGCTATCACCTGCTGCCGCTGTCACGCCAGGACGTGGACGCCTATGTGCGCTTCCGGCTGCAGGTGGCAGGCTGCATCCAGCCCATCTTCAGCCCCAAGGCGATACTGACCCTGCATCGCCTCTCCGGCGGTATCCCGCGGCTCATCAACCTCATCTGTGATCGCGCCCTGATCGCCGCCTTCGCCCGTGGCAGCCACAAGATAGTGCACGGCGACATCAGCCAGGCGGCCTATGAGGTGAGCGGCATTCGCGACGAGGGCACCTGGCAGTCCGGCCTGACCGTCGCGCTGGTGGGGGCCCTGCTGGTCGCCGCCGGCTGGTGGGGCTGGCAGTTGTTCGGGGTCTTCCCCGCCCGGCCCCTGGTCAAGGTGGAGGTACCGGTCAAGGTGGATGAGACCCCGGAGCAGCAGGAACAGCTGACCCGCGCCATCAATCAGGCGCTCGAACCCGATAGCGCCATGCAGAATCTCTACAAGGTGTGGGGCTACCAGACCGAGCCGGAGGAGGCGACCTGTGACAATGCACCGCGCGCCGGCCTGCGCTGTCAGGAGGGCGACGCCTCCCTGGCGGAGCTGCAAGCCTTGCAACACCCGGCCTTGGTCAGCCTGACCGATGAGACCGGCGGCCTCTACTACGCCACCCTGGTGAACCTCGGTCCGGACAAGGCCAACCTGCTCATCGGAAACCAGAGCTGGCAAGTAGACCGGCAGTGGCTGTCCGATGTCTGGGGGGGCAGCTACACCCTGCTGTGGCGCATGCCCAAGGGCGGGGTGACCCTGATCGGCAACAATGCCGGTGCAACCCAGGTGCAGTGGCTGGACAATGCGCTGAGCCGCGCCATGCAGCAGCCGGATCGCAAGGTGAGTCGCTTCGATGCCCAACTCAAGAACAAGCTGCAGCAGTTTCAGCGCGAGCAGGGGCTGACCCCGGACGGGATCGCCGGCAGCAATACCCTGCTGCGGCTGAACGTGCAGGCCGGTGAACCCATGCCCAGACTGGAAGATGATGCCCTGCGCAACAGCGTCCCGGTCGATTTGGATACCATGGCCGCCGAGCCCATGGATCCCCAAGTGGATGAGGCTTCCTGATGTCTACCCTGCTCAAAGCCCTGCGCCGGGCCGATCAACCCCAGTTCACTCCCCACATGCCGCTCATGGGCCTGCCCGTGAGCCAGGAGGAAGAGCCGAACCGCCGCTGGATCTGGTGGCTGCTGGCCCCCCTCGCCCTGCTCATGGGCGCGGGCGCCAACTACGGCTGGCACCTCTATCACCTCAAACCCATAGAGCAGAGGGTCGAGATAAAGGAGCTGGTGACACCGCCCTTCGTGCGGGTCGAGCCCAAACCCATGGTCACGCGCCCCCTGCCCCCGCCGCTGCCGGAGCCCGTGGTCGTTCCCAAAGCCGCCGCACCGGCCCAGGCGACCCCGGCTGCCAGCAATGATGGCCAGAGCCTGGCCGAACGCATCATGCAGGCGCTCAACAACACGCCACTTCAGGAAGAGTCCAGCCCGGCACCGGCGGCCAGCAGCCCGCAGGCCATGCCCCTCAGCGCCCTGGATCCTGCCCTGAAACAGCAGGTGCCGCCCCTGTCCTACGGGGCTCATAACTACTCCTCCGACCCGGCCAAGCGAGCCGTGGTGATCAACGGGCGGGAGCTGCACGAGGGCAGCGAGGTCGCCCCCGGGGTGACCCTGGTCGCCATCGCCCAGGATTACATCATCCTGCAGGTCGGCAACCAGCACGCCAGCCTCAAGGCACTGCAGGACTGGCGCGGATAATCCGACTGGCCGGCCTCGCTGGCCAGTCGCCTATTGCAAGAGGGAGCCCGAGAGCTCCCCTTTTTAATCGACAAAAATGAGCAGAATGTGAGCAACTCAGACAACGCGACTTTCGCCACCAGGATCCTGGACTGGTACCAGATCCACGGCCGCAAGACCCTGCCCTGGCAGCAGGACAAGACCCCCTACCGGGTCTGGATCTCCGAGATCATGCTGCAGCAGACTCAGGTCGCTACTGTGATCCCCTATTACGAACGTTTCATGGCCCGCTTCCCCGATGTACTGGCCCTGGCCGACGCCCCCGTCGACGAGGTGCTGCACCATTGGACCGGGCTCGGTTACTACGCCCGGGCCCGCAACCTGCACAAGGCCGCCCAGACTATCCGCGATCTGCACGGCGGCCTGTTTCCGGAACAACTTGATGAGGTGATGGCGCTGCCCGGCATAGGCCGCTCCACCGCGGGTGCCGTGCTCTCCCTGTCCCTGGGCCAGCCCCACGCCATTCTGGACGGCAACGTGAAGCGGGTGCTCACCCGCTGGCTGGCGCTGCCGGGCTGGCCCGGTCAGAAGCAGGTGGAAACCGATCTCTGGGAGCTGGCGACCCGCCTCACCCCGCGGCTCGGGGTGGCCCAGTACAATCAGGCCATGATGGACATGGGGGCCACCGTCTGCACCCGCAGCAAGCCCGCCTGCGAGCGTTGCCCGGTGCAGGCCGATTGCCAGGGGCTGTCGCAGGGCAATCCCACCGCCTATCCCAACAGCAAGCCGAAGAAGAGCATTCCGGCCCGCGCCGGCATCATGCTGCTCATTCGCCACGGCGATCAGCTGCTGCTGGAGAAACGGCCACCTCAGGGGATCTGGGGCGGGCTCTACTGCTTCCCGCAGGTGGAGTCGCTGGCCGAGGTGGAGGGACGATTGCATTCGCTGGGCCTGGGCGAGACCGATTATCGGGAATTGACTGGCTTTCGCCACACTTTCAGTCACTTTCACCTCGATATCCGGCCTTTGCTGATCGAAATGGCTGCGCCCCCGCCCCCGCTGCTCATGGAAGCGGATTCCCGACTCTGGTATAACTTACGCCATCCTGCCGAGGTGGGGTTGGCGGCCGCCACGGCCCGCCTGCTCGCCTACCCGGACTTACAACCCTGAGTTGCAACCATAGAGGTCAACATGAGCCGTACCGTATTTTGTCAGCGTCTGAAGAAAGAGGCGCCGGGTCTGGATTTTCAACTCTACCCCGGTGAGCTCGGCAAGCGGATCTTTGACAACATCAGCAAGGAAGCCTGGACCGAATGGCAGAAAAAACAGGTGATGCTGATCAATGAAAAGAAGCTGAACATGATGAACGTCGAGCATCGTCAACTGCTGGAAAAGGAGATGGTGAGCTACCTGTTCGAAGCGGGTGAAGTGGCCATCGACGGCTACACCCCTCCCAGCCAATAAGCGCTATCGGCGGGCAAGACTGAGGGATCCAAGACGTGGCCGTGAACCGTCATCCCGCTCCAGGCGCAGCCGATGAGCGGTGAAAACGCCAGGCTGTGGCTATGGACGGCAATCCCTCTCCTCACCCGCGGCCAGTGAATTTTATCTGTGAGCAGGGGACGCATTCTCACACCGGGCCATCAATGGCCCATCTCCCCTGGCCCACAGCCGTTGAATGACGGGCGGCCCCACCGCCCAGCTTGAGGATCTTATGGGTCGAATTTTTTGGCTGCTGTGCGCCTTGCTGTTTCTCTCTGCCTGCTCCTCCTCTCCCGAATCCGGTGGAGAGGAGGAGGATCTGGTCGACGGCAAGGATGTGCGCGGTTTTGAACACATGATCAGCGCGCTCTCCCATAACGTGAACGAGATCTGGGGGCGTGAGGCGCTGTTCGCAGGCAAGTTTGACTACGTCAAATACACGGATCAGTACAAGAGCCGGGCCCACATCGACTTCTCCAACGGCCACATCATGGTGGAGACCGTCTCTGGCATCGATCCCCGCGCCCATCTGCGCCGTGCCATCATAGAGACCCTGCTGACCCCGGACGATCCGGCGGAAGTGGATCTCTACTCGGATCGGGAGATCATGCCCGGCGGCGAGCCCTTCCTCTATGGCCAGGTGCTGGACAATCAGGGTCAGCCGATCCGCTCCGACTGGCGCGCCGAGCGCTATGCCGACTACCTGCTCAGCACGGCGATGAAGAAGCGCACCCTTGGCATCCGCACCATCTTCTTCGTCGACATGCCCATGGTGGCGAACCATGAGGACAGGCGCGGTTACAAGTACGCCAGCATCATCCGCGATGCCTCCCGCAAGTACGGGGTCGCCGAGAGCCTGATCTACGCGGTGATCAAGACCGAGAGCAGCTTCAACCCCTATGCAGTCAGCCACGCCAACGCCTATGGTCTGATGCAGGTGATCCCGGCTACCGCAGGACGGGACGTCTATGTGCGGGTCAAGGGCAAGAATGGCCAGCCGACCCGGGAAGACCTGTTCAACCCGGCCTACAACATCGACGTGGGGACGGCTTATCTGCACCTGCTGCAGACCGTCTACCTGGCGGATATCCAGGATCCCCAGTCCCGTCGCTATGCGGTGATCTCCGCCTATAACGGCGGCGCCGGTGGAGTGCTCAACACTTTCTCCAGCAACCGCAAGGCCGCACCGGACATGATCAACCGGCTCTCCCCTGAGGCGGTCTATCAGGTGCTGACCGAGCAACACCCCAAGGCGGAGGCGCGCCGCTACCTCTACAAGGTCAATCAGGCCGAGAAGGGGTTCAAGCGTACCGTCGCCAGCCGGGCGGGTTAGGCTGACAGCATGAAAAAGGGCGCTTGATATCAAGCGCCCTCTTCACATCTGGCCAGCTGGTGCCGGGATTGGCCTTATTTGGCGATGAAGCCACCCTGGCTCTGCGCCGCCGCGCCCACCTTCTCCAGACTCTCGACCTCCACCTCGGTCTTGTTCCAGCTGTGGTCAACCTCGCCACGGATGCGGATCAGATCGTCCGGGCCTACTTCGGTGCCCCGCCACACCTTCTGATCCACCTCTACTTCCACCTCGCCACTGCTGTCCTTGAACAGGTAATTCTCGCCACCCAGATGCTTGACCAGCTTGCCTTCCAGGGTGACCCACTGGTCATCCGCCACGTCTTTCAGCTGCGCGACGGATACCTTGTTCTGCTCCTGCGGGCCTGTGTAGGCCGCCATGGCGAAAGAGGATACGGACATCAGGGCCACCAGGCCGATTACGCTTGCTTTGTTCATTTCATGCTCCTGTTCGTTGCGGTATGAGCTCATCTTGCCCCTTCCTCCGTGAAACAAACGTGAAGCGGCCCCCATCTGGGGGAGTCGAGTGTGACCGTAATCGATTTAATCGACATCCCATGCTGCAGAATTTTATTCGGCTAAATACCCTGCAACATGGCAAAACGGGTACCCAGCCCGCGTTGTCCCATCGAGGAACAGCCCGCAGGTACCGCCTGCTTCCAATTCAATGAGAACGACAATATGAAAAAATGGCTTCTATGTGTAGTGGGACTCTTCGCGCTGAGCGTTCAGGCAGCCGACAGTCGCCCCGCCTTCTCCCGTATAGTGATGTTTGGTGACAGCCTGTCCGATACCGGCAAGATGTACGACAAGATGCGCGGTTATCTCCCCTCCAGCCCGCCCTACTACCAGGGCCGCTTCTCCAACGGGCCCGTCTGGCTGGAGCAACTGACACAACAGTTCCCGGGGCTGAAGATCGCCAACGAGGCGGAAGGGGGCGCCACCGCGGTGGCCTACAACAAGATCTCCTGGAACCCCAAGTATCAGGTCATCAACAACCTGGATTACGAGATCACCCAGTTCCTGGCAAAAGACAGCCTCAAGCCGGACGATCTGGTGATCCTCTGGGTCGGCGCCAACGACTATCTGGCCTATGGCTGGAACACCGAGCAGGATGCCAAGCGGGTGCGCGACGTCATCAGCGACTCGGCCAACCGCCTGGTGCTGAACGGCGCAAAGCAGATCCTGCTGTTCAACCTGCCGGATCTGGGCCAGAACCCGTCGGCCCGCAGCCAGAAGGTGGTGGAGGCAGCCAGCCATGTCTCGGCCTACCACAACGAGTTACTGCTGAACCTGGCACGCCAGCTGGCTCCCACCGGCCTGGTCAAGCTGTTCGAGATCGACAAGCAATTCGCCGAGATGTTGCGTGAGCCGCAGAACTTCGGCCTGAGTGACACCGAGAATGCCTGCTACGACGGCGGCTATGTGTGGAAGCCGTTCGCCTCCCGCAATGCCAACACCGACAGCCAACTCGCCTCCTTCACCCCGCAGGAGCGCCTCGCCATCACCGGCAACCCCCTGCTGGCCCAGGCCGTCGCCAGCCCGATAGCCCGCCGCAGCGCAAGCGAGCTCAATTGCGAAGGCAAGATGTTCTGGGATCAGGTGCATCCCACCACCCTTGTACACGCCGCCCTGAGCGAGCGGGCCGGAGCCTTCATCGAGCAACAGTACGAGTTCATCCCCCAGTAATGACCCCATTGCAACAGGCCGACATCCGTCGGCCTTTTTTGAACCCCACGACAGTCTGTAAAAAAATAACTCATATGACGCCCATCACAAATTGGAGCCATACTAGCCCCTTCTTCTTTTAACTCCTCTATGATGCGAATAGTTATCACAATATGTTTTATATCAGTTGCTTGTGATTAAAAAGAAACGGTCTACGTTTAAACATGTTGTGACTGGTTACAGGCTCAACCCAAAGAGGCGATACGAGTTCGATCTCTCCACAGATAAAATTGCAGAGGCTTCATATGAAAAAAACACTGATTACCTTGCTGGTCTCAGGCTTGCTTGCGGCCAACGCTCAGGCGGCCGGACAAGACAATACCTGGTATGGCGGTGCCAAACTGGGTTGGTCCAACTTCTACGGCGTCGACGAGAGCAACACCATCATCACTGAAGACAAAGACGACGATGAAGTGGGTGCCGGTGCCTTCGCTGGTTACCAAATCAACCAGAATCTGGGAATCGAACTGGGTTACGACTACCTTGGCAAACTCAAGTACAACGGCACCAGAAATGCCGGTGTCTTCAACGACTCTGTCGAGGCGCAGCTGGCCCAGCTCACGCTGAAGCTGGGCTTCCCGGTTGCAGACAACCTGGACCTCTATGGCCGCATCGGTGGCGGCTATGGCTGGACCAGCAGCGACAATCTGGACAGTGACAATGACTTCACCTTCGTCGGGGCCCTCGGAGCCGAATACGCCTTCAACCTGGATTGGGCGGCCCGCCTCGAATACCAGTACAGCTCTCCTTACGGCAGCAGAGAGGATACTGGCCTGCGCATGGATAACGGCCTGCTCTCGCTGGCCGCCGTCTACCGCTTCGGTCAGGTAGCTGCAGCTGTGCCGGTCGCCGCCCCGGCGCCGGCGCCCGAGCCCGTGGTCGTCGACAAGCAGTTCACCCTGAGCTCTGACGTGCTGTTTGACTTCAACAAGGCCACCCTCAAACCGGAAGCCGGTCAGGCACTGGATACCCTCTACAACCAGATCGAGGAAGCCAGACCCAAGGATGGCTCCGCCACCGTCATCGGCTACACCGACCGCATCGGCTCCGATGCCTACAACCAGAAACTCTCCGAGCAACGGGCACAGACCGTGGCTGACTACCTGGTTGGCAAGGGTCTGCCTGCTGGCAAGGTCAATGTGGAAGGGCACGGTGAGGGGTCACCCGTCACTGGCGACAGCTGCACCAACACGTCCAAGCGCGATCTGATCGTCTGCCTGGCCCCGGATCGTCGGGTCGAGGTCAAGGTACAGGGGGTCTCGGAGGTTCAGCAATAATCCGAATCCGTCCACAGCAGATAACAAAACGGGAGGCCTTGGCCTCCCGTTTTTCATTGCGTCATCAGCTCGTCTTGCGCACTTCCGTAGCGATCTGGTCGAGCAGTTGCTGCCAGCCCTGCCCCAGTTCGTCCACCAGCACGCCATAACCATCGGCAGGCAACACCCGCTCCTGCTGGAAGGGGACATCCCGCAACACAGTGCCCTCCTCCGTCAGCAGCCGCCAGCGGCCGCTCAACAGGGCACGGCCATCCTCCCTACCCTGGAAACGTTCCACCGAGATGCTCAGCACAGGTCCCTTGCGGGCCCCATCCTGGCGCACCACCCAGCCCGGCAGGCGGCTGGAGAGGCCGTTCAGCGTCAGCTGGTTCAACTGGGCGTCAAGCGATCCCGCCCAGCGATGGTACTCGGCAAAATGCAGCTCATTGCCCGCCAGCTGATAGACCAGGCTCATCCGATCCAGCTGGCCGGACAGGGTGATGGGGCGCAGCACCAGCTGGTGTTGTGGCTGCGCCACCGTGGCGCCTGCCGGCTGGCTGCCGGTATCGAGCGAGTAGTAGTGCAAGCTGGTGGGAGCCGAACTGCAAGCCGCCAGCAGCCCCAGCATGGCCAGGGTCATCATCCGTTTTTTCATCATTTTCCTCGCTTGGGCTCAGGATCCCGGGGGCGGGAGCGATCGAAGATCAGCGAACTCGGCTGCTCATTCAGGGAATGGACCAGCGGTTGCAGCTCACTCATCAGCTGGTTGAGGGACTGCACCGACTGTCGCAGCTCCTGGTTGGTCTGGGAGCCGGCATCATAGGTCTGCAGCGTCTCCTGCAACTGCTTGAGGCTCTGATTGAGGGACGCCGGCAGCTGCTGGGTCGCACTCTGGCCGGTGAACTGCTCCAGATTGGCGCTCACGGCGCTGACGTGTTTGAGCGTCTTGTCCAGGGTCACCAGGGTGCTGTTGACTTGGGTCAGCGTGGTGGCCATGTCCATGTCGACGAACTTGTCGAGGATGAGGTTCACCTTGCGCTCTATCTGATCCAGCCCGGCCTGGGCGGTCGGGAACACCGGATAACCCGCCAGCTTGATCGGCTGGTAGGCGGGGGCATCCGGGTAGAAGTTCAGATCCACCACCTTGCCACCAGTCAGCAGGCTGGAGGTCTTGAGGCTGGCTCTCAGACCCTCCTTGAACTGCTTGCTGAACAGGGCGCGCCACTGCTCTTTCTCGGCGTTGGCATAGCGATGGGACAGACGCTGTACCTCGATCCTCGCCAGCACCGGGATCTGGCGGCTCTTGAACAGCTGTACACCCTGATCGTCGATGAGGTAAGGGGCCGAGATGACGGTGCCGACCCGGATGCCACGGTACTGCACGGCGGCACCGGGATGCAGGCCACCGACGTCATTCTCGAACAGGAAGACGTAATCGATGAACTGGTTCAGGCTACCGGCCAGCACGCTCGCCTCATCCTTGAACAGCACGAACTCGTCCTGCTGCTTGACCTGTTCCCCCGGCACCCAGCCCGGAGGCAGGCCCATGGTGATGCCACCGTTGATCAGACTCTCCAGGGAGTCCATCTTGACCTTCATCCCCTCGCTGCTCATGGAGACCTCAAAGCCCGGGGTCAACCAGAAGCGGGAGTTGCTGCTCACCAGGATGTCGTAAGGCGCGTTGATGAAGAGCTGATACTGCATCTCGCTCTTCTCCGGCAGGAAATTCGCCTCCTCCACCTGACCTATGGTGAAGCCCTGGTAGTTGATCGGTGAACCCACCCCCAGCGCACTCGCATCGCTGCTGGTGAGGGAGAGCCGCAGCCCCTTGGCATCCAGAGACGCCAGCGGCGGCCTGTCCAGCATGGCATATTCGCCACGGGCCCGGCCCTTCTTGCCGGGGGAGAGCTCGATATAGGCGCCGGAGAGCAGGGTGCCGAGGCCGGAGACCCCTTCCCGGCCGACTCTGGGCTTGACCACCCAGAACTGGCTGTCCTTCTTGAGCATGCCAGCGGCGGCATTGGTCAGTCGCGCCTTGAGCACCGCATGGCTGTAGTCGTCGCTGAGCTCCACCGCCTCTATGCGGCCCACCTCCACTTCCCGGGAGCGGATCACCGTCTTGCCCGCCACTATGCCCTCGGCAGTGGCCACGGTCAGGGTGAAGCTGGGGCCCTGCGAATACCAGTGCTGGAACAGCATCCAGGCTCCGATGAATAGCGCCAGCATGGGCACCATCCAGATAGCGGCGGCCGAGCTCAGAAAATCCGAGCCGGGTTTCCACCTTTTCTTACGCTCACTCACGGTCGCGCTCTCCTTGTTGTAAATCCCAGATCAGGCGGGAATCGAAACTCATGGCGGCCACCATGGTGATCAACACGACCCCGGCAAAAGCAACGGCCGCGGGGCCCGGGTAGATGGTCATCAGATTGTCGAGCCGGATGAGGCCAGCCAGTATGGCCACCACGAAGACATCGATCATCGACCAGCGCCCCACAAATTCGGTCATGCGGTAGAGCTTGAGTTTGCCGAGAGGCGAGCTGACCTGACCCCGCTGCACCATGAAGCAAAGCCACAGCAGCGCCAGTATCTTCACCATGGGCACCACCACGCTGGCAAAGAAGATAATGGCGGCGATGGGATAGGAGCCCATGGCCCACAGCAGGATCACCCCGCCCAATATGGTCGAGGGGCTGTCATCCCCCAGAAACACTGTGTCCATGATGGGGTAGAGGTTGGCGGGGATATAGAGGATCACCGAGGTGATGAGCAGCGCCCAGGTGCGGTTCAAGCCCCCTGGCTTGCGCTGATGCAGGTGATCGCCACAGCGCGAACAGGTGTCGGCGCCGGCCTCGCTCAGGGCACCGCAGATATGGCAACCCACCAGCCCGGATTGCAGGGCACTGGCCTCGGGAGCCAGATCCCTCGCCTCGGTCGGGCCGAACAGCCGCTGCCACAGCCACATTCTGTCCAGCGACGAGATCATCTTGATCAGCAGCAGGGTGTAGCCGACGAAGGCCCAAAACGACAGCCCCATCTTGATATCGGCCATGCCCATCAACTTGACCAGGGAGATAAGCACCCCTATCAGGAAGACATCCACCATCAACCAGGGCTTGATCCTGCACAGCAAACGACCGAGGGAGCGCAAGGCGTTGCTGTGCATCTCTTTGTCGAGCCGCCACAGCACCAGCATGATGGAGCCGATGTAGACCAGCGGCAGGCCGATCAGGGTCAGGCTCAGCACGGCCCCGAGAAACAGGTAGCCCTGATCCACCAGGGTGGTGATGCACTGCAGGAAACTCATCTCCTGCCCGAGCCCCTTGGCCGAGAACGCCATGAAGGGGAAGACATTGGAGAGCCCGAACATGATGAGGGCGGCAAAACCGTAGGCCAGTGGCCTGCGTTCCTGCTGCGGCAGGTGACGGCTCAGGACGTGACCGCAGCGCGGGCAGTCGCTCGCCTCCCCCACCGCGAGTGTCGTGGCCGGCACCAGCAGGTCGCACTCTTCACAGGCCGTCGCGTCATGGGTATAGGTGGTTGGGTGTTGGTGTGAAACCGAATGCAAGATAAGACCCCAGCAGGAGGCCGCGAACGGCCAGAGGCGCCAATTATTGCAGCCACCGCCGCTAACCACCAGCCCTGTTCATTAGCTCGTTCAGCTTCAGTAACGAAAGAGAATGGCTTTGACAAGCCAGTGGTCATTTAGCACAATCAAACGCCACTTTTTTCCGCGGGACAATAATTTATGACAACTGAATCCCCAAGCTACTCTACGATTGAGCAAGCCTTCTCCCTTGGGAACGGGCAAGATTCTGCCCTCAACTGGTTGCGCAAGAACCGCAGTCAGGTCGCCATCTTCCTGGTGAGCGGCATCAAACTGGAAGGGACCATCAGTGGCTTCGACCAGTACAGCGTGCTGCTGACCGACGCCCATGGCAATCAGCAACTGGTCTACAAGGCCAAGATTTCCACCATCGCCATGCACTCCGGTCGCCCTGCCGTCAGCATCCAGCGGGCTCGCAAGCCACGCGTCTCCATGGCACCGCGCCCCCACGGCGCCCCGGGCCGTTATGATGACAATCAGGGCGGTAGCAGCGAGCAATGATGCTCGCCCCCTCGTCGTCCTGCGCCAGCCGCTGACCGACGCCATCCCCACTCTCATGTTTATTGCCTGTCCCGTATGAGAGTGGGTCTTTTATCTGCCCCGACCCAGTGATCCACCTCGTCTGACTAATCTCAATAGCTCAATCCGACCGGTTTTCCTTCCTTGATCATGCATACCTGCATGTTGGCGGCCTGCCCGGCCTGGGCACCTATTCCCGTATCCTCGAACACCAGGCAGTTGCCAGGTGCTATGCCCAGTCGGCTTGCCACCAGCAGGAAGGTGTCAGGATGGGGTTTGTGCAGATCCACATCGTCGGCGGTCACCACCACGGGGAAGTAGCGATCCAGTCCGGTATTGCGCAACACGGCCTCGGCATTGATCCGAGGTGACCCTGTGCCGATCCCCATGGGGATCTGGCCGTGGAAGCGTTTGACCAGCTCCAGCATGGCGGGGAAGGGGGTTGCCTTGTGCAGGTTGGCCACATAGTGCTCGGTCTTGCAGCGCGTCACCATCAGGGGATCCAGCGCTATCTGCTGCACCTCGGCCACCAGCAGGGCTATCTTGCGGCTGGGCATGCCACCCAGCTCATAGAACCAGTCGGCATCGAACTGGAAGCCAAACTCACGGGCGGCATGCTCCCAGGCGGCCAGGTGCAGCGGCATGGAGTCCACCAGGGTGCCGTCGAGGTCAAAGACCAGGCCTTGAAATCCGGATAGGGTCATGGTGCGGGATCTGTCTGTGGAAAATGGGCCCCCATTCTAGCCAGACCCGGGGATCATCGCCACGCATCAAGGGGCGAGAAACGCTTGCGACCACACTTATGCCGAGGAAGAGGGCCGCCGTCCTAAAGGAGAGAGGGCCGGCCAGCGTCAGCGATAGGCCAGAGTACAGGCCCGCCCCTGCGACTTGGCGTGATAGAGCGCCTGATCCGCCTGCTCCGTCAGGGTTTGCCATCCCTTGTCTGCCGAGGGGATGAGATAGCTGAAGCCGATGCTGACCGTGAGCACCTCCGCTACCCGGGAGGCCGGATGCGCGATCTGCAACTCAGCAAGCGCCCGGTGGATCTGCTCCGCCAGCCGCTCCGCCTCCCCGGGCTGCGGGGCGCACAGCAGGATCACGAACTCCTCACCACCATAGCGGGCCACCAGATTGGTGCGGCGTCGCTCCGCCTCCTGCAGCAGGGTTGCGACCCGTTGCAGGCATTGATCCCCCTTGCCGTGGCCGAAGTGATCGTTGTAGGACTTGAACTCATCCACGTCGATCATCAGCACCGCCAACACCCCCTGATGACGCCGCGCCCGCTCCCACTCCCGCTCCATGGTGAGATCCCACTGGCGACGGTTGGCGATCCCGGTCAGGGGATCCTCCAGCGACAGCAGGGAGAGGCGCCGGTTGGCCTCCTCCAGCGCCCGGTTGGTATCGGCCAGCTGCCGGGTCCGCTCCTGCACCCTTTGCTCCAACTCACGGTTGAAGCGCTCCAAAGTGGCCTGGGTGCGCTGGCGGATCAGCAACTGGGAGAGCACGGCGGCATATTGTTTGAAGATCTCGCTCTGATAGGCCTTGAGGGGGCGGCGCCAGAGCAGGTTGTCAGCGGCGATCCAGCCGATGGGCGTGGTCCCGTCCCACAGCGACACCATGGCATTCCAGCCACGGCCCACCTCCTGCTGTTCGTAATAGAGCGGGGCGTCCTCCAGCACCAGCACATAGTCCTTGCGCCGCAGCGCCTCCTGCACAGTGGGATGCTCCGGGATGGCGCTGACGAAGTGCCGCTCATCGACCAGCTCACCCGCCTCGTTGGTGCCCCAGGTGCCGTGCATGGTCTTGCATTCATGGTCGATCAGGAAGATGGCGATGCGATCGAACTGCAGCTCCTGGCGGGCAAGGGCCACCGCATCGTGCAGCAAGCGCTCTTCGCTGTCGCAGCGCGACAGCCGGACCCCGACCTGATGCAGCGCCTGCAACATGCTGAGGAAGGCATCCTGCAAGGCCTGGCTGCGGACGAGATCGGCCTGGGTGTGGAGCCGCTGATCCCGCTCCAGATCCACCTGGCTGGCGAGCCTTCTACCATCCAGCTCCGCTGCCAGATAGTGCATAAGCAGTTGAATACTCTGCTGGTGGCGCCTTGGCAGGCGATCGAGGCGGCGCCTCGTCTCCAGATAGACCACGGCTTCCAGCCCCTGATGGCGTTTGAGGGGAAAACTGGCGCGCAGACGCGGCGCCTCGGGCTCGACGCTCTCCCAGAGCCCATTGACCGGCGTGACAGGCTCTACCAGCAACTGGCAGAGCACGAGGGATCGTTCGATGAAGGCAAGGGGGAGATCCAGGCTGGTCAGGGCGTCGGCATGCAGGCAGAGCAACCCCAACTCGGGTCGATAACAGTAGAGCTGGGGCGCAGGCGCCCGCAGCCACAGATAGATCTGTTCGGCCTCGGTCTTTTCTCTGACCGCGGCCAGCGTCACCTCACAGAGCTGTTCAAAACTGGTGAAGTGCTCCGGATCCCATTCTTGCATGCCAACTCATCCTTGAAATGTATCCAAGCGAGTATATCGGCAAAGCCCGGCCATTTACTGAGCGGACAATCAAAAGCGCGATCCAGAGCCCAGTTTTACAACAGATTCAACGCCTGCATGGCGGAGCGGATCCGCTCGCGGGTCGCTTCCGACAGCGGCATCACCGGCAGACGGCACTCCTCACTGCAGAAGCCAAGCAGGGAGACGGCATACTTGGCGCCGGCGGGGCTCGGCTCGGCGAACATGGCCTGGTGCAGCGGGATCAGCTTGTCCTGCAACTCGCGAGCGGCCTGCCATTCACCCGCCAGGGTCAGGTTCTGCACCTCGGCCACCAGCTTGGGGGCCACGTTGGCGGTCACCGAGATGCAGCCCTGGCCGCCGCCGATGTTGTAGGCCACCGCGGTGGCATCTTCACCGGAGAGCCAGGCAAACGGCTTCTTGATCAGCTGACGCTCGGTCCAGGGACGGGCCAGATCGCCGGTGGCGTCCTTCACCCCGGCGATCCGTGGCAGCTCGGCCAGACGGGCCAGGGTTGCTGGCTGCACATCGACGATGGCGCGCGGCGGAATGTTGTAGATGATGATGGGCTTGGTGGTGGCGTCATGCACCGCCTTGAAGTGATGGAACAAGCCTTCCTGATTGGGACGGTTGTAATAACCGGCCACGTGCAGGGTCGCATCCGCCCCCGCCTGCTCGGCGTGACGGGTATATTCGATGGCCTCGACCGGATTGTTGGAGCCAGCACCGGCGATGACAGGCACACGACCCGCCACCTGCTTGACCACCAGCTCCACCACCCGGCAGTGCTCGTCGTGGGTCAGGGTCGGGCTCTCCCCCGTGGTGCCGACCGGCACTATGCCATGGGTCCCCTGTTCTATGTGCCACTCCACCAGACGAGCCAGTGCGGCCTCATCCAGCTGGCCCTGTCGAAATGGGGTGATCAGGGCAACTATCGAACCTTGAAACATGGGATTTCCTTCTCCTGAATAGATGGATGGGTCAATAAAAAGCCCCGGTACGAGGGTCGCTACCGGGGCTGAATCGTCTCAGGGATGAGAGGTTACGCGCGCACGTCAGCAGGCCCAAGGTTCAGGCTGTGTTTATGCTTTCGTTTCGATACGCGAAGCCGCATTGCATCATCTCTGGCTAAATAAGGTGTCTGGCATATTTCGGGAACACGGCATAAATGTCAAGGCGAAAGCGGCCATGTATAATGGCCGCCCAAAATTGTGTGGAGAGTCCCAATGAGCCGTCCTGTCAGTGCTGTCAGCCAAATGCTGGAACGTAACCAAGCCCTCTTCGTCGGCAAGCGGCTGTTGGTCTGCGGCGCCCTGGAGGATGATTATCCCCGCCAGCTGGCCGAGCTGACCGACTCCCTGACGGTCTTCACCACCGATTATTGCTACTACCTCAGCCAGCAAGGGGCGCTGGGCGACAACATACTGTTCGATCACCAGCTCGGCGGCGCCCCCCGCTTCGATGCCCTGCTGCTGCTGATGCCCAAGGCCAAGGCCGAGGCGCAATACCTGCTCGCCATGATGGCCCCCCTGCTGGAAACGGGAGCCGATCTGCTGCTGGCCGGTGAAAACCGGGGCGGCATCAACGGCGCCGACAAGCTGCTGGTGCCCTACGGGGAGCCGCCCATCAAGCGGGACTCAGCACGCCGCTGCTCCCTCTATCACGGCGAGCTCAGCAAGCCGGTCGCCCCGTTCGAGCTGGAGGCCTGGTTCAGCCGTTATGAGTGCCAGGCCGGCGAAACGGCGCTGACCGTGATGGCGCTACCCGGGGTATTCAGCGCCGATGGGCTGGATCTCGGCAGCCAGCTGCTGCTGGCCAGCCTGCCAACCATGGCGGGCAAGCTGCTCGACTTTGGCTGTGGCGCCGGCGTCATCGGCTCTGTGCTGGCCAAGCGTAATCCGGCGCTGACCGTCAGCATGGTGGACATCAGCGCACTGGCGCTGGAATCCAGCCGCCGCACCCTGGCAGTCAACGGCCTGCAGGGGCGAGTCTATGCCTCCGACGTCTACTCCAATGTGGCTGAAAAATTCCAACATATTGTCTCGAATCCCCCCTTCCATGCCGGGCTCAAGACCTTCTACACCGCCACCGAAACCTTCCTGGCAAGGGCCCCCGAATTCCTGACCGCCAACGGCGCCCTGACCATAGTCGCCAACGCCTTCCTGCGATATCAGCCTATACTGGACACTCACTTCAAACGGACCGAGATCATCGGCAGCGACACCAAATTCAAGGTGTATCTGAGCAAAGCGTAAATAAATGTAACGGTTGTAATAAAACGAGTAGAGAGTGCCATACGGGATCTGATAAGGTACCAAGAAAACGTTTACCACCCCTTAAGGGGTGTTTTTTTGCAGCAACATGAAAGCCTTTTCACGCAGGGAGAGAAATACGATGGCAGGCATATTGACCATGATTCTGGCCGGAGGAGAAGGCACTCGCCTCCAGCCGCTGACCACCACCCGCAGCAAGCCTTCGGTCCCCTTTGGCGGCAGTTACCGCCTGATCGACTTCGTCCTCAACAACTTCGTCAATGCCGACTTTCTGCGTATTTATGTGCTCACCCAGTTCAAGTCCCAGTCCCTCTATCTGCACATGAAGAAGGGCTGGAACATCGTCGGCATCACGGACCGCTTCATCGATCCCATCCCCGCCCAGATGCGGATGGGCAAGCGCTGGTATGACGGCACCGCCGACGCCATCTACCAGAACCTGCGCTTCATCGAGACCTCGGACCCCGAGCATGTCTGCATCTTCGGCTCAGACCACATCTACAAGATGGATGTGAGCCAGATGGTGACCTTCCACAAGCAGAAAGCCGCTGCCATGACGGTCGCCGCTCTGCGCATGCCCATCGAGGAGGCGAGCGCCTTCGGGGTGATCGAGGTGGATCAGGAAGGGCGGATGATAGGTTTTGAAGAAAAGCCCAAGCACCCCAAACACATCCCGGGGGATCCCACCCAGGCCCTGGTCTCCATGGGCAACTACATCTTCGAAACCGAGGCGCTCTATCGCGAGCTGAAACGGGATGCCGCCGAGGAGAATTCCAGCCACGATTTTGGCAAGGACATCATCCCCAGCCTCTACCCGCGCACCCCTGTCTACGTCTATGACTACAGCAGCAACCGGATCCCGGGCGAAAAGCCCAACGTCTACTGGCGCGATGTGGGGACGCTGGACTCTTATTGGCAGGCGCATATGGATCTGGTCGCCGACGATGCCCCCTTCTCCCTCTACAATCGCAAGTGGCCGCTGCACACTCACTACCCGCCGCTGCCCCCCGCCACCTTCATCGACACCGATGATTGCAAGGTCAAGATCGCCAACTCCTTGATCTCGGGCGGTTGTTTCATCCAAGGCAGCCAGATCCAGCGTTCCATTCTGGGCTTTAGCTGCAACATAGGCCCCTGCAGTCACATCAGTGAGTCCGTGCTGCTGGGAGACGTAAAAATAGGGGAAGGTTGCTCAATTCGACGCGCCATCATCGATAAAAATGTTGAAATTGCACCCGGCACCGTGATCGGTGAGAATCTGGACCATGACCGAGAGAGGTTTACCGTATCTGAAGGCGGTATCGTCGTGGTACCTAAGGGAGCAAGAGTTGGCTATTAACCCACTGAAAATCCTGTTTGTTGCCTCTGAGGTTGAGGGGCTGGTGAAGACCGGGGGCCTGGCGGATGTGGCCAAGGCCCTGCCGCTGTACCTCGCCCGAGAGGGCCACGACGTTCGCATCATCCTGCCCTTCTATAAGACCCTCAAGCGACGGGACGAGGCCAAGCTCGTCGCCTCGCGCTGGCTGCCTACCCCGCCGGACAAGGCCGACATCAGTTATCGCATCCATCAGCTGGAGCTGGACGGGATCTGCGTCTACCTGCTGGATTGTCCACAGTATTTCGACCGCGCCCAGCTCTATGCCGAGAACAATCAGGCCTACCCCGACAACGGCGAGCGGTTCGCCTTCCTGGCGGCGGCGGCACTGCACGCGTGCGAGCAGCTCGACTTTGCTCCCGACATCGCGCACTGCAACGACTGGCACACCGGCTTGCTGCCGCTGCTGCTCAAGACCCGCCATGCCCGCAACCCGTTTTTCCAGCGCACCCGCTCGGTGATCAGCATCCACAATGCGGCCTTTCAGGGCGTGTTCGATCGCGCCCAGTTCTGGGCCGTGCCGGAGATAGGTGACTACGAGCAGCGTATCAACTACGACTACGGTCACATCAACCTGCTCAAGTGCGGGGTCTTGTATGCCGACAAGATCAATGCGGTCAGCCCCAACTATGCCAGCGAGCTGCTGACCCACCTGGGCGCCCACGGCATGGCCAGCGTGTTCCAGCAACGGGCGAGCGACCTGCGCGGCATCCTCAACGGCTGCGACTATCAGGACTGGGATCCCGCCACCGATGCCCTGCTGCCGACCACCTATGATGTCGAAAACCTGGCCGGCAAGCGTGTCTGCAAGCAGATCCTGCAGCAAGAGGCAGGTCTTCCTGCTGCAGATCTGCCAATCTATGGCATGGTATGTCGCCTGACAGAGCAGAAGGGGGTTCACCTGCTGATCCCTGTGCTGGACAAGTTCCTGCAGCATCAGGTCCAGGTGGTGATAGTGGGATCCGGTGATCCCTCTCTTGCCGCCCAGCTGCAGGCCATCGCCCAGCAACATCCTGACCGCTTCGCCTTCATCAACGCCTATGACGACCGACTGGCCCACCTGGTGGAGGCTGGCGCCGACTTCTTCCTGATGCCTTCCCTGTTCGAGCCTTGCGGCCTCAACCAGATGTACAGCCTGGCCTATGGCACCCTGCCGCTGGTGCGAGCCGTCGGTGGCCTTAAAGATACAGTGGTGGATTGGGATGCCGATCCCGAGCGGGCCACCGGCTTTTGTTTCAACGATCCCACCGCCAGCACCCTGCTCGATGCCATGCGCCGCAGCCTGCTCCACTACCTGCAAGAACCCGCCCGTTTCGCCAAGGTGCAGCACAACGCCATGCAGACCCGTTTCAACTGGGCGGACTCCGTCCCTCTGTACGAACAGATGTACCGGGATGCGCTGGCCTCTGTTTGACGCCGATTGCTGAAGTTTTGCGCCCTTAATACGGCCTTACCCGTCAACAGCGAAAAAAGTCCCCTTTGGCTGTTGACGCCCCCCCAAAACTCTATAGAATCCACGACCGCAGTGATGCGAAGGTGGCGGAATTGGTAGACGCGCTAGCTTCAGGTGTTAGTGTCCCACGGATGTGAGGGTTCGAGTCCCTCTCTTCGCACCATACTGCAACATGCTTCATCGGTGGCATGTAAAACAAGATTGATGACCCAATGTGCGAAGGTGGCGGAATTGGTAGACGCGCTAGCTTCAGGTGTTAGTGTCCCACGGATGTGAGGGTTCGAGTCCCTCTCTTCGCACCATGCTTTTATCGGACAGCATGTAAATCCAGACTGATAACCCAATGTGCGAAGGTGGCGGAATTGGTAGACGCGCTAGCTTCAGGTGTTAGTGTCCCACGGATGTGAGGGTTCGAGTCCCTCTCTTCGCACCATGCTTTTATCAGACAGCATGTAAATCCAGACTGATAACCCAAGATGTGCGAAGGTGGCGGAATTGGTAGACGCGCTAGCTTCAGGTGTTAGTGCCCCCCGGGTGTGAGGGTTCGAGTCCCTCTCTTCGCACCATGATTCTGACATGTAAAAACAGAGCGATGCGTTCCAACCGCATTTAAAAATAAGCTGGAGAAAAAAACAGTGTGCGAAGGTGGCGGAATTGGTAGACGCGCTAGCTTCAGGTGTTAGTGTCCCACGGATGTGAGGGTTCGAGTCCCTCTCTTCGCACCATCTATTATGCGAAAGGCCCATAACGCGAGTTATGGGCCTTTTGTTTTTGCCTGCGTCATGGCTATGCTCTTGATAACGCTACGCCACCACAGGGACGACCCCATGATCCTGGATACCGACATTCACAACTTCTATGAACAGCTGGTGCTCAAGGAGATAGAAAAACAGGGATTGGGGCAGACGCTGACGTCCCATCAGCTGGCCGATCTCTGCTGCCTGACCCTGAACCAGCTCCCCTCCCACTACATCCGCCACAACGTCGACATGATCTATTTCACCAGCGACGCCCAGCGCACCGAGATGGAACAGAAGGTGATCGAGTCACTGCGCCTGGCCCACGACAAGATTCAAGCAGTCCCCTCTCGCTGACGACAGTCCGCCCACTACAGCCAGTTCTGCTGCCAGAGCAGGGCCACTACCCCCGTCATGCCGGCGACGGGCAGCAGGATCAGCGCCGGTCTCAGCCGGGGTTCCAGCATGACCCAGGCCGCCAGCAGAAAACCCAGGCTCCACACCCCGTACGCCTTGTCCTGACCCCAGCCCAGCACCGCCAGCAAGCCCGCCAACAGCAGGCACCTCACTATCCAGATCATGGTGAACATCCCTTTCGCATCATTAGATAACGATTATCATTTGTATTTTAGCATAGTGCTATCGGACTTTTCTATCGGAGTCGAATGTCTCATCGGGGCAAACAGGGCACTCAAAAATGGGTCATGAGATCAACTAATTTGTAATTTTATCAATCAAAACTGCATTTTTGCTAAATGTGTTGGGATTTTAGACCCTGAGTTTGTGGTAGATTGCGGCCTCTTTTTGGGTTGCCCCCTCGGGATACATGTATCCACAGGACGAGAGGGAGCGACCTTGGCGAGCAAGAGTTTAGGAAGTATCTATGCAAAACCAACATAACCACATTCGACTGCCTAACATGCCACAGGTGTTTGCCTGCCTGGCCATTTTCCTGGTCCTGGCCTTCTCCTTCACCAGCGTGCTCGACTTGCCAATCCAGTTGGCACTGTTCATCGCCTGGTTCGTCATCATGGGACTCGGCATCCGGCTCGGCCATGATTACAAATCTCTGGAGCAGGCCGCCGTCGACGGTGTCGCCAAGGGCATGGGCGCCATCCTGATACTGGTCTCCGTCGGTGCCCTGGTCGGCACCTGGATCGCGGGCGGCATAGTCCCCAGCATCATCTACTTCGGGCTCAAGGTGATACACCCGTCCATCTTCCTGCTGGCGACCCTGATCATCTGCTCCCTCACCTCCCTTGCCACCGGCACCTCCTGGGGCTCGGCGGCCACCGCCGGCATCGCCATGATGGGCATAGGCCACAGCCTGGGCGTGCCTGCGCCACTGGTGGCGGGCGCCGTACTCTCCGGCGTCTATTTTGGTGACAAGCTCTCCCCGCTCTCCGACTCCGTGGTACTGGCCTCCACCATGTCCAACGTCGACGTGGTGGAGCACATCAAAGGCATGCTGCCCATCAGCCTGTTCTCCTATGTCATCACGGCGGCCCTGTTCACCCTGGTCGGCATGCAGTACTCGGGCAACGTCAGCCTGGAGCAGGTCAACCTGGTGATGGAGGCGCTCGACAAGCAGTTCAACATCACCCCGCTGGCCATAGTGCCCGTGATACTGGTGCTGGGTCTGCTGGCCAACCGCAAGCCCGCCTTCCCGGTGATCAGCTTCGGCGCCCTGCTGGGCCTCGTCTGGGCCATCGCCTTCCAGGACATGGATCCGGTCAAGGCCATGCACTCCGCCTACAGTCCGTTCGCCATCACCTCGGGGGTCGACTTCATCGACAACATCTTGGGCCGCGGCGGCATGGAGTCCATGCTGGGCTCGGTGGCGGTCATCATCTTCGGGCTGGGCTTCGGCGGCCTGCTGGAGAAGGTCGGCATCCTGGCGGTGATCGCCAGCGCCTTCGAGAAGCGCATCAACAGCGTCGGCAGCCTGACCAGCCACACCATAGCCACCGCCTTCCTGGCCAACGTGTTCGGCTCGGCCATGTATGTGTCGCTGATCCTGACCCCCAAGATCATGGCCAAGAACTACGACCGGCTGGGGCTGGAGCGCAAGAACCTCTCCCGCAACGCCGAGTTCGGTGGCACCCTCACCTGCGGCATGGTGCCCTGGAGCGACAACGGCATCTTCATGGCCGGGGTACTGGGGGTGGCGACCCTGGATTACCTGCCCTACATGTGGCTCAGCTTCACCTGCATCCTGGTGACCATCACCCTCGCCTACCTGGGCAAGGCGGTGAACCGGATCCCGGTGATCGAGGCGGCCAGTTCTCGCTAAGCATTCAAAAACAATGACAAAGGCGCCTGCGGGCGCCTTTTGTTTGGACGGGATTCGAGGTTAAGCTGGCAGCCAACCTCGTCGCTCGTGGCAGGATGCCCAGATGAACTTTACCTTTCGCCAGATCCGCTATTTCGTGGCCGTGGCCGACAGCTTCTCGGTGAGCCGCGCCGCCGCCGAGCTGCACATCTCCCAGTCGGCGGTCACCAGCGCCATCCGCGAGCTGGAGACCGAGCTCGGCGCCGCCCTGTTCGAGCGCAACCCCCGTGGCGTCAGCCTCACCGCCCAGGGCCATCAGTTCTTGCTCCATGCCAGACGCATCCTGGGCGCCATGACGGAGGCGGGCCAGTCCCTCAAGGCGGTGGCGCAGCAGGATCAGGGCCAACTCACCATAGGGGTGACCACGCTGGTGGCCGGTTACTACCTGTCGGAGGCGCTCGGCCGCTTCCGGCGCGCCTTCCCGGCGGTGCGCATCGAGGTGAAGGAGGACGAGCAGCCGTTTCTCGAGCATCAGATCGTCAACGGCGAGGTGGATGTGGGGATCCTGATGACCAACCGCACCATCCGTCAGGAGGCGTTCGATACCGAGCTGCTGACCCGCTCGCCGCTGCGGCTCTGGCTCGCCGCCAACCACCCCCTCTGCGCCGAATCAACCCTCTCCCTCAAGGCGCTGAGCGAGGAGCCCATGATCTCCCTCACCGCCGATCAGCTGGATCAGATCATCGGCTCTGGCCTGCGCCGCTACGGCATCCAGCCCCGCATAGTGCTGCGCACCGCCTCGGTGGAGGCGGTGCGCAGCCTGGTGGCCAGCCAGTTAGGCGCCGCTCTGCTGCCGGACTTCGCCTACCGCCCCTGGTCGCTGGAACAGGAGCGGGTCGAGGCCCGCGCCATCAAGGAGCCCATCCCCGCCATAGACATCGGCCTGGTGTGGCGGCGCGGCTCACACCTGAGTTGGACCGCCCGTGAATTCATCGACATAGTGCGGGATCAGAGCCGGCTGCGGGCCCGCCAGACGGCCTCCCGCTAGGAGCATCCCCCCGAACGCCACGAAAATTCAGATTCATCTGCACTCGATATCGATTTAGTAGATACCTGGGCGATTAAAAATTGAAATTCTCATTACTGCTCGCTTCTCCTACGCTCATGACTGGTTAACAGGATGTTAATGCCATCGTGGCATCGCCATGGTTCAAGTTGATGCAAGGAGAGCAAGATGAAACTGACCCCCCTGACCCTGGCCCTGATCCCGGCGCTGCTGGCAGGCCAGACCCAGGCCGCCCCGACCGAACTCGGCAAGGGTGAAGGCCAGCTCAACATCGTGGCCTGGGCCGGCTATGTCGAGCGCGGCGAGACCGACAAGAACTACGACTGGGTCACCGGCTTCGAGAAGGAGACCGGCTGCAAGGTCAGCGTCAAGACGGCCGCCACCTCGGACGAGATGGTGGCCCTGATGAACGAGGGGGGCTTCGATCTGGTGACCGCCTCCGGCGACGCCAGCCTGCGCCTCATCGCCGGCGGCAAGGTGCAAGCGCTCAACCTGGCGCTCATCCCGAGCTATGGCAAGATAGATCCCCGCCTGCAGAGCGCCCCCTGGCACACGGTGGAAGGCAAGCACTACGGCGTGCCCTACCAGTGGGGCGGCAACATCCTGATGTACAACACCAAGGTGTTCCCCAAGGCGCCAGACTCCTGGAGCCTGGTGTTCGAGGAGCAGACCCTGCCGGACGGCAAGTCCAACAAGGGTCGGGTGCAGGCGTTCGACGGCCCCATCCACATCGCCGATGCCGCCCTCTATCTGATGACCCACCAGCCGGCGTTGGGGATCAAGGACCCCTACGAGCTGAACGAGGATCAGTACAAGGCCTCCCTCGAGCTGCTGCGCAAGCAGCGTCAGCTGGTCGGCCGCTACTGGCACGACGCCTTCGTCCAGATCGATGACTTCAAGAACGAGGGGGTGGTCGCCTCGGACTCCTGGCCGTTCCAGGCCAACACCCTGATCGCCGACAAGCAGCCCATCGCCACCACTGTACCCAAGGAAGGGGTCACCGGCTGGGCCGACACCAGCATGGTGCACAGCGAGGCCAAGAACCTGACCTGTGCCTACCAGTGGCTGGAACACTCCCTCAACAACAAGCTGCAGGGAGATCTCGCCTCCTGGTTCGGCTCTGTGCCCGTGGTACCCGCCGCCTGCGAGGGCAACGCCCTGCTGGGGGCCGGGGGCTGCAAGACCAACGGTATAGACAACTTCGATCGGGTGCACTTCTGGCGTACCCCGGTATCCCAGTGCAAGAGCCAGGGTACCTGCGTCCCCTACTACCGCTGGGTGTCTGACTATATCGCCATCCTCGGTGGTCGCTGATGCAGATTGAGCGAGGCGGCATCCATCGGTACCCCTGTGCCAGCAGCGGGACACCTGCGTGTCCTCTGCGCTATCGCTGGGTGTCTGACTATATCGCCATCCTGGGCGGTCGCTGAGTCCCGCCGAGACAACGCCGTTGTGGGCCGGGTGGAGACCCGGCCCTGTTCGATGACAAGGATGTACCATGACAGCCGTACAATTTGACCGGGTCAGCCGCCACTACGGCGAGGTGAAGGCGGTCGACGACATCTCCTTCCAGATCCCCTCCGGTGAATTCTTTACCCTGCTGGGCCCAAGCGGTTCCGGCAAGACCACCTGCCTGCGGATGATCGCCGGCTTCGAATACCCGAGCACGGGGGAGATCCGCCTGTTCGGCGAGCCCTGCTCCCGGGTGCCGCCCTACGATCGCAACCTCAACACCGTCTTCCAGGATTACGCCCTCTTCCCCAACATGGATGTGCGCGACAACATCGGTTACGGCCTGATGATCAGGGGCGTGCCCAAGGCGGAGCGCCATCGCAAGGTGGACGAGATGCTGGAGCTGGTGCGCCTGCCCGGCGTCGGCAACCGCAGGCCGGGCCAGCTCTCAGGCGGTCAGCGCCAGCGCATCGCCATCGCCCGTGCCCTCATCAATCAGCCGCGCATCCTGCTGCTGGACGAGCCGCTGGGGGCGCTGGATCTCAAGCTGCGCGAGCAGATGCAGCTCGAGCTCAAGGCGCTGCAGCGCCAGCTCGGCATCACCTTCATCTTCGTCACCCACGATCAGCAGGAGGCGCTCTCCATGAGCGACCGCATCTGCATCTTCAGCCAGGGCAGGATCGAGCAGATCGCCGCCCCGGATCAGGTCTACGACGCCCCCGCCACCCCCTTCGTCGCCCGCTTCGTCGGCACCGTCAACCTGTTCGAGGGGGAGCAGGCCAGGCGGCTGTGCGGCGACAGTCAGCAGATGATGGTGCGCCCGGAGCGGATCCGGCTGAGCGAGGCCGGCAGCCCCGGCTGGTCCGGCGAGATCCGTGAGGTGGAATACCTGGGTGCCTTCGTGCGCTATAGAGTCGACCTGGGGGAGCAGCTCGAGATCATCGTCAATCACCCCAACGAGGGGCAGGCCCGCCTGGCCCGTGGCGCCCAAGTCAGCCTCAGCTGGCCGGAGCAGGCGATCCATCGCCTGAGCACCGCCGAAACGGGGGCTCAATCATGAGCCTCCCCCACAGTGCGAGCCTGACCATGAGCCACGCCACCACCCACACCAGACTCCGCCCGTTGCGGCGCCTCTCCACCCTGCTGTACGGCCGCCCCGGCCTGCTGCTGGGGATACTGCTCGGCCCACCCCTGCTCTGGCTCGGCATCATCTATGTGGGCTCCCTGCTGATGCTGCTCTCCAACGCCTTCTTCGGGCTGGACGAGTTCAGCGGCCAGGTGCGCCACGAGCTGGGGCTGCAAAACTTCGTCGCCCTGCTGCGGGCAGAAAACCTGGACGTCATCGCCCGCACCGCCGGCATGTCGCTTGCCGTAACCCTGGCCTGCGCCCTGCTCGGCTTTCCCATCGCCTACTACATGGCGCGCTACACCAGCGGCAAGACCCGTGCCCTGTTCTATCTCGGCATCATGCTGCCGCTCTGGTCCAGCTACCTGGTGCGGGTCTATGCCTGGAAGCTGATCCTGGCCAAGGAGGGGGTCATCAGCTGGCTGGCGGACAGCCTGGGGCTGGACTGGCTGCTGGACGGCATCCTCTCCCTGCCCATGATCGGCGGCCCCTCCCTGTCGTTCTCGCGGCTCGGCACCTTCATCGTGTTCGTCTACGTCTGGCTGCCCTTCATGATCCTGCCGATCCAGGCGGCGGTGGAGCGGATCCCGCGCTCCCTGCTGGAGGCGAGCAGCGATCTCGGCGCCACCCCGGCGCAGACCTTTCGCACCCTGATCCTGCCACTGGCATTGCCGGGCGTGGTGGCGGGTTCCATCTTCACCTTCTCCCTGACGCTCGGGGACTACATCATCCCCGGCATCATAGGCAACTCAACCATGTACATAGGGCAGGTGGTCTACATGCAGCAGGGCACGGCGGGCAACCTGCCGTTCGCCGCCGCCTTCTCGCTGGTGCCTATCCTGATCATCGCCATCTACCTCACCATCGCCAAGCGCTTGGGAGCCTTCGATGCGCTCTAATCCCTCTATGAATCAGGATCAGGGTCAGCGCCCCTCCGGCCTGCTCAAGTACGCCGCCATCGGCGGGCTGCTGTTCCTGCATATCCCCATCCTGTTCATCTTCCTCTACGCCTTTACCAGCGAGAGCAAGAGCTACCAGTTTCCGCCACCCGGGCTGACCCTGAAATGGTTCGAGGTGACGCTGAACAGACCCGATGTGTGGCGCGCCATCCAGCTGTCGCTGGAGGTGGCGGGGCTCGCGACCCTGGCGGCCATGGTGCTCGGCACCCTGGCGGCGGGGGCCATAGCCCGCAGCCGTTTCTTCGGCCAGGAGGCGGTATCGCTGCTGCTGGTGCTGCCCATCGCCCTGCCCGGCATAGTCACCGGCATAGCGCTGCGCTCCGCCTACGGCCTGCTGGAGATCCCGTTCAGCTTCTGGACCATCGTCATCGGCCACGCCACCTTCTGCGTGGTGGTGGTCTACAACAATGCGCTGGCGCGTTTTCGCCGCACCAACCAGTCGCTGATCGAGGCCTCGATGGACCTCGGCGCCGACGGCTTCCAGACCCTGCGTTATGTGATCCTGCCCAATCTCGCCACCGCCCTGCTAGCGGGGGGCATGCTGGCGTTCGCGCTGAGCTTTGACGAGGTGATAGTCACCACCTTCACCGCGGGCCAGCAGACCACGCTGCCCATCTGGATGTATCAGGAGCTGATCCGCCCCCGCGATCGGCCGGTCACCAACGTGGTGGCCCTCATCATAGTGGCCTTCACCACTATCCCCATTCTGCTTGCCTACTACCTCACCCGCGACGGCCAGGACGTCGCCGGCAGTGGCAAATAATGACTCAACGCCTGTGCAAGGATGCAACATGAAGCTCTCTACCCAACTCTTGATCGACGGCCAGTTTGTCACCGGTGACGGCCAGGCCGAGCCCATCCTCAACCCGGCCACCGGTGAGCTGCTCGCCTCGGTGCCCGAAGCCTCGTTCGAGCAGGTCAGCCGGGCGGTGAACGGTGCCCAACGCGCCTTCGCCCAGTGGAGCCGCACCACCCCGGCCCAACGCAGCAACCTGCTGCTGCGCCTCGCCGACGCCATAGAGCGTCACGCCGAGGAGTTCGCGGCGCTCGAATCCCTCAACTGCGGCAAGCCCTATCTGGCGGTGCTCAATGACGAGCTACCGGCGGTGGTGGACTGCTTCCGCTTCTTCGCCGGGGCGGCTCGCTGCCTGCAAGGGCCGCTGGCCGGGGAATACATCGAGGGGCACACCAGCATGATCCGCCGGGATCCCATCGGCGTGGTGGGCAGCATAGCGCCCTGGAACTACCCGTTGATGATGGCCGCCTGGAAGATGGCGCCGGTACTCGCCGCCGGCAATACCGTGGTGCTCAAACCCTCGGAGCAGACCCCGCTCACCGCCCTGCGCCTGGCCGAGCTCGCCAGCGAGATCTTCCCGCGCGGCGTCATCAACGTCATCTGTGGCCGGGGCGAGAGCGTGGGGGCGCCGCTGGTGGAGCACCCGCTGGTGCGCATGGTGTCGCTGACCGGCGATATCGCCACCGGCCAGAAGATACTGCAGAGCGCCGCCCGCACCATGAAGCGCACCCATCTTGAGCTGGGCGGCAAGGCGCCTGTCATCATCTTCGATGACGCGGATCTGGAGGCCGTGGTGGCCGGCATTCGCACCTTCGGCTTCTACAACGCCGGTCAGGACTGCACCGCCGCCTGCCGCATCTATGCCCAGGGCAAGATCTACGACAAGTTCGTCGCCGCCATGACCGAGGCCGTGGCCTCCATCAAGGTGGGCAGCCAGCGCGAGGAAGGGGTGGAGATGGGGCCGCTCATCTCGGACAGGCAGCGCAACAGAGTCGCCAGCTTCGTGGAGCGGGCGGTGGGCAGCGGCCATGTGGAGGTCACGGCCGGCGGCAAGATCCGCCCCGGCAACGGCTTCTTCTTCGAACCGACCCTGATCGTCGGCGCCCGCCAGGAGGATGAGATAGTGCGGCGCGAGGTGTTCGGCCCCGTGGTCTCGGTGACCCGCTTCAACGACGCCGAGCAGGTGGTACAGTGGGCCAACGACTCGGACTATGGCCTCGCCTCCTCGGTCTGGACCCGGGATCTCGGCCTCGCCAGCAAGGTGGCCAGCCACCTGCAATATGGCTGCACCTGGATCAACACCCACTTCATGCTCTGCTCAGAGATGCCCCACGGCGGCATGAAGATGTCCGGCTACGGCAAGGATCTCTCCCTCTACGCGCTGGAGGATTACACGGTGCCGCGCCATATCATGGTCAAGCTCTGACAAACGACAAGGCTGGCCCCGGGGCCAGCCTTGTTGCATGGATCCGCATTCCCATCCTCCCCTCGGCACGACATCCCCCAAGCACAACCTCCGTTCCTTATGACAGTCGCCATAACCAGTGATGATCCAGGATCAGCAGGCCGAACAACAGCATCAGGTGGTAGATGGAGAAGCGGAAGGTGCGCATCGCCTGGCCGGGCCGCTCCGAGTACTTCAGCAACCAACCATGCCAGCAGAACAGCAGGTTTAGCATCAGGCTGCCGATCAGGTAGAGCAGGCCCGACATGCCGATCAGGTAGGGCAGCAGGCAGATCAGGCTCAGGATCAGCAGGTAGAACAGGATCGCCGTCTTGGTGAACTCTATGCCGTGGGTGACCGGCAACATGGGAATGTTGGCACCGGCATACTCATCGCGCCTGTGGATCGCCAGCGACCAGAAGTGGGGCGGCGTCCAGGCGAAGACGATCATCACCAGCAGCCAGGGCTCGGCCGAGAGCTGCCCTGTGATGCTGGTCCAGCCCAGCAGAGGCGGCATGGCCCCCGCCAGCCCGCCGATGACGATGTTCTGCGGCGTGGCCCGCTTCAGCAACAGGGTGTAAACCACCGCGTAACCAAACAGGCTGGCCAGGGTCAGCCAGGCGGTCAGCGGGTTCACTCCCCAATAGAGCAGGACAAAGCCCAGCAGGGCCAGCCAGAGTGCAAAGGTCATCGCCTGCCGCGACCCGATCCGCCCTCTGGCGACCGGGCGCCAGCGCGTCCTGCGCATCTGGGCGTCGATGCCGCGATCCAGGGTATGGTTCATGGCCGCCGCCGCAGCCGCCAATAACCCGATTCCCACCAGGCCCAGCATCATGCGATCCAGCGAGGCGACCGTCGGCTCGGCCAGCAGCATGCCGACCCAGGCCGTTAGCAGCAGCAAGGCCACCACCCGGGGCTTGGTCAGCTGGTAATAGTCCCGCAGCAGCCGGGGATCGCCCCTCTTGCTCAATGACTTGTCGTTCATGTCTGACTCCTGATCGCCTCGGGCGAGCGCAGCGGTGAGAAGGGGATCCTGTAAAGAGCCCGGCGCGCCAACACGCAGCACACCAGCAGATGGGCCGCCACCAGGTTATGGGCGAGGGCGTTGGCCAGCGGCAGGGCCAGGTGGATGTTGGCGACCCCCAGCACCAACTGCACCAGCAGCAGGGCTAGCAAGAGCCCCCCCAGGGGACGCAGGGAGGCTCCCTGGCGTATCAGCCCCAGCGCGAAGGCGCCGACCAGCAGGGCCGTCATCAGGGCACCGAGGCGATGGGCGATGTGGATTGTCTGGCGTGCCTCCTTGCCCAGCACACCAAACTCATAGCTGGCATGACCCAGCGGCAGGTGGAAGGCGGCCTGCCAATCCAGCTGCTGCTGCCAGCCCGCCTGGCAGACCGGCAGATCGACACAGGCCATGGCGGCATAGTTGGCCGAGGTCCAGCCCCCCAGCGCTATCTGCACCAGCAGCACGCCGCAGGCCAGATTGCCCAGCCAGGGCAGGCCCTGCCCGTAGAGGACGGGGCGGCTCTCGCTCGTCAACTCCATCCGATAGAGCCACAGCAGGGTCAGCAGCGCGAATCCCCCCAGCAGGTGGCTCATCACCACCAGAGGATGGAGCGACAACGTCACCGTCCACATGCCCAGCGCCGCCTGCCCGATCACCAGCAGGAGCAAGCCGCCGGCGATATGGCGCAGGCGCGGCCGGCTGCGCCAGCTCAACACGAACAGGGCCGTGATGAGGCAACCCAGAGCCCCGGCAAAATAGCGGTGCACCATCTCGCTGCGCGCCTTGTGGGGTTCCAGCGGACTGTCCGGGTAGAGCATGGCGACCTGCTCGGTATGGGCCGACCGCGGGATGGCCAGGGAGCCGTAGCAACCGGGCCAGTCCGGGCAGGCCAGTCCGGCATCGGTGAGCCGGGTATAGGCGCCGAGCAGTATGACCAGCATCGCCAGGAGGATGGCGGCCGACACCAGCATCTTCTGCACTCTCATTGCACACCTCGCTGATACTTGAGCCGCTGTAGCAGAGCTGACAGAACGATGGTGGAGGATGCCAGCCTCTGTTTTATGTTCATTCGATGCCTCTCTGATACTTGAGCAGTTGCTGCAGATCCGACAGCACGCCCTTGCCAAACAGCGGCCACTCGGTCGTGCTGGCCGGCACCTCATAGCGCAGTATGGCCAACCCCTGTGGGTCGACCAGCATCAAATTCCCCGCTTGCATCTCGGCGCGGGTCTCGAGTCTGGGCTCGGCGGCCAGTTGCACCAGCGCCAGCTTGTCCAGGTTGCGGCCAAGGGCACTCCGGATCCGCTGCATCAAGACCGGCACCTGCCGGCATTCGGCCTCACAGCGCCCGGCCTCCAGATACACCAGTCGCCATTTGACCTGGCTCGAGGGAAGCGGTTGCAACAGATAGATGTCCCGGCTCAGCCACTGCCCCTTGCTGCGGGTACCGGGCTCATACCAGCCCTGGCGCAGGATCAGCGCCGCCAACAACACCGGCAGCAGGATCACCAGCGCAAAGAGGGCAGGCACCTTCCATCTTGACCATCTGTTCATGGGGACAACCTCCTTGTCAGCACCAGCCCGCCCACCAGCATCACCAGCGCCAGTCCGAGCCACTGCAGCGCATACGCCCTGTGCTTCTCCGGCGGCATGACATTCTGTTGGTAGTGATAGAGGAACGGGGAACCCTTCTGATAGAGCACGGCATCGACGAGCTGCGAGCCCACGACCTGGCTCAGGGCGTCCACCCTGATGGACTGCAGCCGGTTCGGATAGGGGCCGGCCTCGATGTTCTGACCCAGCAAGATGCCGCCGGGCCGGATACGCAGCAGGCCATCGAGTTCGAGGGTGGAGGGAATCGCCGGCTGCGGCAGCCGTTGCCGCTCGGCAGGGGCCGGCAGCCAGCCCAGATTGACCAACAGCAGGGGAGAGTGGGCATCGGCACGCACCGGGATGATCACGTCATAGCCGACTTGCTGCTCAACCAGCTGATTGTCCAGCAGCCACACATAGGGAGCGACCCACGCCACCCGCCCCCGCAGTGGCATCCCATCGAGGCGCTCAGGATGACGCCAGTCCAGTTCCGCCAGCGTCAAGGGTGCTGCTAACTGCATGGTGGCCACGTGCCCTAGCCAGGCCTCCTTCTCGGCCGCCCGCTGCCATTGCCAGAGGGCCAGCTTGCACAAACAGGCCGACACAACCAGAGTGAATATCAGAACAAACCAGCGCCTGTGATGGAACGGTCGCTGCTTATGCCATGTCGCCATGTCGCGCATCTTGTGGAGGGCCCTAACATGTTGATCAAGATAGTGCTGGTGCTCATGTTGCTGCTCATCATCGGGCAGCTGTTTCACGCCCTCTGGCTGATGCTGAGTACCGGCCAGGCCGGGCAGAAAATGTCGGCCCCACTGGGTCGCCGCGTGCTGTTCTCCCTGCTGGTGGTCGTCATCCTGCTGCTCTCGCTGGCGATGGGCTGGCTGGAGCCCAATCCTCGCCCCTATTAAGCCTCATAGCAGGTAGACAAATACGAAGAGGCAGAGCCAGACCACGTCAACGAAGTGCCAGTACCAGGCGGCGGCCTGGAAGGCGAAGTGACGATCGGCGGTAAAATGATCCTTCAGCACTATCCGCAGCCAGATGATCAGCAGGAACACAGTCCCTAGGGTGACATGCAGGCCGTGGAACCCGGTCAGTATGAAGAAGGTGTTGCCGTAGATGCCGGAGTCAAACTTCAGGCCCAGCCCCCGGTATGCATGAATGTATTCATAACCTTGCAGCCACAGGAAGCTCAGCCCGAGCAATACGGTACCGAGCAACATCCACTTGAGTCGACTGCGTTTGCCATTCTCCAATCCCATATGTGCGAACAGCAGGGTGACGGAGGAGCTGAGCAGGATCAGGGTGTTGACGAGGGGGATCCCATGCCAGGGCATGGCCTGGGTCGTGGTGCCTCCCGGCGTCTTGAGCATGGGCCAGTGCGCCGAGAAATCCGGCCACAGCAGCTGGGCCGTCATCGCCTTGTTGCCTGCCCCATCCAGCCAGGGCATGGCGAGCTGGCGGGCATAAAACAGCACCCCGAAAAATGCCAGGAAGAACATCACCTCGGAGAAGATGAACCAGACCATGCCCTGTCGGAAGGAGCGATCCATCTGGGCGCTGTACAACCCTGTCATGGACTCGTGGATGATGTGGCGAAACCAGCCAAACAGCATGTATACCAGCAGGGCGACCCCCGCCGTCATCAGATAGGGGCCCACGCCGGCTTGCTTGCTCGCGATTTCATTGACCAGATGGCCAGCCCCGAAGGCCAGGAGGAACAGCGCCATGGCACCCATGATCGGCCAGCGACTCTGCTCCGGAACATAATAATGCTGGTTCACCTTGGCCATGATTATTTCCTCTGTGCGAGCGCCGGGGCCGGCTTGGACTGAGTGATGTCATAGAGCGAATAGGAGAGCGTGATGGTGTTGATATCTTCGGGCAGGGCCGGATCTATATAGAACTTGAGCGGCATCGACTTGCTCTCCCCCGCCTGCAACTCCTGACGGTTAAAACAGAAACATTCCACCTTCTTCAAATAGGCTGCGGCAGGGCCGGGGGAGACCGAGGGCACCGCCTGACCGATCATGGTACGGTCGGTCGGATTGAACACCCGATAGTTGACCTGCATCATCTCGCCCGGTCGCACCGATAGCCGCTTCGTCTCCTCGCTGAATTGCCAGGGCATCTGAGTGTCTGCATGAGCCAGAAACTCGACCTGGACAGTGCGTTTGGAGTCGATCACCGCACGCTCGGCCGAGGCTGGCTGGGCGGCTGTCTTGCCATTGAGGCCGGTGATCCGGCAAAAGACGTCGTAGAGCGGCACCAAGGCAAAGGCAAAACCGAACATAACGACGATCACCAGCGCCAGTTTCCTGAGCAGGGGACCGTGATTCACTTGTGTCATATGGCCTCCCTACTGCACTTCTGGTGGGGTCTTGAAACTGTGGTAAGGCGGAGGAGAGGGCAAGGTCCACTCCAGCCCTTCCGCCCCCTCCCACACCTGGGCTGTGGCTGGCTTTCCCCCCCTGATACATCTGATCACGCCCCAGACGAAGAGCAGTTGCGACAGCCCGAAGGCAAAGCCACCAATACTGATAAACATATTGAAATCAGCAAATTGCAGCGCATAGTCGGGGATCCGGCGGGGCATGCCCGCCAGCCCGACGAAGTGCATGGGGAAGAACAGCATGTTGACCGAGATCAGCGAGCACCAGAAATGCCACTGCCCCAGCCGCTCGTCATACATGTGCCCCGTCCACTTCGGCAGCCAGTAATAAGCCGCGGCCAGGATAGAAAAGACGGCGCCGGTGACCAACACATAATGGAAATGGGCCACGACAAAATAGGTGTCGTGATATTGGAAATCGGCCGGGATCATGGCCAGCATCAACCCCGAGAAGCCCCCTATGGTGAACAGGGTAATGAAGGCGATGGCAAACAGCATGGGGGTCTCGAACGTCAGGGAACCCCGCCACATGGTGGCAACCCAGTTAAATACCTTCACCCCGGTCGGCACCGCGATCAGCATGGTGGCGTACATGAAGAACAGTTCGGCGACCACCGGCAGCCCAGTCGTAAACATGTGGTGAGCCCAGACCATGAAGGACAGCAACGCTATGCTGCTGGTGGCATAGACCATGGAGCGATAGCCAAACAGTTTCTTGCGGGAGAAGGTGGGAATGATGCTGGATACTATGCCAAAGGCCGGCAGTATCATGATGTACACCTCCGGATGGCCAAAGAACCAGAATATGTGCTGGAACATCACCGGATCCCCTCCTCCGGCCGCATCGAAGAAGCTGGTACCAAAATACTTGTCCGTCAGCACCATGGTCACCGCCGCCGCCAGTACCGGCATGACCGCAATGAGCAGGAAGGCCGTGATCAGCCAGGTCCAGACAAACAACGGCATCTTCATCCAGCCCATGCCCGGCGCCCGCAGATTGAAGATGGTGACGATGACGTTGATGGCCCCCATGATGGATGAGATCCCCATGATATGGATGGCGAAGACGAACAGCGCCGTGCTGTTGCCGCTGTATTTGGTCGACAAGGGGGCATAGAAGGTCCAGCCCGAACTGGGGCCGCCGCCCTCCATGAACAGGCTCGACAGCAGGATCAGGAAGGCAAACGGCAGGATCCAGAAACTCCAGTTGTTCATCCGGGGCAGCGCCATGTCCGGCGCCCCGATCATCATGGGGATCAACCAGTTGGCCAAGCCGGTGAAGGCCGGCATCACGGCACCAAAGACCATGATGAGGCCGTGTACCGTGGTCATCTGATTGAAGAACAGCGGCTCGACCAGTTGCAGCCCAGGCTGGAACAGCTCGGCCCGGATCACCATGGCCATGGTGCCGCCGGTGAAGAACATGGCCAGGGCGAAGAGCAGGTAGAGGGTGCCGATATCTTTGTGGTTCGTGGTATAGAGCCAGCGCCTCAGCCCCGATGCCGGCCGGTGGGAGTGGTCTGCGTGCAGGGTATCCGTGATTCCATCACTCATGCCGGCTCCTCACTTGTCATTTTTCAGAAGGGACTGCACATCGGCAGCCTGAATGAGGTCACCGGTATTGTTGCCCCAGGCATTGCGTTCATAGGTCACCACGGCGGCAAGCTCCTGGACCGTGAGCTGCTTGCCGAAGGGTTGCATCGCCGTCCCGCTCTTGCCATGCAGGACCAGGTTCAGGTGCTGGGCCCGGTTATCAGCCAAGGTGGTGATCTTGCTGCCCTTCAGCGCGGGGAAGATGCCAGGCAAGCCGGTACCCGCGGGCTGATGGCAGGCGGCGCAGTGACCCAGGAATACCTTCTCCCCCAGCTCCATGGCCTGTGGCAGGGTCATGGTTTGACTGGCCAGGTCTTGCTGCTGGGCCTTGGCGGCAGCCTGATCATCTGCAGTCTTGGCAATCCAGCCATCAAACTCTTCGGCCGATTTTGCCACCACCACTATGGGCATGAAGCCATGATCCTTGCCGCATAGCTCAGCACACTGCCCCCGATAGGTACCGGGTCTATCTATCCTGGTCCAGGACTCATTGATGTAGCCCGGATTGGCATCCTTCTTCACCGCGAAGGCGGGCACCCACCAGGAATGAATGACATCATCCGAGGTCATCAGGAATCTGATTTTCTTGCCGACGGGCAATACCAAGGGGTGGTCGACCTCCAGCAAATAGGTGTCGCTCTTGGGCTGTTCACCCGAGATCTGTTTCTTGCTGGTGGCCAGCAGGGAATAAAACTCCACCGGGTGCTCGAGATATTTGTAATGCCATTTCCATTGAGATCCTGTGATGAGCACGGTCAAGTCGGCCTTGGAGGTATCTTCCATCTTCAACAGGGTCGAGGTGGCTGGGGCGGCCATCGCCACCAATATCAGCACGGGAATGGCGGTCCATAGCAATTCGATGCGGGTACTCTCATGGAATTGGGCGGCCTTGGCGCCACGGGATTTCCGATGATGGATAATGGACCAGAGCATGGCCCCGAACACGAGCAGCCCGATCAGACAGCAGATATAGAAGATGGTCATGTGCAGGTCATAGACCCGCTGACTGATAGCGGTGGCCCCGCGCGTCATGTTGAATGTTATTTCGCTGGCGGAAACACTGCCGCCAGCGAGACATATCAGCCATGCACCATGGTTAATTGCATTTTTTCCCACATGGCACTCCCTGTGCACGCTAGAAAAGATGGTGAGCATTAACCGCTGACATAACTAACCATCTGAAAATAATGCATTTATTAAAATCACTTTCACAATCAAGTATTAGTCCATATTCCGAAAAAGCCAAAATGAGGCCGATCAGGATGGACTCATCAGAGCGATTTTCATCGAATCTGATGGTGAGCCGCGCTCTTGAAGAGTGGCAGATAAACAAGGGGCGCATGGCGCCCCTTGTTTATCTATGCTGACTCACCATGACGGTTTGCCGACCCGGGCCGTCCCCTCCTGCCTCAGCCCCTGTCCTCGCCCCCGTCCAGCAACCGGGCCACCAGGGTCCTCAGGGACTTGATCAGGGCAGGCTTGCCCGCCAGTTTCAGCGCCCTGGCCAGCTCAGACCAGGGGGCATATTGCCAGATGCTGGCGATCAGCAGCCGGCGCTCGCCGGGCACCAGCTCATCCAGTGCGGCCACCCGGGCAGCCAGCCAGCGTTGCAGGCTGGACTGACACAGCTCGAACGGCTTGTGATGATGGGCAAAGCACATCAGCTCCTGGTGCTCAAACTCATCCGGCTCGGCCACATCGGTGACCATATCCCCGCTCAGACATTGCCAGATCAGCTCGGTGTCCAGCCCCCTGAGCTCTCCCGCCAGCAGGGTCGGCAGCTGGCGCACAAAGCGCCGTCGCCATCCGGCCAGCTCCGGTTCCAGCGCCGTTTTCAGTGGCTTGAGCAGCAGGGCCGCATGGCTGCCGCTGGCCGCGTCCCGTTGCAGGCCGATGCGCAGCACCCTCAGCCCCGCCTTGCGCCAGAACGGGAGCAAGTCGGTACTGGCGGAAAAGGCGGAACCCAGATAATCGAGCCCCAGTGCGCGGTAATGAGCCTCCAGCTTGCCCAGCAGCAAGGAGCCCAGCCCGTGGCGATGCAGCAACGGGTGGATGGCGATGCGCATCACCCTGGCGTAGCTACGCTCACCCGCCGTGGTGAACCCGGCGTGGGCGAGCAGGGACTGAGGCAACAAATGACCCCGGGGTCGTCGCCGCCCGGCCCAGATATCGCGGGCCAGCGCCGGCGCTATGTTGCCTTCCCGTGCCACCAGCGCGACCCCGAGCAGGCTCTGCTCTTGCTCCAGCAGGTGGATGTCGAGATCCGGGCTCTCCAGCAGGGATCTGAGATCGCTCGGGCTGGTCTGGTAGTGGGCCAGCACCAGCAGGCCGAATACCTGATCGAGCAGCGCCTCATCCTCCGCCAGCTTGTCTTGCCCGATCTGCCGCCAGCCTGGCGCCGTCGGGGGTGGTGGTGGCAGAACCTCGGCATTGAGGCCGAGCAGGCGGAATACCAGTGGCTCCAGCGGATCGTGCTGGCTCCAGCGAATGGGTTCGGCCAGGTGTAGCTCCTGCCAATCCGGGGTCTGCCGATCCAGTACCCGCTTGAAACGCAGATGAAAGCCGCGTCCCGTGCCCTCATAGCCGTGCTCCGTGGTCGCGAAGACGATGCGGCTGTGGCGAGCCAGCATGGCCTCAAGCAGCGGGGTCGGGATGGCGGCAGCCTCGTCCACCAGCAGCAGCGCCGGCTGAAGATTGCCCTGTACCAGCCGGTCCGGTGACACATAGCTCAGCCCGGCCAGCCGCTCAGGCGTGCTCGCCAGCGCCTCGGCGGCATGGGCAAACAGGGTCGCGACCGTGGCCTGGGACGGGGCCGTGACCACTATCTGCAGGGCGGGATCCTGACGCAGCAAATCGGCGGCGGCGAGGCCGAGCAGGGCGCTCTTGCCGCGGCCACGATCGGCGCTGAGCACCAGCGGGCGGCCGCGATGACCATGCAACACCTTGTGGATCGCGGGCAGGGCATGAGCCTGATCGGCACTGAGTGGCCGGCCGGGTCCCAGAGGCAGCCAAGGTTCCACCCCGGTCGGCGGACTCAGGGAGAGTGCAGGATCCCCCGCCAGCAACCGCACCAGCCGGGCGATAAAGCCGTGCCCCGCCCGGCCCGCATCCTCCGGCTGGGCCACCAGCCGCAGCCGGTCCGGATCCGGATAAGTGGGCCACTGCGCTCGGGGCGGTGTCAGCAGCAACAGCAGACCGCCGGCGCGCAGCGTGCCAGCCAAGGCGCCGAAGGCATCGGGATGAAAGCCGCTGAATGCGTTTAGCACGAGCGTGTCGCACTCCTGACCCAGCCGCTGCAACGCCTTGGCGGCCGGCAAGGGGGCGTACCGCTCAGGCCCCTCCCCCAGCCAGAAGACAGCCTCCCCGAGCAGGGGCTCGGCCCGGGCGATGCAATCCGCCTCCACCCCTTCCAGCCAGATCAGACGCCGCTCGCCACCATGGGCGAGCGCTAGGCGCAGGGTGCTCGACTCGACGGGGGTCATGAGGCGCCGTGGTCGCCGGATTTGACGCGGGGCTCGAACATGCGCACCCCCATCTGATCGATGAAGGTATGCGCCTTCTGCACCATGAAACGCTCGGCATCGGCCGGGCTCGCGAACAGATCGGAGCGGATGAAGCGGTGGGTCTGCAGGGCGCCATCCACTTCCTTGGTGATGCGGCCCGCCAGCCGGTATTGCCCCCCTTCCGCCATGGGTTCGGGGTAGATGAGATAACCGGCGTATTCGGTCGGGGTCACCTCGATAACAGGTGTCGGCTGGCCTTTGAACAGGGTGCTGAACAGTTTCTTGAGCATAATAGTCTCCTCTCTGATGGGAGCATTGTCCCCAAGGGGTGAGTGGCTGGCAAGCGGGTGAGCTTATTCCTAATCGTTATTTGCATTGCGAACGGTTCTCATTTAGATTTCATCTCAATCCAGCATGAGGTCAGAATTATGTACGTGTGTTTGTGCCGCGGCATCACAGATACCCAGATCCGCAAGGCGGTACAGGCAGGCAAGACCGAGTTCCGTCAACTGAAACAGTCGCTGGAAGTGGGTGCCCAATGCGGCAAGTGTGTACGCATGACCATGGAGGTCATCGCCGCCGAACTCGACAAGGTGGAATCGGATCAGGAACCGCTCTATTACGAAGTGGCCTGATACCGCGATTTGATTTTCTACGCAGATCCCTCACGGGCTCCCCGCACCCTCAGGCGAGCGAAATCGTCGGCCCTCTTATGGTCATCTTTCTGGACTAAGCTCTAGTGATCGATGCCTCAGGCTCACATAGCCGCAGGCACGAACATAAGGAGTAATGTCGATGAAAGGAGATCCCAAGATCATTGCCCACCTCAACAAGGTGCTGGCCAATGAGCTGGTTGCCATCAACCAATACTTCCTGCATGCCCGTATCTACGATGACTGGGGCCTCAAGGGGCTCGGGCACAAGGAATACCATGAGTCCATCGATGAGATGAAACATGCCGACGAACTGGTCAAGCGGGTGCTGTTTCTGGAAGGACTGCCCAACTTGCAGGATCTGGGCAAGTTGCGCATCGGTGAGACGGTAGAGGAGATGCTGCGTTGCGATCTTTCGTTGGAAATGGATGCCATTCCCGACCTGAAAGTGGCCATCACCTATGCCGAATCCGTCCATGATTACGTCAGCCGTGACCTGTTCCAGGAGATCCTGGAAGACGAGGAAGAACACGTGGACTGGCTGGAAACCCAGCTCGATCTCATCGAACGCATCGGTCTGGAAAACTATCAGCAATCCCAGCTGCACTCGGCATCATCCTGAATAGTTATGCCGTGAGACACCCGCTTCCCAACCCGCTCCGGCGGGTTTTTTCATCTTTGAACGCATAGCTTTTCATCAGGCTTATCCATATGAAATTCAACGCTATTTTTGTTAAGTGAGTCGCAAAAGGCGGCGGTCTGACGGTGCACTATTGGAGCCCCTTAATGGGACTCATAATAACAAGGCATTAAAGGACTAAACCATGCACTTCTCACTCGACAAGGTGGCGCTGGGTTGCGCCATCGCCTTCTCCCTCACCGCCTGCAACGACAACAGCTCCAAGGCACCTGCGGATCCCGTCGCCACCAAGGCGACCCTGATGCAAACCATGGACGAGGCCCTGCGCGAGAGCCAGGCTCTGGATCCCTACGGCTTCGCCATCGATGAACAGAGCATTGCAAAGCGCAAGGCGCTCGACGCCTCCCTGCTCAAGCGGCTGGATGCACTGGATCCCGCCGTACTGAGCGAACGGGATCGGCTGTTCTACGACATGATCCGCTGGGATCTGCGGATCAACCTGGAAGGTTATGGGCTGCCCCAATCCCAGATCCCCATCCATCACTTCCGCAACCGGGTGGTGGATCTGGCCGATGAGGTCGGCGCAGCCCCCGCCAGTGGCAGGGCCGCCCGCACCGTCGGCAGCGGCTTCGACTATTTCGAGCAGAGCTCGGCAGATAGGGCGGCGCCGGGTGATGCCGCCTGGCGGCGGGATCTCGACCGCACGGCCACGGCGCCTGCGCTGGACACTCAGGCGCGGGCGGCGACGGCCCCCCTGGCCTGGTATCAGGAGCATCTGACCTGGCTCAAGGCCTATGACGCCTATCTGGCCGAGGTGAAGCACCAGTTCGAACTGGGCAGCGCCCGGGGCAACACCCTGCCGGGTGAGCTGGTGGACAGGCTGCTGACCCAGCTGAACAGCAAGCTGGATGGCGAGGCGATCGCCGGCGCCTATCTCGGCTGGCAACAACTGCCGGGGGAGGCCGACGAGGCGCTGCGCACCGACTACAAGGGGGTGCTGGACAGCATCAACGGCCGCTATCTGGCGCTGCGGGACTATCTGGATTATCGGCATGGCGGTGCCTATGCGGTACGCCTGGGCAGCGGTGAGTGCGACGACGGCTTCTGCGGCATGACGGATGGTCGCGACTGGTACCGCTGGCTGCTGAAGAAACACAGCACCACCAACATGACGCCGGAGGAGGTGCATGAGCTGGGGCTGAGCGAGGTGGATCGGATCTTCGGCGCCATGGTCAAGGTGTGCCACACCGTCGGCCAGTGCGACAGCGAGGAGGTGGCCAAGAGCAAGCAGAGCGGCCAGATCTACGCCTTCTTCCGCTATCTGAACGAGCCGGGCTTCTTCTACCAGAATCCGCTGTCGGCCTGGTCTGCCGGCCTCAATCCGGGCAACGCGGCCGGGGCTGCGCTGAGCGAGCCGCAGCAACAGGCGCTGGCCGAGCATGAGCGGGCGCTGCGGGAGTACAACGCCTTCAAGAGCAAGGCGGCGCTGGTGCTGCCGGACTTCTTCGATGCCGAGCGCACCATTCCCAAGCTGGATTACGAGGTGGTGCCCGTCGCCTACGGGGATGCGCCCTACGGCGGGGTCGCCTGGTATCAGGATGGCAATCCCCAGACCGGTCGCAAGGGGCAGTTCTTCCTCAACACCTACTACCCCTATGGCCTGCAGAGCTGGAACATCAGCACCTTGCTGGCCCACGAGGGGGCGCCCGGCCACCACTTCCAGATCACCATAGCCCAGGAGCTGGCGGCCAAGGATCCCGACTTCCCGCTGTACGTGGCGAACGCCTCCTACACCGCCTATGCGGAAGGCTGGGCGCTCTACACCGAGTATCTGGCGGATCACGACTTGGGGCTCTATCAGGGGCGCGGTCTCTACGACCCTGCGGTGGGGGATGTGAAGGTCGAGGGCTCCCCCGCCTTCAACAACCAGCTGCAGTACTTCGGTCGCCTCAACGAGGAGATGCTCAGAGCCATGCGACTGGTGGTGGACACCGGCATCCACTGGTATGGCTGGAGCCACGACAGGGCCATCGGCTACATGCAGGAGAACTCGGCGCTGGGGGCGGGAGACATCAGCTCGGAGGTGCCGCGCTACATGGCCTACACCGGCCAAGCCACCTCCTACAAGGCGGGTCAGCTGGCCCTGATCCGGATGCGGGAATCCGCCGAGCAGGCCCTGGGCGGCAGTTTCGATCTCAAGGCCTTCCACCACCAGGTGCTGGAATACGGCATGCTGCCCATCTCGGTGCTGGAGCAGAAGAACCGGCAGTGGATAGAAGAGTCGAAGTGATCACAGATACGGCGCCCGGCAAGGCAGCGGGCGCCGCTTTCGATTAGGATACGACTCAATTTCCTTCACATTGCTACGGAAGACTTCCATGGAACTGATTGCACGTGAGATGGCCCCCCACAAGCGGGTTGCCCTGGTGGCTCACGACAACATGAAAACCCCCTTGCTGAACTGGGTGCTGCGCCGCAAGGAGGAGCTCAAGCTCCACCACCTCTATGCGACCGGCACCACGGGCACCCTGCTCGGCAAACAGGCACAGTTGCCCATCACCTGCCTCTTCTCCGGCCCCATGGGCGGCGACCAGCAGCTCGGCGCCCTGATCGCCGAGGGCAAGATCGACGTGATGATCTTCTTCTGGGATCCCCTCAATGCCGCGGCCCACGATCCGGATGTGAAGGCGCTGTTGCGTCTGGCGGCGGTGTGGAACATCCCGGTCGCCACCAACGAGGCGACCGCAGACTTCATCATGGACAGCCCGCACATGCAGCGCGCCTTCAGCATACAGGTGCCGGACTACGCCGGTTACCTCAAGGCACGCACCGAGTAACCAGCGCCAGACAGCAAAGAGCCGGACACATAGTCCGGCTCTGTTTATTTCAGGATGACGACAGGCTTAGCGCTGGAGGCTCTTCTGGGCGAACTTGGGCCTGGCGTTCATGATCTGCTCCACCTGCTCGTCGCTCATCTTGCCACGGGAGAGCCCCAACACCTTGTAGGTGAGCAGCGGCCGCGCCGGCAGGGCGATCATCAGGGCGCGGATCTGGTTCTCGTCCTCTTTCTCACGCACCGGCTTGCCGTAGGCATAGGTCAGCACCCCGGCATCCATCAGGTTTTTGACGGCGGGCTCGGTGATCGGCAAGTTTATGACGCTTTTACGCTGCAGCACGAACTCGCGCAGCACCGCCTTCTCGTTGAAATCGAGGAAGCCGATCATCTGGGCCAGCAGCCCCTGCTGACGGCGGGACTGCCACTCGTCACAGGCCCACTCCCAGGCGATCAGGAAACCCTGGCTGCAGAAGTAGGAGATGGCGATCAGCATGCCAACCCCGAGCCAGGCGGCATGTACCGTGGCCCACTGGCTGACGGCCCCCTTCATCAGGCCGGCCGGAAACAGCAAGATGATGCTGCAGCAGAGCAGCAACCAGACCATGAGCCAGTTGAGGCGGTTCAGCTGATAGAAATGTTGGATCCACCGTTTCATCGTTCATCCTTCCCAGAGCATTGTGGACAGTACTCAGCTGATAGCAATCGCTGTGCCAATGCGCAGCTAAGGTGGGCAAGGAAACAGACCGGGCGTTACATCCCCTTACAACTTGTTGATCCCATTATTATTAATTTCCCTTGTGAGACGGCCACCGGGTTGGTAAAAAACCTGCACTGTCATTGGGGAGTAGCAACCCGCCCGTGATCCGGGCAGGGCTCATGTCAACATTCTTGGATCTGCCGATCCATGGCATGAGCGGCGATAGCATCTATCGCTCTGCAAGACCTTTGGCCTCGATATGCTAGCCAGCCAGGCGAGCCGTATCGGGTCCATCGGTTGTTCTGCTCGCCTGGCGGTTGCCCATCATGCCGATCACCCTGCTGTTGTTCCTGCTCTCCGCCGTCACCATCTATCTCGCCTGCGAATATTTCGTCAACGGCATCGAGTGGACCGGTCATCACCTCAAATTATCCCAGAGCGCCACCGGCTCCCTGCTTGCCGCCCTCGGCACGGCGTTGCCGGAGTGCATCGTCACCCTGAGCGCCCTGCTGATGGGGGATACCTCTGCTCAGCAACAGATCGGGATAGGCGCCGCCCTCGGCGGTCCGCTGGTGCTCTCCACCCTGGGTTATGCCGCCGTCGGCCTGACCCTGCTGCTCTGCCTGAACCCTGACCAGAGGGTCATAGATAACGAGGTACAACGCGCCATAGGCCGGGATCAACGCTGGTTTGCCGGCATCTTCCTGGTGGCGGTGGCGCTCGGCATGGTGACCCTCACCGGCAAGGCCTGGCTGGCGCCGCTGTTCGTGCTGATCTATCTGGTCTATGTGCGGCGTGAGCTGAGGCAGACCGACAGCCATGAGGTCTCGTTGCCGGCCCCCCTCAAGCTGGATCCCGGGGCCAGGATCCCGGCGCGCGGCAAGGTGTTGCTGCAGACCCTGGGGGCGCTGCTGGCGGTGACGCTGGCGGCTCAACTCTTTGTTCATCAGCTGGAGAGCATGGGCGAACTGCTCGGCCTCTCCCCCGCCTTGGCGGCCCTGTTGCTGAGTCCGGTGGCGACCGAGATGCCGGAGCTGATGAACGTGCTGATCTGGGTGCGCCAGGGCAAGAACCGGCTGGCGCTGGCCAACATCTCCGGCGCCATGATGATCCAGGGCACCATTCCCAAGGCGTTCTGCCTGCTGTTCACCCCCTGGCTGCTGGACAGCACCATGCTGGTCTCCTCGCTGGTGACCCTGCTGGCGGTGGTGTTGCTGTGGTGGGGCTTTCGCCGGGGGAGGATGACGGCGGCCAGGCTGGCCTGGGTGGGGCTTATCTATCTCGCTTTCTGTGGCTGGCTGGGGGTGAGCTGAGGGCACGCTGGTTTGTGTGCATGACGCCATGAGAAAGGGCAGGATGAGATCCTGCCCTTGTTTATTTTCATGGGGTTATGTCAGCCCCTGAGCCCCGGGATCAAAACTCCTTGAACCAGCGCTGGATCTGCTTGGGATCCTTGCTCTGGGTCAGGGAGAGCATCAGCAGGATGCGCGCCTTCTGCGGGTTCAGGGTGCCTGCGGCCACGAAGCCGTACTTGGCGTCGTCGATCTCGGCGTCCAGGGTGGTGGCGCCGGTCGGCACGCGGGCAGAGCGCACCACCCGGATGCCGTCCTCGCTCGCCTTGGCCAGGGTATCGAACAGGCTGTGGTAGAGATTGCCGTTGCCCACCCCGGCGCTGACGATGCCGTCAAACTTGGCATCCACCAGGGCCTTGGCCGGCAGATCGCTGGCGTTGGCATAGTTGTAGACGATGCCCACCTGGGGCAGCTTGTCGAGCTTGCTCACGTCGAACGGGGTCTTGCTGGTGTGCAGGCGAGCCGGGCTGCGCTGGTAGTCGATCTTGCCGTTGTGGATATAGCCGAGCGGGCCGAAGTTCGGGGCCGCGAAGGTCTGCACCCCGGTGGTGTTGGTCTTGGTGACGTCACGGGCATCCAGCACGGTGTCGTTCATGGCGACCATGACGCCACGGCCCTTGGAGCTCGGATCCGAGGCGGTGACCACGGCGTTGTAGAGATTCAGCGGACCGTCGGCACTCATGGCGGTGGAGGGACGCATGGCGCCAACCAGCACCACCGGCTTGTCGCTCTTGACGGTGAGGTTCAGGAAGTAGGCGGTCTCTTCCATGGTGTCGGTGCCGTGGGTGATGACGATGCCATCCACGTCATCCTTGGCCAGCAGCTCATTCACCCGTTTGGCCAGCTTGAGCCACACCTCGTCGTTCATATCCTGGGAGCCAATCTTGACCACCTGCTCCCCCTGCACCTCGGCCACGTTCTTCATCTCGGGCACGGCGGCAATCAGGGTCTCGATGGCCACCTTGCCGGCCTCGTAGTTGGACTGGGTCGCAGACTGACCCGCCCCGGCGATGGTGCCGCCGGTCGCCAGGATGTGCACGCTGGGCAGCGCCATCGCCAGGGGGGAGAGGGTCAGGCCGAGTACGGTGGCGAGCAGGGTCTTGCGGATAGGGAGGGTCATGCTGCAATCCTTCTGGATGGTTGATTGCAGCATTTTTATTCTTTTTAAACCGAATTTAAGTGATCACTCTCACCATTAAAAACAAGTAAACAGAATATTAGTCTGTTTTTTACCTCTATGGTGTTAGTTCACTCTACCGAGAAGCCCTTGGCCTCGATCAGGGCGACGATCTCGGCCTTGCTCAGCTCGCTCTCGACCACGGCCTTGCGGCTATCGAAATCGACACTGGCCTGGGTGACGGCGCTCTGGGCCAGCAGCGCCTTCTGCAGGCTGGCGGCGCAGCCACCACAAGACATGCCGGATACGGTGAGTTCGATAGTCATGATTGCTCTCCTCTCTGTGGGTGTGATCTCAGCCTAAAGCTGCCGCCAGCGGCAAGGTCAAGCCTCAACGCGCCACCACGGATTCACGCACTATGAGGCGACCGTGAAACTTCAGCTGCTCGTCGGCAGGAAGCAGGCTCTGGGCCAGCTGCGCCTGCAGCAGACGCACGCACTCCTGCGCCAGCCGCTCGCTCGGGTATTCGATGCAGGTGAGCGGCGGCGTCAGCTGATCCGCCAGCGGGGATCCCTCCAGGCTGATGACGGAGACATCCTGGGGGATGTTGAGATTGAACTCCCGCAGCAGCCGCATGGCCTCGGCGGCCAGGGTATCGTGCTGAACCACCAGCGCGGTGAAAGGCAGATAGCGGTTGAGCAGGCCGAGCAGGGCCTGCTGGTTGCCGGTGCCATCGATCACCAGCTGACCGTTGTAGGGCAGCGACTGCTGCTGCAGCGCCTGCTGATAACCCTGAATGGCATGCTTCCCGGCCGGAGAGTGTTTGTCGTCGAGCATCAACACCAGCTGGCGGTGCCCCTTGCCGAGCAGGAAACGACAGGCGCTCTCGGTGGCGAAGGTCAGGTCATAGCAGAGATTGAGATTGTCCGAGTCGCTGACGCCATCGAGCTGGATCAGCCTGTCATCCGCCTGCAGCGCCTGCTTGGCGCCGATCACCAGCACCCCATCGCAGCGCCCTCCCAGCAACTCGTCGACCGCTTGCTGCTGTTGGGCCAGCCCTTCGGCGAAACGCACCAGCATGCTCTTGCCGGCCCCGGTGAGGAAGCCGTCGATCAGGGGCAGCATGCTGGCAAGGTGTCCCCCCAGCTGGGGAGAGAGGATGACGCCGATGCAATCGGTCGCCTGGGTGGCGAGGGAGCGGGCGGTCGCATTGGGACGAAAATTCAGCTGCTCCGCCGCCTGCAGCACGGCCAGCCGGCTCTCCTCACGCACTCCGCGCGAGCCGCTCAGGACGCGGGAAACGGTGGCTTTGGATACATTCGCGAGACGCGATACGTCGGTAATATTGGCCATGGCTTCATCAACGGTAACCGGTTAACAGGTTTCCATCCTAGCACAAGCCGATGCCGGCCGGTAAGGGTTGCCTCGTTGCGCCGACGGAAAAGGGGAGCCCGGGCTCCCCTCTGTCATGCAGGCTTGCAACTCAGAAGAAGTACTTGAAGCGTACGCGGCCACCGTAACGGTCGATGTTGTCCACCTCGCTGCTGTCGACATTCAGCTGCGACCAGTAGGCCCCCAGATAGATGTCGAAGTTGCTCAGATCCAGCACATTGGGGATCTTGTAGGAGGCGTAGACGGTGTTGATGCTGTGCTTGCCGATCATCTTGCTGAAGTCGGCGCTGTTGTTGTTCAGGTTGGCGCTGCTGATGTCGTTGATGGCGTAGATGTAGCCCAGACCGGCATTGTGCCAGATGAGGTTGGCGCCGAGGGTGGTATCGGTTTCATCTTCGGCATCCATGCGGGCCGCGTTGGCGTTGATGACCAGGGCATCCTGGGTCCAACTGGTGGTGATGCCGTAGCCCATGCGATCGGACACGGAGACATCGTCATTGGTCACGATGGCGTCGTTGATCACGTTGCCCTCGGCCCCCAGCGCGACCTTCAGGTTCTCTCCCTTCCAGGCGACGACCGGACGCACCATGATGGAGTCTTTGGCCTTGGTCAGCGCATAGCCATGGTACTGCTGACCGGCGAACAGGTTGGTGCGATCCCCGATCAGGCTGGAGAGCTCCAGATACCAGTTGCCGGTCTCCTTGTTCAGCAGCAGCTGACCCCCCTTGCCCGCCCGGCCGCGCCCTTCCTTCAGCATGTAGACGTAACCGTTGCCGTCGGAGTAGAGATCGTTGGCACTGTCCCCTGAATGCTCGACGAAGATGTCCTGACCCAGCGGGAACATGTCATAGGCCTCGAAGCGACCGACCTTCATGCCCCAGTTGCTGCGCTGACCGAAGCCCAGATAAGCATCATCGGCACCGGCGCCGCCGTTGGTGCCTATGGTGGGCTGGATCTGGATCTGGCCGTAGCGACCATCCTCCAGCTCCCGCACTCCCTGGAAGTTCAGCAGCAGGCGACCGTCCTCGTCCCAGCGGTCGCTGCGGGTCTCGCTGGTCTGACCCAGCACGTTGCCACGGGTGGTGTTGGAGGCATTGAGGTTGATCTCCGCATCGCCCCCCAGGCTCAGGCGCCCAAAGTCCGTGTTGGTCTCCACCACGGCATTGGCCATGAAAGGAGTGCTCAGGGCCAGGATGGCGATCAGCTGGGCGGACAGGTTCGTCAGTTTCATTATTATCATTCCTTGAGTTTTATGATTTTGATATATAAGCGTTTATTTATTTGTCTCTCCGAAGAGAGGGCAAATTCGGGCATGCCTTTTCCCCATCGCAGGGCAATGTGAGACCAGGAACATGGGGGGTGCGGGTGGGCGGGGCCCTGCCCGCGTGCTAACTCAGGGCGGGCATCGACGCCTTTCCCTTCGGCCGGGGATCAGAGGGCCCATGTCGCGACTCCTTCGCTGCAGCTAGGCAACCAGGCGGCGCCCCGCACCCCGCTGCTGTCCCCATAGCGGGCGGGCAGCAGTCGGGTGATGCAGCGATCCGAGAACAGATAAGGCTCCAGCGCCGCTGGCAGCTCCCGATAGAGGGCATCGAGGTTGGAGAGACCGCCGCCAAACACGATGACATCCGGATCCAGCACGTTGATCAGGCTGGCCACGCTGCGGCCGAGGGCGCCGATGAAGTGCCTGTAGTGGGTGTGGGCCTCGGGGTTGCCCAGCGCCGCCGCCGCCATGATCTCCGGGGTGCTCATGCTCACCCCATGGGCCTGGTTGAAGCGGGCGCTGAAACCGGTACCGGAGACGAACCGTTCTATGCAGTTGTGGCGGCCGCAGTAACAGGGTTGAGCCGGGCCATCCAGGGCCGGATCGTAGCCGGGCAAAGGGTTGTGACCCCACTCCCCGGTGATGGCGTTGGGGCCGACCATGAGCTGGCGGTTGACCACCAGCCCCCCGCCGCAGCCGGTGCCGAGTATGATGCCGAACACCAGTCGCCCTGCCTCACCGGCCCCGTCGACGGCCTCCGACAGGGTGAAGCAGTCGGCGTCATTGGCGATGGCAACCGGCTGACCCAGCGCCCGCATCAGATCGCCCTCGAGATCCTGACCGTTGAGAAACAGGCAGTTGGCATTCTTGATGCGACCGGTCTGCGGGCTGACCGCCCCGGGCAATCCGATGCCGATGCTGAAGGGTCGATCCAGCTCCTGGCGTATGCCCTCCACCAGCTGGGTGATGGCGGCCAGGAAGTCGGCGTAACCCGTGGTCGGGGTCGGGATGCGCTTGCGCAGCAGGCTGACGCCTTCATCATCGAGCAGTTGTGCCTCTATCTTGGTGCCCCCGATGTCGAGTCCGAGTCGCAACATGATGGTGTCCCTCAGGCGGCCAGCTTGCGGTGCAGCTCGATGAGCTCGGTGACCAGCTCCCGGGCGAGCATGGCGGTCATCAGGTGATCCTGGGCGTGTACCAGGATCAGCTTGACCGGGATCTTGCCCTCCCCCTCATCCGCCTCGATCAGCCGGGTCTGCACGGCATGGGCGGCATTGGCGGCCTCGGCGGCCTGGCGCAGCAGATCGTCGGCCTCGGCAAACTGGCCGACTCTGGCCTGGCGCAGCGCCTCGAAGCAGAGGCTGCGGCTCATGCCGGCGTTGATGATGAGACCCATGACTGTCTCTTCCAGATCGAACATACACACTCCTTGGTGATGGCGCCGGCCCTGGGCCGGCGCGCGCTCTATACGGGTCTGACGGAATAATCAGTCGAAGCCATTCTCGCGGGCTGCGGTGGCGAACCACTGACCGCTCTTCTTGATGCGCCGGGTCTGGCTCTCCAGCTCCAGCTCGACGAAGCCGTAGCGATTCTTGTAGGCATTGCTCCAGGACCAGTTGTCGATGAAGGTCCAGAGGTGATAGCCCCGGCACTGGCAGCCCTCTTCCAGCGCCTTGTGCAGCCAGATGAGGTGATCCCGGATGAAGCCGATACGGTAGTCATCCTGGATCTGGCCATCCTCGCCCTTGAACCTGGCCTCCCCCTCGACCCCCATGCCGTTCTCCGAGATGTAGCTCGGGATGTTGCCGTAGTGGTCGCGCAGGTTGGTGAGGATGTCGTAGACCCCCTGCTCGTAGATCTCCCAGCCCCGGTGCGGGTTCATCTTGCGGCCCGGCATCTCGTAGTAATCGAAGAACCACTCCGGCATGAAGGGGCTGGCGGGGTTGACCGCGTTGCTGCGCGCCTTGATCCGGCGCGGCTGGTAGTAGTTGACCCCCAGCAGGTCGATCTTGCCGGCCGCCAGCAGGGCCTTGTCCCCCGGCTCGCAGGCCGGCAACTGGTCATACTCCTCGAGCAGCGCCACCAGCTCGGCCGGGTATTCCCCCTTGACCGCCGGATCCAGGAAGCTGCGGTTGAACATCAGATCGGCGATGTTGGCCGCCTTCAGATCCGCCGGATGTTGCGAGCGCGGATAGGAGGGGGTCAGGTTCAGGATGATGCCGATCTGGCCATCCTGGCCGAGCAGGCGGTAACGCTGCACCGCCGTGGCGTGCGCCAGCATGGTGTGGTAGGCCACGGTGGCGGCGCGGCGAAAATCCACCACGTTCGGATAGTGGAAGTCGTAGAGGTAGCCCCCCTCCACCGGCACGATCGGCTCGTTGAAGGTGAACCAGTGCTTGACCTTGTGACCGAACAACTTGAAGCAGGTCTCGGCGAACGCGGCGTAGGCGGCGACCACTTCCCGGCTCTCCCAGCCACCCAGCTCCTGCATGCTCATGGGCATGTCGAAGTGGAACAGGCAGATGAAGGGCTCTACTCCTGCTGCCACCAGCTCATCGATCATGGCGTCATAGAAGGCGACGGCCTCCGGGTTCGGCTCTCCCCGTCCCGCCGGGATCAGCCGCGACCAGGCGATGGAGGTGCGGAAACTGTTGTGGCCGAGCTGGCGCAGCAGGCGGATGTCGTCGCGAAAATGCTGGTAGAAACCGGACGTCTGCGCCGGCCCAATCTGCTGGTGGAAGCGATTGGGGGACTGCTCGAACCAGTGATCCCAGATGGTGGGCGCCTTGCCCCCTTGCTGGCTGGCGCCTTCCGCCTGGGCGGCGGACGAGGCACTGCCCCACCAGAACTGTTCAGGAAAACGGTATTGCATCTGTTGTTACTCCAGGCTTGAAAAGAGAGGCCGCCAGGCGGCCCCGGCAGACAATCAACGGCTGGTGGCAGCCGCCAGCGGACGCGCTTCCACGCGGTCGGCTTGCTCTTCCTGTTTGAGCAGGGTGCGCTCATAGGCTTTCAGGAAGGGGTAGTACATGGCCGCGGCGGAGCACATGCACAGCAGGCTCAGCACCATGGGGCTGATGGCCCAGTTGGCGGCCCAGGAGGCACCGATGGGCCCAGGCGTGGTCCAGGGGGTGAGGGACACCACCCGCTCCACCAGGCCGAAGTCCAGGGCAAACCAGGCCAGAGTGGCGTTGATCATGGGCACCAGGATGAAGGGCAGGAAGAAGACCGGGTTCATGACGATGGGGGCACCGAACAGGATAGGTTCGTTGATGTTGAACAGGCCCGGCACCACGCCCATCTTGCCGATGGATCTCAGGTGCGCCGCCTTGCTACGCAGCAGCAGGAAGGCCAGCGGCAGGGTGGAGCCGACGCCACCGATCAGCAGGTAGTGATCCCAGAAACCCTGCAGGAAGATGTGGGGCAGTGCCTCACCCGCCGCCATTGCGGCCTGGTTGTTGGCCAGGTTGGCCATCCAGAACGGATTCATGATGCCGGTGACGATCAGGGCACCGTGGATCCCGGCGAACCAGAGCACCTGGCACACCAGTACCGCCAGCAGCATGGCAGGCAGGGAATCGGACGCAGCCACCAGCGGCTTGACCAGAGACATGATGGCTTCCGGCAAGATCATGCCGGTGGTGTTTTCCAGCAACAGGTTGAGGGGATGCAGGGTCAAGATGATCACCAGCACCGGGATCAGCACCTCAAAGGAGCGGGCGACGCCGGTCGGCACCTGGGGCGGCAGCTTGATGGTGATGTTGTTGCGCTTGAGGAAGGCGTAGACCTCGGCCGCATAGATGGCGGTGATCAGGGCCGTGAAGATCCCCTGGCCGGAGAAGTACTGCATGGAGATGGCACCATCCTTGACCGGCGCGGCCACCAGCATGAAGGACATCAGGCAGAGCAGACCGGTGGTGACCGGATCCAGCCCGTTCTGGCGGGCCAGGCTGGCCCCGATCCCCACCGAGATGAACAGGGTCATCAGCCCCATGCTCAGCTGGAACGGCAATAGCAGCTGGGGTTGATAGGTGGCCGAGAAGTCGAGCCAGGCGCGGGCGAAGCCCCACTGGGTCTGGGGTGAGAAGGGGGGAAAGATGAACACCAGCATGAAGCTGCCGACGATCATGAAGGGCAAGGCGGCGATGAAGCCATCACGGATTGCCTGCACATATTTTTGCTGGCCAATCCGCCCGGCCAGCGGGCTGACCCGGTTTTCTATGGTACTGACAAAGCGTTCGTAAAGGGTGTTCATGAAGGTTTCCTTGTGACTTTCACTGGTAGGTGTCTGCGCATCAGCCGATCAGAGTGAGGGCGTGGTCGAGGACCTTGTCACCCCGTTGCATGCCGTAATCCATCATGTTGATGGTGTCGACCGGTACGCCGTGGGCGGCTGCCCGCTGCTGCAACTCGGCCTGCATGTATTTGACCTGGGGCCCCAGCAGCACGACCTGGTAGTGCGGCATCTGCAGATCGAACTCTGCCGCCCCGAAGGCCTGTATCTCTGCGCTCAATCCCCGCTTGTCCGCTTCCTCTTTCATCTTCTTGACCAGCAGACTGGTGGACATGCCAGAGGAGCAGCACAACATGATCTTTTTCATTTCCCGATTCTCCAGGGGTTCGTAACGGACGGGGCATTCTTGATCGAACGGATTTAAATTGGAAACCGGTTTCCACAATTCATCCATTGATGTGTGAGCGGGATCGGTAATTTCCGGTCAAGAGCGGCTGGAAGTGTGAGCGAAGTAATGAAATGGCAAAATGGTCGCGGATATTACGGAAACGGAGCAGCAAAATCGTCAGAATGGAGCCAAAGCCCCGGGATGACAGGGGATGAAAAGCGAAAAAGGACGGAAAATAGAGTGATGAACCTGCAATGGATGGCAATGCTGGTCGGCATGATTGAGCAGCGCATGGTACCGTTTGCCAATTGGCTGACCCGCAGTCGCCATGTGCTCTCGTTACGGGATGGTTTTCAGTTGGCCATGCCCTTTGTCATCGTCGGCAGCCTGCTGGTACCCATACTGTTTCCCCCCATATCTCCCGATACCCCGCACGCCTTCGGGCAGTGGCTGCACTGGCTGGCGCGGGAGCTGCACCCTTTTCTGTTTCCGGTCTATTCCCACACTCTGGGGCTGGTGGCGCTGATCATCGCCTTTGGCTCGGCCTCCAGCCTCGCCAAGGCCTATGAGATGCCGGAGCGGCTGTGCGGCCTGGGGGGCTGCATGGCGTTTCTGATGCTGATCGACTTCCGGTCGCTGCAACCCGGGGTGTTTGGCTATCTAGGGGGGGCCGGGATCTTCACGGCCCTGCTGATGGCGTTCTATTCGGTGGAGGTGACCCGCTTCTTCTATCGTCGTGGCTGGTATATCAAGATGCCGGAGGAGGTGCCGGTGATGACGAGGCGGGGCTTTCAGCTGATAGTGCCGCTGCTGTTCACCATGCTTTCGCTGAGCCTGCTGCGACTCTGGCTGCAACAGCAGTTCGGGATCAGTCTGCCGGACTTCATGGCCGCCCTGTTCCGGCCCCTGATCGTGGGGGCCGACACCCTGCCCGCCCTGCTGATCACCCTGCTGATCGCCCATCTGCTCTGGTTCATGGGGATCCACGGCGCCCTGATAGTGACCGGTCTGCTGTCCCCCTTCTGGATGGCCGGGGTGAGTGCCAACCAGGCGGCGCTGATGGCGGGGGAGCCCCTGCCCCACATCTTCCTGCAGGGATTCTGGGACTATTACCTGCTGATCGGGGGCATTGGAACCACGCTGCCGCTGGTGTTTATGGCCATGCGCAGCCGCTGCCACTCCATCCAGTCGGTGGGCAAACTGGGCTTCATTCCCTCCATGTTCAACATCAACGAGCCCCTGCTGTTCGGCTTCCCCATCATAATGAACCCGCTGTTTTTCCTGCCCTTTATCGGCGTTCCGCTGATCAATGCGGTGATCGCCTGGCAGCTGACCCAGTGGGGCTTTCTCGACAGGTTCATCGCCCTGCTGCCCTGGTCCATGCCCTCACCGCTCGGTGCCGCCTGGGCGGCGAACGGCAGCTGGAACAACGGCCTGATGAGCCTGGTCTGCATCCTCAACGGCTATGTGCTCTACCGCCCCTTCTTCCTGGCCCACGAGAAGATGGTGCTGGAGCAGGAGCGCGAGCGGCTGGGCTGAAGAACTATCCCATCAGCCCGAGATAGTTCATCAGCGCGGCCCCCAAGCTGGTGCTCACCAGCGAGCCGAGGGTGGTAGTGGCGATGATGTTCGCAGCCAGCACGCTGTCGCCGCCCATGGCGCGGGTCATCACATAGCTGGCGGCCGCCGTCGGGGTGGAGCTGATGAGAAACAGAATGCCGAGGGCCTGGGTGCTGAAACCGAGCGCCCAGGCTCCCGTCACCAGCAACACGGGGATGCAGAACAGCCGGTTCGCGGTGGCCCAGCCGGTCAGGGTGGCACCGCCTCGCAGGGCCTTGAGGTTCAGGCTGGCCCCGGTGCAGAGCAGGGCCAGTGGCAGCGTCATGTTGGCGAAATAGTTGCCGGTGTTGATGACCAGCTGCGGCAGCTCTATGCCAAGCAGACCGAATGGCAGCGCCGAGAGGATGGCGATGATGAGGGGGTTTTTGACGATCCCCTTCAGGATGGGCCTGATCCCCCGCCCGCCCCCCAGGCTGCGGGTGAGGGTGATGACGGCGAGAATGTTGTAGAGCACTGTCACTGCCCCCACCAGCAGGGCCGCGGCGCCGATCCCCTCGGGTCCATAGGCGTTTTGCACATAGGCCAGCCCCATGATCCCCATGTTGCCGCGAAAACTGCCCTGCACGAAGATGCCGCGCAGTTTCTGCTCGCTGATGAAACGGGCCGCCAGCAGCTCGAGTACCAGAAAACCTGCCAGGGTGCCCAGCAGGCCGTAGAGGATGAGCCAGGGGCTCGGCATGGTGGAGAAATCGGTGCGCACCATGCTCAGAAACAGCAGGGCCGGCAGGGTGACCTGGAACACCAGCCGCGAGGCGGATTCGACGAAGCTGTCCGGCAACAGGCCGAGGCGCTTGAGCCAGATCCCGAGCAGCAGCACCATGCAGATGGGGCCTGTGATGGAGAGGGAGAAGTGCAGACTTGCCAACAGATCCATGATGCGCGTCCTGTGCGAAGCGAGCGGCAGGCCGCCAGCCGGAATGAAGAGGCCATTCTAGCGTCATGGGCTTGTATTCACAGGGGTTAATCACAACAATGTGGTCAATTCCCTGCCTGAGCACCCGATATGGAAAAGAAACTGACCATCCTCGACATCGCCCGCCTCTCGGGCGTCGGCAAGTCGACCGTCTCCCGGGTGCTCAATCAGGATCCCAAGGTCAAGTCCCAGACCCGGGAGCGGGTGGAGCAGATCATTGCCGAGCACGGTTTCGTGCCGAGCAAGTCGGCACGGGCCATGCGCAGCCAGAGCCAGCAGGTGGTGGGCATCATCGTCTCCCGACTCGACTCCAGCTCGGAGAACCAGGCGGTGCGCGGCATGCTGGAGACCCTCTACCGCCATGGCTACGACGCCGTGCTGATGGAGAGCAAGTTTTCCCCCGCCAAGGTGAGCGAACACCTGGCCGTGCTGGAGCGGCGCGGGGTGGACGGCATCATACTGTTCGCCTTCAACGATCTCGATTACGCCACCATGGCCCCCTGCAAGGAGAAGCTGGTGCTGATGGCGCGGGAGCATCCGGGCTTCTCCTCGGTCTGCTTCGATGACGCCGGCGCCGTGCATACCATGCTGGCCCAGTTGGAGAAGCGCGGCGCCAGCGATATCGCCTATTTGGGGGTCGATACCTCGGATCTCACCACCGGCCAGCGCCGGCTCGATGCCTATCTGGCCCATTGCGCAGAGCGGGGACTGAGGGCGCGCACGGCGCTGGGGGATCTCAGCCTGCAGAGCGGCTATCGACTGGCGGCCGAGCTGCTCACCCCAAGCACCCAGGCGCTGGTCTGTGCCAGCGATACCCTCGCCATGGGCGCGGCCAAATACCTGCAAGAACAAGGGCGCAGCGAGGTGTTGGTGACCGGCCTTGGCAACAACCCCCTGTTGACCTTCCTCTTCCCCAACGCCCTCAGCCTGGATCTCGGCTACAAGGGCGCGGGTGAACAGGCCGCCCGCCAGCTGCTCGGCCAGATCGAGCAAAACCGATCGCCGCAGGCCACCATAGCCCCCTGTCAGCTGCTGTGAGCCCCATCACTGCGCATTGAGCAAAATTCACCCGTTTTGTGATATTCACCACGAAATGGGAACGTTCCCATTTTGATCGGGAAGAATTGGTAGCATGCTAAATAGGAACTATACCAAGAACACTCGGGTCGGCAGATTGGCCCTGCAGGGTGATGCATACCAAACTCACTGGAGTCACAGAGGGAAGACTCATGTCCAAGATCAACGCACAACATCTGGCCCAACTTATCGACAAGATCGGTGGCAAGGAGAACATCGCGACCGTCAGCCACTGCCTGACCCGGCTGCGCTTCGTGCTCAATGACCCGGCCAAGGCAGACCCCAAGGCCATCGAGGCCATACCGGCGGTGAAGGGAAGCTTCACCCAGGGCGGCCAGTTCCAGGTGGTCATCGGCAACGAGGTCGATCAGTGGTACAAGGCGCTCACCGAGGAGATCGGTGTCAGCGGTGCGAGCAAAGATGCCGCCAAGCAGGCCGCCCGCAAGAACATGAACCCGCTGGAGCGCGCCATCTCCCACATGGCGGAGATCTTCGTCCCGCTGCTGCCCGCCATCATCACCGGTGGTCTGCTCCTGGGTTTCCGTAACGTCATCGGCGACATCAAGATGTTCGATGATGGTACCCACACCCTCGTCGAGATCAGCCAATTCTGGGCGGGAGTTCACTCCTTCCTCTGGCTGATCGGTGAGGCCATCTTCCACTTCCTGCCGGTCGGCGTCTGCTGGTCTACCGTGAAGAAGATGGGCGGTTCCGAGATCCTGGGGATAGTGCTGGGGATCACCCTGGTGTCGCCGCAGTTGATGAATGCTTATGGCATCGGCGGCGCCGTACCCGATGTCTGGGACTTCGGGCTCTTTACCATCCAGAAGGTGGGTTACCAGGCTCAGGTCATTCCCTCCATCCTCGCGGGTGTGGTGCTGGCCTGGCTCGAAACCAACCTCAGACGCATCATCCCGGCCTATCTCTACATGGTCATAGTGCCGTTTGTTGCCCTCATAGTGACCGTCATCCTGGCTCACACCCTGATTGGCCCGTTCGGTCGCTGGATTGGTGAAGGCGTGGGTTATGCAGCCAGAGCCGCCATGACCGGCGATTTCGCCCCCATTGGTTCTGCTATCTTCGGCTTCTTCTACGCGCCCCTGGTCATCACCGGCATCCACCACACGACGAATGCCGTGGATCTGCAGTTGATGAAGGACATCGGTGGCACCCCGATCTGGCCGCTGATCGCACTGTCCAACATCGCCCAGGCGTCTGCCGTGCTCGGCATCATCCTGATCAGCCGCAAGGAGAACGAGCGCGAGATCTCCATCCCGGCCGCCATCTCCGCCTATCTCGGCGTGACCGAGCCGGCCATGTACGGCGTCAACCTCAAGTACAAGTTCCCCATGCTGTGCGCCATGATCGGCTCGAGCTGTGCGGCCCTCATCTGTGGCTTCGCCCATGTCATGTCAAACGGTATCGGGGTGGGTGGCTTGCCGGGCATCCTCACCATCAAGCCGGAATTCTGGGGCATCTACTCCATCGCCATGCTGGTGGCCATCGTCGTGCCCATGGTGCTGACCCTGGTGCTCTACAAGCGTCAACAGGCCGCTGGCAAGCTGGAGCTGACCGCCGCCTGACAGTTCCAAAAGTACTTAGGCGGAGCCCAGGCTCCGCTCTTTTTATTGGCCTTGTTCAACCCAAGGCCTGTTTCAACAAGATGAGCGACCCGACCATGAAACAGACACCCTGGTGGCAGAGCGCTGTGATTTACCAGATCTACCCCAAAAGCTTTCAGGACTCCGGCGCCCGTGGCACCGGCGATCTCAAGGGGATCATGGCCCGCCTCGACTATCTCAAGACCCTGGGGGTCGATGCCCTCTGGCTGACCCCGGTGTATGTGTCCCCCCAGGTGGACAACGGCTACGACATCGCCGACTACCTGAATATCGACCCCGCCTACGGCACCATGGCCGATTTCGAGGCCCTGCTGGCGGCCGCCCATGAGCGCGGCATCCGCATCGTGATGGACATCGTCGTCAACCACACCTCCACCGAGCACGCCTGGTTCCAGTCCGCCCTCGGGGATAAAAACAGCCCCTACCGCGACTACTACATCTGGAAGGATCCGGTGGATGGCGGTGTGCCGAACAACTGGATCTCCAAATTCGGCGGCAGCGCCTGGGAACTGGATACCGCGACCGGCCAGTACTATCTGCATCTGTTCGCCCGCGAACAGGCGGATCTGAACTGGGAGAACCCGGCGGTGCGGGCAGAAGTGAAGCAGGTGATCCACTTCTGGGCGAAGAAGGGCGTCGACGGTTTCCGCCTCGACGTCATCAACCTCATCTCCAAGGATCAGCGCTTCCCGAACGATGACAGGGGCGATGGCCGCCGTTTCTATACCGACGGGCCCCGCATCCACGAGTTCCTGCAGGACATCAGCCGCGACGTGTTCGCCCCGGTGGGTGCCATGACGGTGGGGGAGATGTCCTCCACCTCGCTGGAAAACTGCCAGCGCTATGGCGCTCTCGATGGCTCCGAGCTCTCCATGGTGTTCAACTTTCATCACCTCAAGGTCGACTACCCGAACGGCGACAAGTGGACCAAGGCACCGTTTGATTTCCTCGAGCTCAAGCGCATCTTCGACCACTGGCAGAGCGGCATGCACAGCAAGGCCTGGTCCGCGCTGTTCTGGTGCAACCACGATCAGCCGCGCATCGTCTCCCGCTTCGGTGACGAGGGCGAGCACAGGGTTGTTGCCGCCAAGATGCTGGCCAGCACGCTGCACGGCCTGCAAGGCACCCCCTACATCTATCAGGGGGAAGAGATCGGCATGACCAACCCGGGCTATGGCAGCATCGACGACTACCAGGATGTGGAGAGCCGCAACATCTTCGCCATCAAACAGCGCGAGGGCATGAGCGAGGCCGAGATCCTCGCCATCCTGGCCGCCAAGTCGCGGGACAACTCCCGCACTCCCATGCAGTGGAGTGCGGCCCCCAACGCCGGGTTCACGACAGGCACCCCCTGGCTCAAGCCTGCCGCCAACTACCCGGCGATCAATGCCGAGGCGGCGCTGGCCGACCCGAACTCGGTGTTCTGGCACTATCGGGATTTGATTCGCCTGCGCAAGGATTACCCCATTTTCACGCAAGGGGATTATCAGGAGCTGCTGGCGGGGCATGAGCAGATCTGGGCCTATGCCCGCCGTGCCGACGGTCAGACCCTGCTGGTAGTGAGCAACGTCTACGGCGAGAAAGTGGACTTTGCCCTGCCCGCCGGCATGCAGGCAGGCAAGGGACGCCTGTTGCTTGGCAACTACCCGGACGGCCCGGCCCAACCGCGCTCTTGCATATTGCGTCCCTACGAATCCCTGATCTGGTTGGTGGAATAGATGACTGAAGCAACGACAAACGCAGCGACCCGCCAGCAGAGCGCCACGGCGCAGAAGAAAGAGCGCGGGGTCGAGTGGCACAAGATGGTGGCGGGCCAGCCCTATGACGCGGCCGATCCCGAGCTCAGGGCGGCGCGGGAGCGCTGCCGCGCCCTCTACCACAGCTTCAACACCCAGTGGCAGGAGAAGCCAGAGCGCGATGCCCTGCTGCGAGAATTGCTTGGCAGCCGTGGCACCTGCTGCGCCATCAACCCGCCCTTCTTCTGCGACTACGGCGCCAACATCCATCTGGGGGAAAACTTCTACGCCAACGTCAACTGCACCATCCTCGACGTGTGCGAGGTGCATATCGGCGACAATGTGCTGCTGGCGCCCGGGGTGCAGATCTACACCGCCGCCCACCCGGTGGCGGTGGTCCCGCGCGTGGCCGGGGTCGAGTTTGGCCAGCCGGTGCGCATCGGCAACAACGTCTGGATTGGCGGCAGCACCGTCATCTGCCCGGGCGTCACCATAGGGGATAACAGCGTGATCGGCGCAGGCTCTGTGGTGACCAGGGACATTCCGGCCAACGTGGTCGCCGTCGGCAACCCCTGCAAGGTCCTGCGACCCATGACCGCCGAGGAACTGGCGGGCACGCAATAGATTAATCAACCATAAAATGGTGAAATACAGGAATAAAAGAAGGCGCCATCGAGGCGCCTTTGTTGTTTCTGCTAATCAGTCCGAATGGAGCAGGGATCCCGGCGGCCTAGGTAAACACCGGGCCAAAACCCGAGCCCCACAAGACGGCCGTGGTCGCCAGCACGCAGACCAGCAGCACCAGGCCGACCGTGACCACAGAGCTCGCATAGATGAAGCCCTGCTCCTTGGGGATGTGCATCAGGATAGGCACACCTATATAGAGCAGATAGACCGAATAGCTGAGCCCGATGAGGCCGATGATCATCACGAACCAGAGGTGCGGGAAGAAAGCGGAGAAGCCGACCATGAACAGCGGGGTCGAGGTATAGGCCGCGAGCTCCAGCGCCGTCGTGTAGCTGGGATCCGAGCCGAAGGTATGACCCATCCAGTGCACCAGATAAGAGAGGGCGAACACGCCGACGATGAGGGCGAGATACATGGCCACCGACAACACGAAGGCGCTGTTGGCGGTCAGGGTGATGGGCTCGCCGACGCCAATGCTCCAGCCGATATGCACGGCGGAGTAGTAGGCACAGACGGATGGGATAAGGGCCACGATCAGGATATGAGTCAGACTGTTTCTAAAACTGTCGTGTCTCTCGTCTATGGTATGCCATTCGGTGTGAGGATGGGCATACAATCCCCATAAGTGATTTAATATCATAGCGTTATTCCTTCTCAGCTTGAATTGTGGATCTTCCTGTACCGCTCTCGCTCCTCTGTCTGTTCTCTTTTGTCTGTTCTCTTGCATCGCCCGGCAGGCCATCCATCGCCCCTGGCTGATAGCTTTAAATAAAGTCGCACCAGACCCCATGCGTCAAGGAAGGGTGTGGGAAGCGCAGAAACAACAAAGCCCGGCAGGCCGGGCTTTGGAACTATTGTCGTACGCCGGGCTTCCCCCCATGGTGGAACCAAACGTCCATTATCTTCTCCTACCTTCGCCGGCTCAGGGCTATGCCCCACCCGCCTCAGGGCCGGCGCCTTGCGGACACCAGCAGAGTCGGCGTGCTCATCAATACTGCTTGGTCTTTGAGGCAAAGCCCGCCAGGAAGAGACCGGTCAGGAACATGCCGCAAAACGCTTCGATGGCCGACAACAGTTGAAGTGGCGACGAGGTCTGGGAGATATCCCCATAGCCGAGCGTCACGAAGGTCACGATGCTGAAGTAGAGGGAGCGACCGAGATGGCCATGGGTGACCGACTCCGGCGTCAGAAAATAGGTCAGGGTCGCCAGCATGATCACCAGCATCGACAGCAGCAGGCTTCTGATCGGCCGCTCGCCAAAGCCCCAGGTGATGAAGCTGATGAACTTGGAGCCACACTTGAGATAGCACAGCAGGGAGAGCACGCCTTTTCGCAAGATGCCGCCCCGCAGCCAGCGCTCCTTGAACAGCTCCCGCGGGCTCGCCAGCGACTTCATCTCATGCAGCTTCTCTTTGTAGTAACACTCACCGGCATCGACGGTATCCCCCACGCTGGAGAAGATGCGCTTGGCGTTGCGGTACAGCTTGCTGGCTTCACTGTGATCGATCCGGCCATTCTCGTTATAGACGACCTGTACCTTGTCCAGATTGGTGTGCTCCATGGTGGCATCGAAGCTCTTGGCACTCACATTGAAGTTCTGCAGCACCGCCCGGGAGGAGTGAAATCGTATCTCCTCGCACTCTATGGTGAAGTCCTGGAACACCCCGTCTTCCAGCGCCAGCTCCCGCTTCTTGGCCCAGGCCCTGTGATCCCACAGCAGGGAATCGAACAGATCCAGACCAATCACACCGCCGTTTATCCGCACGCCCTTGGCCGAGCAGTGCCACAGATAGACCTTGGAGTTGTTGATGGCGCCATCCAGGGAGAGTTCGTCGAGGCAGGTGAAATCGAGCAGGCGGCCGGAGATGATGGGGCTCTTGAGCTCGATGCCACCGATATTGAGCAGGCGGTGCTTGCCGAGCACCTGCGCCTCTCCCTTGTTGTTTTCGGTGACTGACAACAGGCTCTGCACCCGCTTGGCGGCTTCCTTCCCATACTTGCCGGTCAGCCACATGAGGTAAGGCTCGAAGCGCGATTCGGAGCGGATAAGGCCGCTCTTGCGCAGGGACTCCAGCGCACTTGAGGCGGTCTCGTACAACCTTGTCTTGTCATCGCTCATGTAGACGCAGAGGCTGAGCACGCAACGTGAACTGATGAAGCGAGCGATCCCTATCTGGAAGATCACCTGCCTGTCGACTTTTTGCTCGGCCATCCAGTCGTCGAAATGGGGCAACGAAGTCACCAGCAGCTCCCAGATATGCGGGTAGTCATTCTCCCGGCGCCACGCATTGAACTGCTCGGGGGAAAGCTGCCAAAGCTCGGTTGCATTCATACATTACCTCGATAGCAAATAGGTCCTGACAGGCATGGTCAAAGAGAGGGTCATGGTGCTGAAAGCCTTGGCCTGTTTGGCTGGCCTGATGCAGGGGAAACGGCACTGTAGACGTCCGTCACGCCACCATACTAGGCGAGAAGCATAAGCTAAGTCACTGACAGGGAATATATAAAAGGGAGAACAGCGACAGTTTGGCGCCGAAAGGGCAGAGAATGAACACCAGATGACCAGGGCCAAAACCTCCGGTCGTTTGGGTAACCCAGCCCAGGCAAGTACCATTCCAGCCCCTGTACCAGACCCGGATCGGAAAGGCGAAAAAGCAAGAGGGGATGCCATGGCATCCCCTCTTTGCATCATCTGAACAGAGTCAGATTATTGCTGCACTTCCTGTACGCCAGAGACGCGGACTTCGACACGACGATCCGGGGACAGGCAGGAGACCAGCTGATCCTTGGCAGTGATGCCATCGCACTGGCTACCGGTCACCGGGTTGGCTTCGCCACGACCTTCGATGGAGATCTTGCTGGCAGCCAGACCCTTGCTCACCAGGAAGTCGGCGACGGTGCGAGCACGCGCCTCGGACAGTTGCTGGTTGTAAGCCTCAGAACCGATGCGGTCGGTGTAACCGACGACGACAGCGCTGCCATCTTTGGGCTGGAATTCAACGATTTGCTGATACATTCCATTCAGGGCTTCAACCCCTTCCGGCTTCAGATCCGCCTTGCCAAAGGCAAACAGCACGTCGGAGTTCAGGGCAAAGTTCTTCTCAACAACCACAGGAGCCGGGGCTTCTTCAACAACCGGAGCGGCAACCGGGGCCACGTAGGAGGTGCGGAACGGGTGGTATACCGCTTCCAGGGTAGCAACGCTCTGGTCGCCTTCGTACTGCATACCGGTGTCGCTGGTCAGATCGGCCACGTCCCACATGTAGCGGTAGCGCGCCTGCAGATCCCAAGCATCGTTCAGCTTGTAGGTCAAACCCACACCTGCCATCGGGGATACGCGGGAATCGCTTACGCCCAGACCATGGGTATGACCCCAGTAGGCGCCGGCTTCACCGAACAGGGAGAAATCTTCACCCAGCGGCAGACGAGCGATACCGGACAGGGTGCCACCCTGGCTCTCGTAAGCGTTGTTGTTGATACCACTATTGGTGTTGCCACGACCGGCGTACTGATAACCCAGTTCGGCACCGAAAGTTTCGTTGAAGTTGTAACCCATGAACAGATTACCGGCAAACGCGTCTTCGGTACCGCTCTCTACGCCTTCGATCTTGTTCAGGCCGTTGAAGTGAGTCGCACCGATACCGGCACCGAAATAGATGTCGTCGGCAGCCTGAGCCGCGGTGCTTGCCAGTGCCAGTGCAATCCAAACAGGTTTCAGTCTTAAGTTCATCGTTATAGCCTCGTCGATAGCATTGTGGGCATCTCGCCCTTGTTATGAATGGCCGTCATTCTATAGGCGAAATCATGTACGGGAGCTTAAGCAAAGAACTATTTTCCATTCATTTTACTGTTGTTTTTTCATGCATTTCTCTGCTTCGAACAAGCAAACGTTTTTGCTCGATAGTGGGCTTCTTATGCTCTGCCATATTGATGGTGGCAACTGCGTGAATAGCCATCTGATATTCGCCCCAATAAAAAGGACCCTTGTCTTGCGGCCAGGGTCCTTTTTATGACACCTCCTGCTGGATTGAAACCCGTGATATACGGATTAACGGCCCGCCGTGCTGCCGACTGAACCAAGGAGGAGACATACCATTAATACTGAATTCCCGGGACACCATCATCCCGGTAGCTATTCCAGAGTCCATTGCCCGATTCGATCCCCAACCCATCTTCCCGTCCCCTCTCGGGATTGCTGCCCCCGGCTGCGCGCGCTAAGCTCGCGTATTCACAGGCCCGCATTCGAAGCAGCAGCCATGAACCAGCTCATTACCTATATCAAGGCCATTCATCAACAGCCGGTGCCAATCACCATCACCCGCCAGCAGCGTGAGCAATATAACGAGAACGATGAGAGCGGCACCCTGATCCGGCACCAGCAAACGACCTATTGGTTTGCCAATGGGGTCATCATCTCTCGCCAGACCGAGCAGGACGATGCCCCTTCCCGGCAACTGTGTGCCGAATGCTGGATCAGCTATCGGGTCATCACCAGCCCGATGCCCATCACACCGCCACGCAAGCTGTTCCACAACCCCTGTCAGGAGAGGTTCTGGCTCAAGATACAGGGCATCACTCCGGCGACCTGACGGCACCCGATAGAAGCACAACAGAGGATGGCCGGAAGATCTTGCCCGACCGGTGAGGCGTCGGCTTTCGATGCTGGTATTCAGCAAAAAGAGACCTGTTCCGGGGCTCGGCGAGCACTTGAACGGCAATGAATATTGCCTGGTCTTTGACATATATCCCGCGAGTAAGAGCACAGTCAGAAACATGCCACTGAACGCCTCGACAGCCGACAGCTGCCACCGGGGATGGGGCAGGATATATCGCCATCACGCCCGATAGACTGGTATCCGGATCACATGACAGTGAAAAACAGACAAAGAAAAAGCCCAGCTTTGCAGCTGGGCTTTTATATTGGCTCCTCCTACTGGACTTGAACCAGTGACATACGGATTAACAGTCCGCCGTTCTACCGACTGAACTAAGGAGGAATTGTACTTCGGAGACCAGATATCGCTATCTCATCATCCTTTATTTGGTGCCCAGAGACGGAATCGAACCGCCGACACGGGGATTTTCAATCCCCTGCTCTACCGACTGAGCTATCTGGGCTAATGGTGCCGGCTACCGGAATCGAACTGGTGACCTACTGATTACAAGTCAGTTGCTCTACCTACTGAGCTAAGCCGGCACACTTTAACCTACTGTGCATGAACAAACTTTTATTTCATGGCACCAAAACTTGGTGCCCAGAGACGGAATCGAACCGCCGACACGGGGATTTTCAATCCCCTGCTCTACCGACTGAGCTATCTGGGCGTGGGCGCTATTAAACGGATTTTAAGGCAGGTGGTCAACGGGAAATTTTACTTTTCGTCTCGTTCGTCTCTTTTTTGCGCAGCATCACTCATTTTGGGCACTTCCGTCGCAGAAGCCGCCCTCCGCCTGCCCCAGACCCGGGACTCTTCCCCCTTCAGCAAGCGGGTAATGTTCTCGTGATGGCGGATCAGAATGAGGCAGGAGAGCAACGACACCGGCAGGGTATATTCCGGCTTGAGCAGATAGGTGAAGAGTGGCGTCAGCAGCACGGTAACGATGGAGGCCAGCGACGAATAGCCGCTCACCAGCAGCACCAGCAACCAGGTCGCGATCACCGCGCCCCCCATGGCGAAGCCGATGGGCAGCATGGTGCCGAGCGCCGTGGCGACGCCCTTGCCGCCCCGGAAGTGGAAGAAGAGGGGATACATGTGACCGAGGCAGGCGGCCACCCCGATGAAGCCGAGGTAAACGGGTTTGATCTGCAAAAACCAGGCGAGATAGACGGGGGCCATGCCCTTGAGCACGTCAAGCAGCAGGACGATCAGCGCCGCCATCCGGCCACCGAGGCGCAGCACATTGGTCGCCCCCGGATTGTGGGAGCCGTGGTCACGGGGATCCGGCAGGCCCGTGATGCGGGAAACCAGCACGGCACTGGACAGCGAGCCGCCCAGATAGGCCAGAATAATCATCAAAATCGTCAGGGCCGTCATCTTGGTCGTTTTTACCACGATATGAATGGGGTATGATGCGGGCCACATTCTCCGGCTTGGGATTGCCCGAAAACGTGTCACCCAACCCGGTTGCCAGCGGCAATCTGCTTGCCAGACCTGCATCCCTGCGCTGTGTTAACAGCCCATCAAGAGTAAAGAAGAAGTACTGTCATGGACAAGGTGTTTATTCGCGGACTCGAGGTTTTGACCACCATAGGGGTATATGAGTGGGAGAAAGGCATTCGCCAGAAGCTCTGTTTCGATCTCGAGATGGGCTTTGACAACCGCCCCGCCGCCGCAACCGACGATATCAATCTGGCGCTGGATTACGCCACTCTCTCCCGCAAGATCTGTGATCACGCAGCCAGTACCATAGTCGAGCTGGTCGAGACCATGGCCGAACAGGTCGCGGCCCTGGTGCTGGCCGACGAGCGAGTGCAATGGGTCAGGGTGGTGCTGACCAAGCCGGGCGCCGTGCCCAACGCCGCCGGTGTCGGCGTCGAGATCCTGCGTCATCGCACGCCGGTCGCGAGCGCCCAGTGATGGGCATTCACACCCACGGTGGCTGGGTCTCGGAGGTGATGGCATGATCCGCATCTACATCAGCCTGGGATCCAATATCGAGCGGGAGCGCCACATCCGGGCCGGGCTCGATGCCCTGCAGGCCGAATTCGGCGAGCTTGAGGTCTCCCGGGTGTTCGAGAGCGAGGCGGTGGGCTTTGCCGGCCGCCCCTTCTACAACCTGGTGGTGGGCGCCGACACGACGCTGCCGCTCTCGACCCTGTGCCAACGGCTGCGGGCCATGGAGTTCGCCCACGGTCGTGAGCCGGATGCCAAGAAGTTCGCCCCGCGCACCCTGGACCTGGACCTGCTGCTCTACGGGGATCTGGTCTGCGAGCGCCCGGTCGCCCTGCCCCGTGGCGAGATCCTCACCAACGCCTTCGTGCTCTGGCCGCTGGCGGAGCTGGCGCCTGAGCTTCGCCATCCCACCGATGGCCGCTCCCTGGGCGAGCTGTGGCGGTGTTATGACAAGGCCTCCCAGCAGCTTTGCCCCATACCCTTCCAGTGGAAAGCCTGCGAGTTGCAGCATCATTGATCGACGAGGGCCCACAGGGGCCCTCGTTGTTTATCTGCCGTCCGCTTATCCGCCATCAAAAGGTGATTGGGCCCGAGTCAACGCGGCTGGCAATATGGGCCTGACACAGGAGAGCACAATGCCACTCGATACCATCCACGACTTCAACTGCCGGCTGCTGGCCGAGCTGCCCCACCAGCGTTATCAACACGAACCCATTCTGGATTACGCCACCGACGAGAAGGTCAAGGCCCGCCTCGGCTGGCAGGCCGAGTTCAGCAAGACCCTGTTTCTCAGGTTCAAGGATGGCCGCTTCGCCCTGCTGCTGACCCACAGGGACGGGCGGCTGGACAACAAGGCGGTCAAGGCCAGCCTCGGCGCCAAACCCTCCATCTGCACTCCCGAGGAGATGCAGGCCGAGATTGGCTGCCTGCCGGGCGCCGTCTGCCCCTTCCTCCCCCGCGCCGACATACCGCTGCTGGTGGACCCTGCCCTGCTGGCGCATGCGGCCTTCACCTGGACGCCGGGCCACCCGGAGCAGACCTTCCTGCTGAGCACCGCTCATCTGGCCGAGGTGCTGGCGCAACTGCCCTGCCAGGTCAGCTACCTGCCGGGCGCACAGCCCTGATCGGCAGACTGCCCTTGTCCTGCCTGACCCGAGTCGAGGAGCCTAGGCGTTCCTCTTATCCTGCTTGGCCAGCTGGGCGAAGATCAGCGCCGCCAGCATGGACATCAGTCCGATGCACAGGTAGGTGAGGTGGAAACCGCCGAGCCAGCGCTCGCTCTCCTCCATCGGCTGACCGGCGGAGAAGAGCCCGAGCAGGCTGGCGGCGATGGCCACCCCCAGGCTCATGGAGAGCTGCATCACCACCGACAGCAGGCCGTTACCGCTGCTGGCATGCTCCGAGCTCAGATCCTGCAAGGTGAGGGTATTCATGGCGGAGAATTGCAGGGAGTTGATGGCGCCAAATACCGCCAGCCAGACCAGCAGCACTCCGTGGGGCACCTGGTTGTCGATGAAGTAGAAGCTGGCGATCATCACCCCCAGCGCCAGGGTATTGCCGATCAGGATGCGGCGATAGCCGATGCGCGGGATCAGCTTGTTCACCAGCGTCTTGGTCAGCATGGCGCCGATCACGGTCGGGATCATGGTCATCCCCGCCTTGCTCGGGGAGAAGCCCAGCCCCAGCTGCAGGAATAGCGGAGTCAGGAAGGGCATGGCGCCGCTGCCGAGGCGCGCAAACAGGTTGCCCCAGATGCCGATGGCGAAGGTCGAGGTCTTGAACAGGGCCAGACTGAACAGGGGTTGCTCAGCATTGGCGGCATAGAGCCAGTAGCTCGCCATGGCGGCGAGACCGAACAAGACGGCAAACAAGGCCCAGCCAGTCGATATACTATGCTCTCCCAACCCCTGCAAACCGACGGACACCAACACCATACCGGCACTGAATAGCACGAAACCCTGCCAGTCGAACTTGGCGGTGTGTTGTCGCAGGTCCGGCATGAAACTCCAGCTGGCGATGAAACCGATCAAACCCACCGGCAGGTTGATGAGAAATACCCAGTGCCAGCTCGCCACCTCCACCAGCCAGCCCCCGAGTGCCGGACCGAGCAGCGGCCCCAGCAGGCCCGGGATGGTGACAAACGACATCACCCGCAGCAGATCGTGCTTGCTGTAGACCCGCAGCACCGCAAGACGCCCTATGGGCATCAGCAGCGCACCACCCACCCCCTGCAGCACCCGTGCGGCCACCAGCATGGGCAGGGTGCTGGCGGCGGCGCAGGCCAGGGACCCCAGAGTGAACAGCAGGATCGCGGCCAGATAGACGCGGCGGGTGCCGAATCTGTCCGCCAGCCAGCCGGAGGCCGGGATCAGCAACGCCACCGTCAGCATGTAGGCGATGACCACCGACTGCATCTGCAGCGGGCTCTCTCCCAGCGCCGCCGCCATGCTGGGCAGTGCGGTGTTGAGTATGGTGCCATCGAGGGTCTGCATGAAGAAGCCGACCGCGGTCAGCAAGGGCAGCCACTTGCGCTGGGCCGGGGTAACCATCGGTGAACTATCGGACATAAGCAACCACCTCCTCTTGACCTAAAAAGAGACCCGCATCAGAGCGGGTCATATCAGGATATCAGGCATCCGGCTGGCCGAGCATGGCCCTGAGCTGTTCTTCCAGACTGGGCTCCGGGGCCTTGAGGGTCTCGAGGAACAGGGACTCTATCCCGCTTCTATCCTGGCACTTGACGATAAACACCAGCCGGGACTGGGCCTTGCCCTCGGGCCAGTCTCCCAGCGCCTGCAACGGATAGAGCTGGCCGTGCACCCCGTGGATCACCACGGGCTGGCTCTCTCCCTCCAGCTGCAAGATCCCCTTGAGGCGCAGCAGGGCGTCGCCATACTGCCCCTGCACTGCATCGATGGCGGCCAGCAGACGGGACGGCTTGAGCGGCTCGCCGATGCGCAGGGAGAAGCTCTCTATGTTGCCATGCTCGAAATGAGTCGGTGCGGCCGTGCCCACCTTGGCGGCAAAGGGCTGCATCTTCGGCTGCATGGGAGATGCCAGCCCCTGCCGGGGTGACTCGGTGCGCAGCCAGGCCAGCAGCTGGCGCACGTCGCGCCCCGCCGCCTCGTTGTAGGCGCCGAGCTTCTCCAGCACCGCCGGCGACAGCTCGCCGTTGGCGACGAGCTGGATGGGAGCGGCAGGATTCAGGCTGGCGAGTTGGGCTTCCACCCGGTTCAGGGTGTCGGCGTCCACCAGATCCCCCTTGCTCACCACCAGCAGATCCGCCAGCGCCACCTGTTTCACCGCTTCATACTGAGCCGCCAGCTGCTGCTCGATATGACCGGCATCCACCACTGTCACTGTGCCATCGAAGCGGTAGCGCTGTGCGATGAAGCCCTCTTCCTTCAGGGTAAAGAGCACAGGCGCGGGATCCGCCAGGCCCGTGGTCTCGATGATGAGTCTCTTGAACGGCTTAATTTTCCGTTGAATGGCCTTCATAAAGAGCCCCTGCAACGCCTCCACCAGGGAGCCCTGCACCGAGCAGCAGATGCAGCCGGAATCGAGCAGCACCACCTGCTCGTCCACCTGCTGCACCAGGTGATGATCCAGCCCCACCGAGCCGAACTCGTTGATCAGCACGGCGCACTCGCCGAGCTCCGGCTGCTTGACCCAGTGGTTGAGCAAGGTGGTCTTGCCGCTGCCTAGAAAGCCGGTCAGCAGGGTCACTGGGATGCGGGTATCTTGCGGGTCGGTCATGTCAAATCCTTAGAGCCTGTCGTCATGGGGCTTGAAGAGGCTATATCTTCCCCCTCATCCCCAGCCCTTCTCCCACCAGGGGAGAAGGGAGCAAAAAATATAGCCCCTTTCCAAGAGGCCATCCTCACCGGTTGGCGAACAGCTCGCCGAGCCAGCGGTTTTCGAAGCGGCCATGGGGGTCGAGTTCGCGCTTCAAGGCCAGGAAGTCGTGCCAGCGCGGCAGCAGGGCCGGGAAGTCGTAGAGATCCATCGCCAGGTGCTTGCCAAAATGCGGCGTACCGCCCAGCGGCACCAGCAGTTGCTGCAGCTCGCGCATCTGCTCCATGGAGCCGCCCACGAAGGTGCCGTCCGCCGCCAGATAGACCAGGAACCCTATCCAGCACACCGACTTGCCATAGGCGGCGCTAAGCCAGGCCTCGGAGGGGCCGGTGCAGCGCAATATGAAGGGGTAATGCAGCGCTCCCGGGTTGCGCTCCTGCCAGTGCTGCAGGATCTCGAGGGCCTCCTGCATGCGCTCGAGGGGCACCGCCACCTCGCAGTTGATCTGGGGCGCCGGTATCCCCTTGCAGAGGATCTGGTAGACGTTGCCCACTAAGTCAGAGGCGTCCTTGAAACGGCGCACCGTCTCGAAATGCTCGCCGGCCCGCGCCTCGTCCTTGGTGTCCCGCGCCATCTTCTGCAGGGTGGCGTCTATGGTGTCATTGAGTGCGGTGTTAATGGCGCCGTCAACGCCCTCCTCCAGCAGCAGTGGCTCGCTGCCCCCGGCGCGGTAGCGGACCACCTCCTCCTCGGAGGCGGGATCCACCAGCCAGATGTGGCTCTCGCCGGTCCAGGCGAACCACCAGCTCTTCACGAAGCCGTGTTCGCGGTTGAGCCGCTCGTTGTGTTCCAGCAGGAAGGGGTAGTCGGTGGTGAACTTGGTGCAGCGCATGATGCGGTTTGGCACTGTGCGAAGGCGCACGTCGAGCAGCACGCCGAGCATGCCCATGCCCATCACGAAGGCGCCGAAGCGCGGATCGGTGCGATCCACTTCAATGATGTCCCCATTGGCCAGCATCACCGTCAGGGCTTCCACCGCATCGCACAGGGAGGACTGGTGCAGCCCCTGACCGTGGGTGCCGGTGCTGAGCGCGCCCCCCAGGGTCTGGATGCCGATGACGCCGGGGGATGCAGGCAGCATCCTATCCATGGCGATGAGATCCCCATAGACGGTATCGAGGGGCGTGCCCGCCTGGTAGGTGACGGTATCGGCGGTTTTCGCCAGTTGGCCGCGCAGATGGTGCAAGTCCACCAGCAGCGCCTGACTGCCCTCGGCATAGACGCTGTGAATGGGTTCGAAGGAGAGGCCCGAGCCTATCAGCCGCAGCTTGCGCGCCGGGTACTCCCGCAGCAGCGCCTGCAGCTCGTCGCGATTCTTCGGGCGCCACACCTGATCCAGGGCGCCGAGGGGGTTGGTCCTGGACCAGTTGAACAGCACCTCCCGATTGCCAATCGCCTTGATGCTGTGAAATGCCTGGAACTTGACCGTCATACCGCGCCTCATCTGACTTCTAAATGAGCGGCAATTCTACCGAAAAGTGGCCCGCAAGGCATGGAAAACAAGCCCCTACAGTCGAGGGTGGATAAGAGGGACCAACCCCCTTCCCCTCAGCGTGATTGCTGGGTCAACGCCAGCAGCATACCGAATCCCACCAGCAGACCGCCAAACACCCGGTCGATCCAGTGGCGCACCGCCAGCAGACGAGCCCGCACCGACTCGCTGGAGAAGAAGAGCGCCACCGCGCTGAACCAGAGGGCGTGGGCCAGCACTATGAAGGCGCCGTAGCCGAGCTGAACCGCCAGCGGCGTCTGCGGCTGCACTACCTGCATGAAGAGGCTGACGATGAAGATGGTGGTCTTGGGGTTGAGTACATTGGTCAGAAACCCGGTGCGCAGGGCCCCCAGGCTGGAGAGGGCTGGCTGACTGGCCATCTCTTCACCGGTCGCGGGCTGGGCCCGCAGCATCTTGATGCCGAGGAAGATGAGGTAGGCGGCCCCTGCCAGCTTGATGAGGTTGAACAACCAGAGCGACTGCTGGATCAGCAGGCCGACCCCCAGCAGGGTGTAGCTCACATGGACGCAGACCCCGGCCGCTATGCCGAGCGCCGTCAGCACGCCGGTGCGACGGGAGAGCAGCAGGCTGTTGCGCGACACCATGGCAAAATCGGGGCCCGGGCTGATGACGGCAAAGAAGGTAATGGCGACTACGGCTAACAGTTCGGTCATGAAAATAGTCCTGATCACATGGAATATCGGCTATTTTATTTGGCAATAACCCCAATGACGAACGATAACTTCTGACATGAACGGTGAAAAAAATTCACAGAAAAGCCTGTCGCTGCCCTCCCTCACGGCCCTGCGCTGTTTCGAGGTGGCCGCCCGCACCGAGCACTTCGGCCGCGCCGCCGACGAGCTGCACCTCACCCATGGCGCCATCAGCCGGGCGGTGCGCCTGCTGGAGGAAGACCTGGGAGTCAGGCTGTTCGAGCGGCGCCAGCGCCGGGTCTTCCTGACCGAGGCGGGCGACCGGCTCTATCGGGCGGTCAGGGAGGGGCTGGGCCAGATCCGGGAGACGGCCCAGGCGCTGCGCCAGCAGAGCCGCCCCCAGTCGCTGGTGCTCTCCTGCGAGCCCACCCTGCTGATGCGCTGGCTGATCCCGCGCTGGCCCGCCTTTCAGGCCCTGCACCCCGAGCTGGACGTCCATCTGATGGCGGGGGGCGGCGCCCTCAGCTTTGGCAGCGGCATCGATCTCGCCATCCGGCGCAATGACTTCGACTGGCCCGAGGATCTGCACAGCCAGCTGCTGTTCGAGGAGCTGACCGGGCCTGTCTGCCAGCCGGGCAAGGTGGCGCAGTTTTTCGAGCCGCTAGGGGAAGAATCCGCCCTGCGTCCCTCGGCCCCCCGCCTGCACACCAAGACGCGCCCGGATGCCTGGTCACGCTGGCAGGAGAATGGAGGGCAACCCCTGAATGACGAGGCGCCGACCCAGACCTTCGAACACTTCTACTTCAGCCTGCAGGCCGCCGTGGCGGGCCTTGGCGTCGCCATAGGCCCCTGCCGGCTGGTGTGTGACGATCTGGAGGCTGGGCTACTGGTGGCCCCGCTCGGCTTCGTTCCGGATGGCACAGGCTACCACCTGCTCGCCCCCGCCAGACCCGAGCCCGGCAGCGCCCACGAGACGCTGGCGAACTGGTTGCACAGCCTGAGCTGAGCGCTCACTGCACCTCCCCGCACTACAATGTTGACCTCGGGGACTCACGGCAGCCAGCCGTGACCTGGCTCAGTTGGCCCGAAAGGCACTGCCACTCTGTTGCGCCGCCAGCAGCAAGGCATCGACCAGGACGCGCACCTTGAGCGGCATGTGCTGGCTCCTGGCCGACAGCGCGGATGCCGTGGCCGTACAGCACGCCATACGCCAGAGCGTCACCAGCTTCGGGCGGCTGGACATTCTCGTCAACAATGCCGGGGTACTGGTATGGGGCCACCTTGAGGAGCTGACTCTGGATGACCTGGATCGCACCCTGGCGGTCAACATCCGCAGCGTCTTCGTGGCTTGTCAGGAGGCGGCTCATCACATGGGCAAGGGGGGGCGCATCATCAACATCGGCAGCACCAATGCCGATCGCATCCCCATGGCGGGCGGATCCGTCTACGCCATGAGCAAATCGACCCTGGTCGGCCTGACCAAAGGCATGGCACGGGATCTGGGCCCCCGGGGCATCACGGTCAACAACGTGCAGCCAGGCCCGGTCGATACCGACATGAACCCGGCTGACGGGGAATCGGCGGAGCAGCTCAAGGGGATGATGGCGCTGACCCGCTACGGCAAGGATGACGAAATCGCCAGCTTCGTCGCCTACCTGGCGGGGCCTGAAGCAGGCTATGTCACAGGCGCCAGCCTGACCATAGATGGCGGCTTCTCCGCCTGACTTTCCCTTTGACCTCAGATACAAAAGCCCCGGCACTCGCCGGGGCTTGCTCATCAGGGGGCACCACTGCCGCACACTCGTGATGCGGCTTGCGTGGCAGGTCCGGCTCAGGCTGGTTCAAGCTGTTCCTCTTTGGCCTCAATCGCTGGCGAGGCCGCCTGCACCAACTGCTCGTCGCAGAATTGCCGGACGGGCACGGGGCGGCCGAACAGGTAGCCCTGCAGATAGGTCACCTTGCCCTTGAGATACTCCGCCTGCTCGCGGGTCTCGACCCCTTCGGCCACCAGCGCCAGGCCGAGACGGTGGCCCAGATCGATCACGTTGTCGACTATGTGCTCGGAGAGGGACTCGGTACCGATACGACGAATGAAGGACTGATCGATCTTGAGGTAGTCCACATGGAACTGCTGCAGATAGACCAGGCTGGAGTGGCCGGTGCCGAAATCATCCATGGCCAGCTTGACCTCCATCTCGTTCAACGCCTGGAACAGCGAGAGGGTATGGGGATCCGCCACCAGCAGCTCCCGCTCGGTCAACTCCAGCACCAGCGTCACCTTGCCCGGTGCGAAGCGGGCGAGGAAGCTGCGGCACTCCTCCAGCAGGCTGTCGTCACGGCAATGGGCCGCACTGATGTTGAAGCTGATGTGGAAGCCATCGGGCAACTGCGCCTGGCTTGCGACCAGCTGCTGCCCCACCCTCCCCATGATGAGGCTGGTCATGGGCACTATCAGGCCGCAGGCCTCCGCCTGGGGAATGAAGAGATCCGGCCGGATCAGCCCCACGTCAGGATGCTGCCAGCGCATCAGCACCTCGACCCCCATGATGCGTTCGCTGCCGCTCTCCACCAGGGGTTGCAGGTAGGGGACGAACTCTTTGGCTCGCAGGGCCCGGGCCAGCTCGCTGGTCGGGGAGCGGGGGCGCCCCAGCAGCCACCACATGAGCACGGCAACACCGGCACTGAAGGCAAACAGCAGCCAGATCCCGAAGCCATGATGCCGCCACAGCCCCATCAGGGTGGGAGCAGAGGAGTAGCCCGCATAGATGGAGAGCGGATAGCCAGCAGCCTGGAGCTCGACATGCTCCTGACTCGCCAGGGAAGGCGTGGCGGCGAAGAAGTGGCCCTCCTCGTCGAGCCAGCCATCGCCCACCCTGAGCATGAGGGGCATGGCTCCCTGGTTGAGGCTCAGCATGAAGTTGAGGTAATCCCCATCGATCAGGGTCATCACGGCCCCTTGCACAGTGCCGGTGCGCACCGAGAGGATGGGATGATGCCGCCGCACCTCGTTCCCTTCCATCAGGCGCAGCTGGCCCTGGCTGTACAGCTCGGCGGTATAGGGGATCCGGCGCCGGCCAAACTGGGAGGTACAGTAGACGCTGTCCCCCTGGCTCAGGTTGACCGAACGCACGAAGGGCACCATGGCGACCAGGGATCTGAGGGTCGGCAGCGCAGTGGCGCAGGGCTTGCCCAGAAATGGCAAGGCCTGGCGATTGGCTGCCTGGGCATGAGACAGCATGGTTTCCATCAGCGCCAGGGTATGGCTCGCCGCCTGATGGGACTCCCACTGCAGATCGACCCGATAGCGAACGAGCATGGCCCAGTTGCCGAGCAGCATGGGCAGCGCGAACATCAGCAAGGTGATCAGCAGTCTTGGCCTGGGTCTGGCCGTGTCGGCCGCGGAGCAATAACGCATGGCGGATCCCGTTCGTAAAGGGTCGCCATCTTAGCAACCCAAGCTGAACCCAGGCCTAACGGGTCAAATAACGAGCAGCCACACTGCGGGACTCAGGCGGAGGTGGCGTGGCTGGCAACCAGCTGGCCATCCGCCTCCCCTGCCGTCAACCCCTGGCAGAACTGACGCAGCGGCTGAGGGCACCCAAACAGGTAGCCCTGCAGATAGTGCACCCCCTTGCTCCAGAGATAGTCGGCCTGCACCTCTGTCTCGACCCCTTCCGCCACCAGCGTCAGTCCGAGCCGGGTGCCCAGATCGATGACGTTGTCGACGATGTGTTCGGAGAGGGACTCGGTGCCGATGCGCCCGATGAAGGAGCGGTCGATCTTGAGGTAATCCACATGAAACTGCTGCAGGTAGGTCAGGCTGGAGTGGCCGGTGCCAAAATCATCGATCGCCAGCTTCACCCCCATCTCGTCCAGTCGTTTGAACAGCGCCAGGGTATGCACATTCGCCACCAGCAGCTCACGCTCGGTCAGCTCCAGTACCAGCACGACCCGTCCCGGGGAGAAGTGATCCAAGAAGCTGCGACACTCGTCCAGCAGGGAGAGATCCAGGCAATGAACGGCGCTGATATTGAAGCTGATGTGGAACCCTGCCGGCAGTCGATCCTGGCAACTGCTCAGTCTCAGGGCCACCGCCTGCATCAGCACGCTGGTCATGGGGACTATCATCCCGCACTCTTCCGCCTGGGGAATAAACAGGTCGGGGCGGATCAGGCCGGAACTGGGATGTTGCCAGCGCATCAGCACCTCGGCGCCCATCACCTTGCCACTGCGGCTGGCTATCAACGGTTGCAGATAGGGCACGAACTCCTTCGCCCGCAACGCGCGCTTCAGCTCCCCTTCCATGGATCGCGGCCGCCCCAGCAGCCACCACACCAGCAGGGCGATGCACAAGGAAAAGACCAGCAGCATCATGATGGTGAGGTGCCGGACCTGCCACAGCGCCCCCCATACGGAAGGGAGTTCGAAACCCGCATAGACGGATAATGGATAGTGCTCGGACTGGACCTTACGTACGCCCAGGCTCGGCAGTCTGGGATAACCCTCCACCAGGCGTCCCTGTTCGTCCAGCCAGGCATTGCCCACACGAAGCTGCGCCTCCCCCGAGACGGGGGCACTCAGGGCCAGCATGACCTTCAGGTATTCGCTGTCGATGGTGCTGAGGGCGGCGCCATCCTGCGACGCGGTCCGCAGCGCCAGCACAGGGTGATGGGCTCTGATCTGATTGCCTGGCAGCAGGCGCAGGAAGCTGTCGCTGTAAGACTCGACATCGTCCTCCCAGTGCACATCCCCGAGCAGCGAGTTGCAGTACACCCCTCGATGGTTGATGAGGCTGGTGCTGCGGACGAAGGGCGTCAAGGTGACCCGCTTGCGCAGGGCCAGGAACGACGCCTTGCAGGGTTGCTTGATCAGCGGCTCCACGCTGATGTTGGTCCCTTCCGCATGATGCAACATGCCTTCCATCAACCGGACCGCCTTGGTGGCGGCGAGCTCCGCCTCGTTGTCCAGCGTGCGCAGATAGTTGCTGTGCAACTCCCACATCCCCACCGACACGGGCAGCATGAACACCAGCAGGGCGCACAGCAGACGCCAGCAAGGGCGAGCGGCATCGAATCCGAATAAAAACATAGTGTGACCACGCAAATGAGAAAAACGAGTGGGACTCACGAAGCCGGTATCCATGGAGGTGGAGTGCCCGGGCGACAGAGGCACGGCCAGAAAACGGGGCATCATACTGTGCCCCTTTAGCCCCTTTCACGAGCCAGATCAGTTTTTACTCAATGAGGCGAGGAAATACCCGACCAGCACACAACCGCCGGGTGGTCGCCACAAAAAAGCCCCGGCAGGGGCCGGGGCTCGTTCTCAGACAGGCGGCGCCATACTGGCGCCCATCCTTATACCGCTTGCTGCAAAATCACCGCATCGGCCTTCTGGGTGTAGGAGGCGATCTCGTTGAAGTTCAGGTAGCGATAGGTATCGGCAGCGGTCGCATCCAGGGTCTTGGCGTACTGCAGGTATTCCGCCACGGTCGGGATCTTGCCGGTGATGGCGGCAACAGCAGCCAGCTCGGCAGAGGCCAGGTAGACGTTGGCGCCCTTGCCCAGACGGTTCGGGAAGTTACGGGTGGAGGTGGAGACAACTGAGGCGCCTTCCGCGACCCGTGCCTGGTTACCCATGCAGAGGGAACAGCCCGGTATTTCGATACGGGCACCGACCCGGCCGAAGATGCCGTAGTAACCCTCTTCGGTCAGCTGATCCTTGTCCATCTTGGTGGGCGGGGCTATCCACATGCGGGTCGGCAGCTCGCCCTGGTACTTCTCGAGCAGCTTGCCGGCGGCGCGGAAGTGGCCGATGTTGGTCATGCAGGAACCGATGAACACCTCATCGATCTTGGCACCAGCCACTTCGGAGAGCAGACGGGCATCGTCCGGATCGTTCGGCGCACAGAGGATGGGTTCCTTGATGGTGGCGAGATCGATCTCGATGATCTCGGCATACTCGGCGTCCTTGTCCGCTTCCATCAGCACCGGCTTCGCCAGCCACTCTTCCATGGCCTTGATGCGGCGGGTGATGGTGCGCACGTCGCCGTAGCCTTCGGACAGCATCCATTTCAGCATGACGATGTTGGACTTGAGGTACTCGGTGATCGGCGCCTGATCCAGCTTGATGGTGCAACCGGCGGCGCTGCGCTCGGCGCTGGCATCGGCCAGCTCGAATGCCTGCTCTACCTTCAGAGTCGGCAGACCTTCGATCTCGAGGATGCGGCCGGAGAAGATGTTCTTCTTGCCCGCTTTCTCGACGGTCAGCAGCCCCTTCTGGATGGCGGCATGGGGAATGGCATGGACCAGGTCACGCAGGGTGATGCCCGGTTGCAGCTCGCCCTTGAAGCGCACCAGCACGGATTCCGGCATGTCCAGTGGCATCACGCCGGTGGCGGCAGCGAAAGCCACCAGACCAGAGCCCGCCGGGAAGGAGATGCCGATGGGGAAACGGGTGTGAGAGTCACCACCTGTGCCGACGGTATCCGGCAGCAGCATGCGGTTCAGCCAGGAGTGGATGACGCCGTCACCCGGACGCAGGGAGACGCCACCGCGGTTCATGATGAAGTCCGGCAGGGTGTGGTGAGTCTGCACGTCGATGGGCTTCGGGTAGGCGGCGGTGTGGCAGAAGGACTGCATGGTCAGGTCGGCGGAGAAGCCGAGACAGGCCAGGTCTTTGAGCTCATCGCGGGTCATGGGGCCCGTGGTGTCCTGGGAACCGACCGTAGTCATGCGGGGCTCGCAGTAGGTGCCGGGACGGATGCCCTGCACGCCGCAGGCCTTGCCCACCATCTTCTGGGCCAGGGTGTAACCCTTGCCGGTGTCGGCCACAGGCACAGGGCGACGGAACACGGTGGAGAACGGCAGAGCCAGCGCCTCGCGCGCCTTGTCGGTCAGGCCTCGGCCGATGATCAGCGGGATACGGCCACCGGCGCGCACCTCGTCGATCAGCACCTCGGTCTTGAGTTCAAACTGGGCCAGCACCTGCTCGGTGCCATGCTTGCAGATCTTGCCGGCATAGGGGTAGATGTCGATCACATCCCCCATCTCCAGCTTGGAGACATCCACTTCGATGGGCAGGGCGCCGGCATCTTCCATGGTGTTGAAGAAGATGGGGGCAATCTTGCCACCCAGGCAGACACCGCCGGCGCGCTTGTTCGGCACATGGGGGATGTCGTCACCCATGAACCAGAGCACCGAGTTGGTGGCGGATTTGCGGGAAGAGCCGGTACCGACCACGTCACCGACGTAAGCCAGCGGGAAGCCGGTCTGCTTGAGCGCTTCGATGGCCTTGACGGGGCCTATCACGCCATCCTTGTCCGGGGTGATGCCGGGACGGGCGTTCTTCAGCATGGCCAGGGCATGCAACGGAATGTCGGGACGGGACCAGGCATCCGGCGCGGGCGACAGGTCATCGGTGTTGGTCTCACCGGTCACCTTGAACACGGTGACGGTGATCTTCTCGGCCAGGGCCGGGCGGTTCAGGAACCACTCGGCATCGGCCCAGGATTGCATCACCCGCTTGGCGTGGGCATTGCCCGCCTTGGCTTTCTCTTCCACATCGTGGAAGGAGTCGAACATCAGCAGGGTGTGGGAGAGGCCCTTGGCAGCAAGAGGGGCCAGTTCTGCATGATCCAGCAAGTCGATCAGCGGTTGGATGTTGTAGCCACCCTGCATGGTGCCGAGCAGCTCGACGGCTTCGGCCGCACTCAGGATGGGCGAGTGAGCCTCACCCTTGGCGATGGCGGTGAGGAAACCGGCCTTCACATAGGCCGCTTCGTCCACACCGGGAGGAATACGGGAAGAGAGCAGTTCTTTCAGGAAATCTTGTTCACCGGCGGGCGGGTTCTTGATCAGTTCAACCAGGGCGGCGACTTGCTCTGCATCCAGAGGTTTGGCAACTACGCCCTCGGCAGCACGTTCTGCGACGTGTTTACGGTAGGTTTCAAGCACGACTAATTCCTCTTTGGTCTTTTTTTGGGTTCGCCCAAGCTCGCGGCGATCGTCCTTGCGGGACACCCGTAGGGTGCCCCCCACTATATAAGTTTTAACGACTAATTAAAATCCAAGGCCTGTATGCTTATCCGCCAAATAAATCTAACCAACTAAAGTTACTGATGTTTTTGCTGCGGACAAAAAACACACCATTGATGAGTTAACAAAAAATCAGCATTTAAACCTTATTCGAAGGTGGTGCCCAACTGCAGATAGAACATGTCATGGCCCCCCTCCGCCATGCCGTAGCCGAGGAAGATGGGACCGAGGAAACTCTCCACCCCCACATAGACGGAGCCGGCGGTGAAGGAGCTCTCGACGCTGATATCCTCGCCGCTATCCCAGACCCCCCCCTGCTCCAGAGAGCCACCGAGGAACAGCGGAGCCTTGACCGCCCCGAAGTCGTTGTCCGCCACCCGGTAGATGTAACGCAGGCCACCGAACAGGCTGTAGCGCCCGCTCAACTGGTAGTGCTGGAAACCGGACAACCGGAACAGCCCACCCAGATCCTGTACGAACAGCGGCACGTCCTCCTGCGAGGTGGAGCCGCCCCCCTCCAGCATCAGGTTGACGCTGTGGCGTCCCCATGACCAGGGCTTGATCATCACCAGGTGGTAGTTGAGCCCCTCGGTGTTCTCGGTCGGTTCATTGGTCGGCTCTAGCCTGATATGGGAGTAGCCTCCCTTGATATCCCAGTAGATGCCCTCATAGGGGAAGTAGCGACTGTCGAGGGTGTCGTGCTCGAAGCGCACATAGGGGCCCCAGGCGGAAGCGTCCGCATCCGCATCGGACAGGTTCTGGATATCGACGCTGCCCACCTTGCCCTCCAGCCCGAGGGATAACCGGCTCCAGGGCTGACGGTTCCAGCCGATGGCGAGATCCATGCTGGTAAAGCTGTACTCCGAATCCAGATAACGCACACCGGAGGAAAGCACATCTTCTTCCGGGAAGAAGACCCGGCGCTGGGTCTTGTCATAGGCCAGGCTCGCCTCGCCGAAATAGGTCTGGGAGGGCTCGAGCGGCGTATAGAAGTCGGTCTTGAGGTGCTTGGCGGTACCGAGCGATGCCTCGGTCAGCCACTCCCCTCCCCAGTCATTGACGTTGGTGAGGGTATAGGACATGCCGACGTTGTAGTTGGAACTGTTCTCGAAATCATCGGAGAAGCCGAGCTGGAAGTTGAGGTAGCCAGGCCCCCAGTTCTTCTCACTGGCATTGACCACCAGCACGTTCTCGCCATCGCGCTCCACCACCTCGTAGGTGATGCGATCGAAGGACTCCAGCGCATAGAGGCGGCGGATCCCCGCCTCCAGGCTCTCATAGGTCTGCACCTTGTCGGGTCGCACCTTGAGCATGGCGCGCACTGTGTCGTCGGAGAGGCGCGACTTGTTGATGATCTCCACCTTGTCGATGTAGTAGGCCGGCTGGCCGCTGCGCTCGGCACGGCGGCTCAGCTTCTGGTTACGGTAGTCGGCATAACGCTCAGGGGAGAGAGACAGCACATCCAGCTGGCTGGAGGCACGCATGGCCACCTGCTCCCCTATCTTGATCCCCTCCGGCATGAGCGCAAAATCGGCGATGCCCATGTTGCCAAACTCCGGGCTGAGCAGCACGTCTTTAGGCCCCATCAGGGCTTTCTGCTGCTCGGTGCCGACCTGGGTCATGTAGGTGGTGAGCTGGTCTATCATGGCCAGCCCCGACTTGAGAGACTCCCGGGTGCGCAGCTTGGCGCTGATGTCCACCGCGATGACGATGTCGGCCCCCATCGCCTTGGCCACGTCCACCGGCATGTTGTTGACCGTGCCGCCGTCGGCCAGGATGTGCCCCTCCCAATCCACCGGCTTGAGGGCGCCGGGAATGGACATGGAGGCCTGCATCGCCTTGGCGAGGCTGCCGTGATCCAGCACGAAGGGGGTCACCGTCTCCATGTTGGTGGCCATGGCGCGGTAGGGAATGGGCAGGTTATCGAAGCTCTTTTGCACCGGCAGGTTGGAGGTGGCATGGCGCAGCAGGCTGGCCATGGACTGGCCCTGGAAGAAGCCATCCGGCAGTTGGGCCTGATCGCCGTTGACGCCGATGTCGGTGCGCAGCTGGTACTTCTCGCTCTGCTGCTTCTTGCGCAAGGAGAGCTCGTCACGACCAACCTTGTCCTGGTAGCCCTTGTTCCAGTCGATGGAGAGGGTCATGCGCTCCACCTCCTCGGCACTGAGCCCCATGGCATACATGCCCGCCACATAGGAGCCCATGCTGGTGCCCACCACGATGTCGACCGGGATCCGCTTCTCCTCCAGCACCTTGAGCACCCCGATATGGGCCGCCCCCTTGGCGCCGCCGCCACTCAGTACCAGCGCAATCCTGGGGCGGTCCATCTTGGCACCATCCCCGTGCGCCTTGGCAGCGTCGGGAGTCTGGGCCGCCGCCATCAATGGCAAGGCTGCCAGCAGGAGCATTAGCAGGTGGGTCCATCCCCGATGAAAGATGCGCATATGAGTGTCCATTGATCCAGTGCGAGCCGAGTGAGCGATGCCGCCGGCCGAGTGTTACCTACTATAAGTTGAGGAACTGTAACCGCAACTCCTTGTGCTGGCGAGATTTCATCGCCTTTCAGCCGACCGCAGGCCCGAAGCAAGCAGGGCGCCAATCCAGTCCCAGCCTGATGTGAGCGCAAACGTTAATCGACAATAAACGCCATCCCCACCTCAAGAGCGTCATCCGGCGGCCGCTAATATGAGCTCAACCTTAGGCCCACACCCGAGTCACCCTATGTTCGCAAGCCTGACACTCAAACAGAAAATTCTGGCCACCATCATCCTGGCCGTGGCGCTCTCCTGTCTGCTGGTGGGCTACTTCAGCCAGCGCTCGGCCCAGCAACTGATCGAGACCCGCATGTTCGAACAGGAGCTGCCGAACCTGACCCAGCGTATCGGCAAGGAGATCGAGAAGGATCTCACCTCGGTCGCCGGCGCCGCCAAACAGCTGGCCAACGATCGCTTCGTGCTGGACTGGGTCGCCCGTGGCATGCCCAAGGAGCAGGAGTCCATCCTCATTGAACAACTCAAGGACATGACCGCCCAGTATGGCCTGGTTACCGCCTCCTTCGCCGATCGGCAGAGCGCCGCCTATTACAACCAGGATGGCTTCCTGCGCGTCCTGAACCATGACCAGGACAACTGGTTCTACGACTACACCAAGAGTCCGCAGGATCTGATGCTCAGCATCTTCCGCGAGACCAACGGCGAGGTGAAGCTGTTCGTCAACTTCCAGCAGCTCAACGGTCGCGGTCTGGCGGGGCTCGCCAAGTCCCTCGACAGCATGGTCAGCATGCTCGCCAACTTCCGCATCGGCGACAGCGGCTTCGTGTTCATGACCGATGGCAGCGGCAAAGTGAAACTGCACCCGGACGCCGCCCGCATCGACAGAGACAGCCTGGCCCAACTGGCAGGCCCGGGCGCCAGCGGTCTGCTGACCAGGCAGCCGTTCGCCGCGACCCACGCCGAGATCGACGGCCAGCCGGTGGTGCTGGCCACCAGCTATATCCCGCTGCTCGACTGGTATCTGGTGGCCCAGGTACCGGAGGCCGAGATCTACGCCGAGCTGGATCGGGCCCGCCTGCACATCCTGCTGGTGAGCCTCGCCATCGCCGTCGGCATGGGGCTGCTCGGCGTGCTGCTGGCGGGTTCGGTCAGCCGTCCCCTCAACGAGCTGGCCCGGCTGTTCCGGGAACTCGGCAGCGGTGACGGGGATCTGACCCGGCGCCTCAAGGTAGAAGGGCGAGACGAGCTGAGCCAGGTTGCCACCGGCTTCAACAACTTCGTCGCCAAGATCCACGGCTCTATCGAGCAGGTGGCCAACAACTCCCGCCAGCTCGCCGCCACCGCCAACGAGGTGGCCAGCAAGGCCCATCTGACCCTGCACAACTGCACCGCCCAGCGGGATCGCACCGTGCAGGTCGCCACCGCCATCCACGAGATGGGCGCCACAGTGGGCGAAATCGCCGGCAACGCGTCGCTGGCTGCCGACGTGGCCAAGCAGGCCAACGAGCAGGCCGATGCGGGCGCCCTGGTGGTGGCTCAGGCCAGACACGGCATTGTCGGCCTCTCGGGCGAGATCGAGCAGGTATCCGGCGTCATCGAATCCCTGGCGAGCCAGACCGACTCCATCGGCAGCATCCTCGACACCATCCGCAGCATCTCCGAGCAGACCAACCTGCTGGCCCTCAACGCCGCCATCGAGGCCGCCCGCGCCGGTGAGCAGGGCCGTGGCTTCGCCGTGGTGGCCGACGAGGTGCGCAACCTCGCCAGCCGCTCCGCCGCCTCCACCGCCGAGATCCAGGGCATGATCAACCGCCTGCAGGAGCAGAGCGCCCGCGCCGTCAGCGCCATGACCCAGGGTCGCAACCAGAGTCTGGAAGTGGTGGCTCAGGCTGACGAGGCCAACGGGGCGCTGGGGCAGATCACCGCCCATATCACCCAGATCAGCGACATGAACATCCAGGTCGCCACCGCCACCGAGGAGCAGTCCAGCGTGGTGGGCGAGATCAACCGCAACGTGGAGGACATCAACCAGCTCACCATGGAGACAGCCGACATCGCCCACCAGCTGACCGAGTCCAGCCGCAGTCTGCAGCAGCTCTCCGGCGAGCTCGACAAGCTGGTCGGCAACTTCCGGCTCTGAGTCTCCCGCGCTCCACCCCCTCACCCAGGGAGCGCCTCAGCGCTCCCTGTTTTGTGACAACGGCAAGCCATGACGCAGCGTCACAAATCCGACTCAGGGTCGCTGCCGGAATACCGCATAATCAGAGGAGAGTGAAGGAGAACAAGATGGGCAAACTGATGATGGTAATGGTACTGGGCGCGTTGTTGTCGGCCTGCAGCAGCGGCCCGGTGCGGGTGCACGGCGCCGATGTCAGCCTGGATGACACCCGGATCCGGGTCTACGATGGCCATCATGATGGCTACTACTACGATGACTATCATGGCGGCCACAGGGGTCACTTCTGTCCACCGGGACAGGCCAAGAAAGGGCGCTGCTAGCGCCTTTTTTTACAGTCGTACATCTGCTTGTCGGCCTGCTGCAACAGCGTTTCCAACTCGGGCGGCAACGCCGGATCATAGTGCGCCACCCCGGTGGAGCAGATCAGTCGATAGGGTTTGCCCGCCTCCCGGTTGAACGTCACCAGCGCCTCATCGAAGCGGGCCAGCACCCTCGATACCAGCCGGGGGCCAATGCCTGGCAACAGCACGGCGAATTCATCCCCACCCAGACGGGCAAAGATATCCGCGTTGCGAAATACCCGGCACAGCAGGTTGGCCATCTGCCGCAGGGCATCGTCGCCCGCCTCGTGCCCCAGGGTGTCGTTGATCTCTTTGAAGCGGTTGAGATCGAGAAACAGCAGGGTCGCCTCCCTCCCCTGTCGATGGGAGAGTTGCAGGCATTTTTGCGCCAACATGATGAAACCGCGGCGATTGCTGATGCCGGTCAGTTCATCCAGGGTCGCCAGCTGAATGGCCGCCAGCTCGTGCTCCACCATACCGGCCAGATCCGCCAGCAAGGCCCGCTGGCGCTCGTCCAGATGGCGAGGCGTATGATCGATGATGCACAGGGTCCCCATCTTGTGGCCGCCCGCGATCTGCAGGGGGCTGCCGGCATAGAAACGGATATGGGGCTCTCCCAACACCAGTGGATTGTCGGCAAAGCGCCGATCCCGAGTCGCATCCTCCACCACGAAAATATCGTCGCCGAGGATGGCATGACCGCAGAAGGAGATGTCGCGCGGGGTCTCCTGTGCGTCCAGACCGCAGCGGGACTTGAACCACTGCCGTTCCTCGTCCACCAGAGAGATGAGGGAGATGGGCACCTCGAACATGTTGCGCGCCATCCGGGTGATACGATCGAAACGCTCCTCGGCTGAGGTATCCAGAATGGCGAGACGACGCAAGGCATCGAGGCGCTGTCGTTCGTGATCGGGCAGGAGGGGGACTTGCATGGGCGGGCCGTTGCGTGACATGACAGACCCCAGCATAGCAAACAGCCCCGAACAAATCTCTTTTCTCATCAGAAAACAAAAAAGCCGCTCACGGGAGCGGCTTTTCATCAGGGCGGCAAGAAGAAGGTTATTTCTTCTTCTTGGCCTTGGCGTTCGGCAGATCGGTGATGGATCCTTCGTACACTTCGGCAGCCAGACCCACGGACTCGTGCAGAGTCGGGTGAGCGTGGATGGTCAGCGCCAGATCTTCAGCGTCGGCACCCATCTCGATGGCCAGACCGATCTCACCCAGCAGCTCACCACCGTTGGTACCGACGATGGCACCACCGATAACGCGGTGGCTGTCCTTGTCGAAGATCAGCTTGGTCATGCCGTCGGAGCAATCGGACGCGATGGCGCGACCGGAGGCAGCCCAGGGGAAGGTGGCGACTTCGAAGTTCAGGCCCTGTTGCTTGGCTTCCTTCTCGGTCAGACCCACCCAGGCCATCTCTGGCTCGGTGTAGGCGATGGACGGGATCACTTTCGGGTCGAAGTAGTGCTTCTTGCCGGCGATGACTTCGGCCGCCACGTGGCCTTCATGCACACCCTTGTGGGCCAGCATCGGCTGACCGACGATGTCACCGATGGCGTGGATGTGAGCGACGTTGGTACGCAGCTGCTTGTCCACCTCGATGAAACCGCGCTCGTTGACGACCACACCGGCTTTCTCGGCGTCCATCAGCTTGCCGTTCGGCACACGACCGACCGCGACCAGCACGTTGTCGTAGCGAACCGGCTCGGCCGGGGCGTGCTTGCCTTCGTAGGAGACGTAGAGACCGTCTGCACGGGCTTCAACTGCGGTGACCTTGGTCTCCAGCATGATGTTGAATTTCTTGGCAACGCGCTTGGTGTAGATCTTGACGATGTCTTTGTCGGCAGCCGGAACCAGCTGATCGGCAAATTCCACCACGTCGATCTCGGAACCCAGGGAGGAGTACACGGTACCCATCTCCAGGCCGATGATGCCGCCACCGATGACCAGCAGCTTGCCGGGAACGGTTTTCAGCTCCAGCGCATCGGTTGAATCCCATACACGCGGGTCATCGTGGGGGATGAAGGGCAGCTTCACCGGACGGGAACCGGCGGCGATGATGGCGTTGTCGAAGGTGACGGTGGTCTTGCCATCGGCGCCTTCCACTTCGAGGGTGTTCGGACCGGTGAACTTGCCCAAGCCGTTCACAACCTGGACTTTACGCATCTTGGCCATGCCGGCCAGACCGCCGGTCAGCTGGTTGATGACCTTCTCTTTCCACAGACGCACCTTGTCGATGTCGGTCTGCGGGGCACCGAAGACGATACCGTGATCGGCCAGCGCCTTGGCTTCTTCGATCACTTTGGCAACGTGCAGCAGCGCCTTGGACGGGATGCAGCCCACGTTCAGGCAGACGCCACCCAGGGTGGAGTAGCGCTCGACGATAACGGTATCCAGACCCAGATCGGCGGCACGGAAAGCAGCGGAATAACCGGCAGGGCCAGCACCCAGTACTACGACCTGAGTTTTGATTTCTTTACTCATCATGACCTCTTTGTCGTTCTATATCCCCGGACAGCACAGTCTTATGCCAAAGAAGGCGGCTGCAGCCGTGAAAAAAACGGGGCAAGTTTATAATTTTGTTAATGAAATGAGAAGTGAAAAGGGCGAGCTCTGTGCTCGCCCTCTCATTTACATTTACAGAACCAGTCGACGAATGTCGGACAGCACACCGCTCAGGGTGCTGACGAAGCGAGCACCGTCAGCACCGTCGATGACACGGTGGTCATAGCTCAGTGCCAGCGGCAGCATCAGACGCGGCACGAACTCCTTGCCGTTCCACTTCGGCTTCATCTCGGACTTGGAAACACCGAGGATGGCCACTTCCGGCGCGTTGACGATCGGGGTAAAGCTGGTACCGCCGATGCCACCCAGGCTGGAGATGGTGAAGCAACCGCCCTGCATGTCGGCAGCGGTCAGCTTGCCGGCACGGGCCTTCTTGGAAATCTCGGCCAAGTCGCGGGACAGCTCATAGATGCCCTTCTTGTTGACGTCGCGAACGACCGGTACGACCAGGCCCCCCGGAGTGTCAACCGCCACACCGATGTGGATGTACTTCTTCATGATCAGCTTGCTGCCGTCTTCGGACAGGGCGCTGCAGAAGCGCGGGTGCGCTTCCAAGGCCTTGGCGGCGGCTTTCAGGATGAACACCAGCGGGGTGATCTTCACATCCAGCTTCTGCTTCTCGGCCAGCATGTTCTGCTCTTTGCGGAACGCTTCCAGATCGGTGGTATCGGCTTCGTCGAACTGGGTGACATGAGGGATCATGGCCCAGTTGCGGTGCAGGGCAGGACCGGAGATCTTCTGGATCCGGGTCAGTTCCAGCTCTTCGACCGGGCCGAACTTGCTGAAGTCCACCTTCGGCCATGGCAGCACGTTCATGCCGTTGCCATTGCCTTGACCTGCAGCAGGTGCGGACTCGGCGCGCTTGACGGCATCCTTCACATAGGCTTGCACGTCTTCTTTGACGATGCGGCCCTTGCGACCGGAGGCCTTCACCTTGGCCAGGTTGACGCCGAACTCACGGGCCAGACGACGCACGGCCGGAGAGGCGTGGACGTAGGCATCGTTGGCGACGAAGTCGGAAGAAGCGGCAGCCGGGGCAGCGGCCTGAGCCACCGGGGCGGCAGGTGCAGCGGCAACGGGGGCAGCAGCCTGGGCAACCGGGGCGGCGGCAGGGGCAGCACCCGCCACTTCGAACACCATGATCAGGGAACCGGTAGAGACCTTGTCACCGGCCTTCACCTTGATTTCCTTGACGATACCGGCGAACGGCGCAGGGACTTCCATGGAGGCCTTGTCACCTTCCACGGCGATCAGGGACTGGTCGGCTTCGACCTTGTCACCCACGGCGACCATGATCTCGGTGACTTCCACTTCGTCACCGCCGATGTCAGGTACGTTGACCTCTTTGGCAGCGGCGGCAACCGGGGCCGCAGCCACGGGAGCGGCAGCCTGAACCGGCGCGGCAACGGCGGCAGGCGCGGCGCCAGCCACTTCGAATACCATTACCAGAGAACCGGTAGAGACCTTGGCGCCGGCGGCAACCTTGATCTCGACCACGCGGCCCGCGAACGGCGCCGGCACTTCCATGGAGGCCTTGTCACCTTCCACGGCGATGATGGACTGGTCGGCTTCAACCATGTCGCCAACGGCAACCATCAGCTCGGTCACTTCGACTTCGTCGTCACCTATGTCCGGCACGTGCACGTCTTTGCGGGCGGCAGCAGCGGGGGCGGCTGCCGCTGCGGCGGCAACCGGGGCAGCAGCCTGAGCCGGCGCGGCAGCGGCCGCACCTTCGGCTTCGAAGATCATGATCTGGGAACCGGTGGCAACCTTGTCGCCCACCTTGACCAGGATCTCTTTGACGATGCCCGCGGCAGGAGCCGGGACTTCCATGGAGGCTTTGTCACCTTCCACGGCGATCAGGGACTGGTCGAGCTCGACCTTGTCACCCACGGCGACCATGATTTCGGTCACTTCAACTTCATCGGCACCGATATCCGGCACCATAATCTGTTTGGACATTGTGCTTTATCCTCTTACGCGTACGTTTATCGCGTTAACCCTGGCAGCCCCATATCCGGCACTTTCTGCCTAGATACAGAACTTTATCCTCTTACGCATCTGTCGCGTTAACCTTGGCAAGGGCCCGTTTGGCATATAAACCACTGCAAAAACGGATAATTTCCCTTGCTTCTACTGTCACTGAACCTGGCAAGGCGCTGTCCGGCGCAATGCCGGACAGCGCCTCCGTTCTCTTATGCGTACAGCGGGTTAACCTTGTCGGCATCGATGCCGTACTTGGCGATGGCGTCGGCCACAACCTGCTTGTCAATCTCACCGCGCTTGGCCAGTTCGGTCAGGGCAGCGACGACGACATAGAACTCGTTCACTTCGAAGTGACGACGCAGGTTGGCACGGCTGTCGGAACGGCCATAACCATCGGTACCCAGTACACGGTAGTGCTCGGTCGGCACGAAGGCACGCACCTGCTCGGCGAAGGACTTCATGTAGTCGGTCGCGGCGATGGTGGCTTCGGAACCCAGCACTGAGGTGATGTAGGGTACACGGGCGGTCGCGGTCGGGTGCAGCATGTTCCAGCGATCGGCGTCCTGACCATCACGAGCCAGCTCGTTGAAGGAGGTCACGCTGAACACATCGGAACCCACGCCGTATTCGCTGGCCAGGATCTGGGCGGCGGTACGGACATGACCCAGGATGGAGCCACAACCCAGCAGCTGTACCTTGGCCTTGTTACCGGCCACGGATTCCAGCTTGTAGATACCCTTGCGGATGCCTTCCTCGGCGCCTTCCGGCATGGCCGGCATGGCATAGTTCTCGTTCAGGGTGGTGATGTAGTAGAAGACGTTCTCCGGCTTCTCACCGTACATGCGGCGCAGGCCGTCCTGTACGATCACCGCCACTTCATAGGCGTAGGACGGATCGTAGGAGATGCAGTTCGGGATGGTGCCGGCCAGGATGTGGCTGTGACCATCTTCGTGCTGCAGACCTTCGCCGTTAAGGGTGGTACGACCGGAGGTCGCGCCCAGCAGGAAGCCACGGGCTTGCTGGTCACCGGCTGCCCACGCCATGTCGCCGATCCGCTGGAAGCCGAACATGGAGTAGTAGATGTAGAACGGGATCATCGGGCAATCGTTGGTGCTGTAAGAGGTCGCAGCAGCCAGCCAGGAGGACATGGCGCCCAGCTCGTTGATGCCGTCTTGCAGAACCTGACCCTGCTTGTCTTCCTTGTAATAGGAGACGATGTCGCGATCTTGCGGGGTGTATTGCTGACCGTGCGGGCTGTAGATGCCGATCTGACGGAACAGACCTTCCATACCAAAGGTACGGGCTTCGTCGGCCAGGATCGGAACTATGCGCTTGCCGATGGACTTGTCTTTCAGCAGCACGTTCAGGGAACGCACGAACGCCATTGTGGTGGAGATCTCGCGCGCCTGCTCACCCAGCAGCGGGCCGAAGGCATCCAGCGCCGGGATTTCCAGCTTGGTGGTGCTCTCGCGCAGACGGGTCGGTACATAGCCCTTCAGCGCGGCACGGCGGGCGTGCAGGTACTTGTGCTCTTCGGTACCCTCTTCGATCTTCAGGTACGGCAGGTTTTCCAGCTGCTCGTCGGTGACCGGCAGGCTGAAACGATCGCGCAGGTGACGAACAGAGCCCAGATCCATCTTCTTGACCTGGTGAGCGATGTTCTTGCCTTCGGCCGCTTCGCCCATGCCGTAACCCTTGATGGTCTTGGCCAGGATGACGGTCGGCTTGCCCTTGGTCGCTGCGGCCTTGGAGAAGGCGGCGAACAGTTTACGGGGGTCGTGACCACCGCGGTTCAGGGCGAAGATCTCCTCGTCGGTCATGTCTTTGACCAGGGCGGCAGTTTCCGGATAACGGTTGAAGAACTGCTCACGGACGTAAGCGCCGTCGCGGGACTTCATGGTCTGATAGTCGCCATCCACGGTTTCGTTCATCAGCTGGATCAGCTTGCCGGAAGTGTCTTTCTTCAGCAGCTCATCCCACTTGCGACCCCAGATGACCTTGGTGACATCCCAGCCGGCGCCTGCGAACAGACCTTCCAGCTCGTTGATGACCTTGCCGTTGCCGACAACAGGACCGTCCAGACGCTGCAGGTTGCAGTTGACCACGAAGACCAGGTTGTCGAGCTTTTCACGCACGGCAACGGTCAGGGCACCCTTGGCTTCCGGCTCGTCCATCTCGCCGTCACCCAGGAAGGCGTACACGGTCTGCTCGGAGCAATCCTTGATACCACGGTCGGTCAGGTACTTCAGGAAGCGAGCCTGATAGATGGCGGCGATGGGGCCCAGACCCATGGAAACGGTCGGGAACTGCCAGAAGTCCGGCATCAGTTTCGGGTGCGGGTAGGAAGGAATGCCCTTGCCGTCCACTTCCTGACGGAAGTTGTCCAGCTGCTCTTCGGTCAGACGACCTTCGGCGAATGCACGGGCGTAGATGCCCGGGGAGATGTGACCCTGGAAGTAGACCAGATCGCCACCGTCCTTCTCGCTGCGAGCGCGGAAGAAGTGGTTGTAGCAGACTTCGTAGATGGTCGCGGAAGAGGCGAAGGAAGACATGTGACCACCGAGGTCCAGGTCTTTCTTGGAGGCGCGCAGCACTATCATCATGGCATTCCAGCGGATGATGGCGCGGATGCGACGTTCCATCTCCAGGTCGCCCGGGTAAGCCGGTTCGTCGCTGGCAGGAATGGTGTTGATGTAGTCGCGATTCGCCTTCTCAGCCACGTCAACACCGCTGATGCGGGCTTTCTCGGCCAGTTGTTCAAGGATGAACTGAGCGCGTTGCGGACCCTCTTCACGCAGCAGGGATTCCAGAGAGGCAAGCCACTCCAGCGTTTCTATCGGGTCCACATCGTTCTTCAGGATATCAGACATGGCTGGTTCCTATTTTGTTGTGATTGCACGGCATTGCACGGCGAAGGGCGCAAGCATTCGACAATAGAGCCTTGTGGGATTAGTTATCCTGCTGACGGATCCGACGCATGGATCGCTGGATCCGGCTGTCTTCCCTCTGCATATCCAACAAGGTGTCCTCGATAAAGGCCAGGTGCTCATGACAAGCTGCCCTGGCCCGCTCCGGAGCCCCCGACAGGATAGCCTCGATCAGGCTCGCACGATGGCGACGGATCTTGGCTACCACTCCCGGACGGCGATTCAAAATCTCATTATTTCGTAAAATGTTCTGTTCGAGCATGGGGCCCATGGCCCGCAGCAGGTGCAGCAGCACCACGTTGTGGGACGCCTCTGCGACTGCCAGATAGAACTGGGTGACGGCAGCAGATTCGGTCACCAGCGACCCCAACTGACCCGCCTCTTCGATGGCGGATTGCGCCAGGCGGATCCGCTCGAAATCGGCCTCAGTCCCCCGCAACGCCGCATAGTAGGCACAGATGCCTTCCAGCGCGTGACGAAACTCCAGCAGGTCATACTGGGCTTCCGGGTGGGTGCTGAGCAGCTCGAACAGGGGATCCGCGATCCCCTTGCTCAGGGCATTCTGCACATAGGTGCCGCCGCCCTGACGACGATACAAGAGTCCTCTGGCTTCCAAACGCTGGATGGCTTCGCGCAAGGAGGGGCGCGATACCTGAAACTGGATGGCGAGTTCACGCTCGGGGGGCAACTTCTGCCCCGGCTGCAAGCTGCCTTCCAGAATCATGCTTTCCAGCTCGGCGACGATGGCGTCGGCCAGCTTGGGCTGAGTAATCTTGATATAGGGCATGGGGCTACTTTGTTAAATTGGTATTACCAATTCTATGATTGGGGCGAAAATTAGCAGAGGGCTTGGAAAAAGTCCACCCAAAATATGATCTGCATCAAGAACGACGCTTGCCACTTTAGGGGTAAAAAAGCGAAATCATGATATAGCTCATAGAAAATGGTCTGACCAATATTTATGAGCTTGCTCACAGATAACATTTGGCCAACAGCATGAAAAATGGCTCACCCAAAAGGCAAGCCATTGATTTTAAAAATACAAACTAATGTTTGGATTTTTTACTCAAAGTTGAGCATCCCACGATAGCGCTGCCATTCGAAACTGTCGCCCGGATCCGTCTTGCGGCCCGGCGCTATGTCGCAATGTCCGACGATGCGATCGGATGTGATGGCGGGATACTGGTGGGAGATGGCTCGAGTGAGGCTCGCCAGCACCTGGTACTGCTGAACGCTGTAAGGCTGCTCATCTGTGCCTTCCAGCTCGATGCCGATGGAGAAGTCGTTGCAAGCCTCCCTGCCCTCCCAGCTCGATACCCCGGCATGCCAGGCGCGGGCACCAAATGGCACATATTGCACCAGCTCACCATCGCGCCGGATCAGGCAATGGGCCGAGACTCGCAGCTGATGGATGTCGGTGAAATAGGGGTGAGCGGCGGGATCCAACTTGCCGAGGAAGAGATCATCTATCCAGGGACCACCAAACTGCCCCGGCGGCAGGCTGATACCGTGCACCACCAGCAGGGAGATGTCGTCCGGGCTGCTCCGCTTATTGTGATGGGGGGAAGGCACCCGACGGGCCTGCTCGCACCAGCCAGCATCATCGATGGAAAAAATGGTTGTCGGTTGGGTCATCATCTACTCGACTCGCAATGAAAGTATGGCCCGCAACGGGGTGACGGCTCCCGCGATAAACCGGGAACAAGCGTCTGAATCCACGGATAAAATTGTGTTAGGCTGAACCATCTTTTGCAAGGCACTGGACCCCATATGCACCCGATGGCCCGCCGTCTCTGGCTGCTCGCCTGGCTCTCTTTGCTAGGACTGCTGACACTTTACTTCTATTCCAGCGCCAAGCCCTCCGTGACCGCCGACGGTGACCTGCTGCTCAAGGCCGATGCCAGCGGGCATTATCGTCTGGAGGGTGCCATCAACGGCCAGCCGGTGCAACTGCTGCTCGATACTGGCGCCACCAGGGTGACGGTACCGGGTCAGGTGGCGACGCGTCTCGGTCTCGTCGCCACCGGTCGCAGCCGGGTCAATACCGCGGCGGGTGAGATCCAGGTGCAGACCGGCCAGATCGAAAGCCTGGCGATGGGCCCACTGACCCTGTACGATTTGTCCGTCTTTATCAATCCGGTGGCCGACGGGGAGGAGATCCTGGTGGGCATGAATGCCCTAGGCCGACTGGAATTGCGCCAGAAAGACAGGCAGTTGCTTCTCAGACCCTTGCAGGAATAAGGCATGTTACAACAGGACATCAGCCGCGCCGTACGCGCCGCACTACTCGAAGATTTGGGCGACGCCCTCACCGCACTGGATCAACCGGATGCCAGCGCCGATATCACGGCCCAGTTGATCCCGGCCGATCGTGTCTCGACCGCCCGGGTCATTACCCGCGAGGCCGGCGTGTTCTGCGGCCAGCCCTGGGTGGATGAAGTATTTGCCCAGCTCGGCGGCGAAGTCCGGGTGGAGTGGCTGGTGCAAGACGGTGAGCGCCTCTCCCCCAATCAGGAGCTGTTCCGGCTCCATGGCCCTGCTCGCGCACTGTTGACTGGCGAGCGCAATGCACTGAACTTCGTGCAGACCCTCTCCGGTGTCGCCACTCTCACCGCCCGCTATGTCGCTGAGCTGGAAGGGACCGACTGCCGTCTGCTCGACACCCGCAAGACACTGCCCGGGCTGCGCAGCGCCCAGAAATATGCCGTCACCTGCGGCGGCGGCAAGAATCACCGCATCGGTCTGTTCGACGCCTATCTCATCAAGGAGAACCACATCCTCGCCTGCGGCGGTATCAAGGAGTCGATCAGCGAAGCGCGCCGCCTCAATCCGGGCAAACCGGTTGAGGTGGAAGTGGAATCGCTGGCCGAGCTGGGACAAGCGCTGGCAGCCAATGCAGATATCGTGATGCTGGATAACTTCGATGTGCCCATGATGCGCGAGGCGGTAGCCCTGAACCGGGGACGCGCCAAGCTGGAGGTGTCCGGTAACGTGACCCTGGAAACCCTGGCCGAGTACGCCGCCACCGGCGTCGATTTTATCTCTGTGGGTGCCCTGACCAAGCATGTGCGAGCGCTGGATCTGTCGATGCGTTTTGTCTGAACTCATCGGAACAAGAGGTTCTCAGTGACCCTGCCAGATATTACAGGACTCGGAACTTGCAAAAGGCGCCATCGGCGCCTTTTCTTTATGCAGGATCCCACGACATAAGGAGTGTGAAGATGGGCCCTCCCGACTGTATCCAGAGTCAATAGACACTATTTAAGCTTTGATTTTCCTGCGATTTTCACCAAATGACAGAAAAACCGCCAACAAGGGGCTTGCCTCTGTTGCCAACCCTAAGCGCTCGGATAAGATACGGACGTGTGGATAGAATTCCACCGGCACTTCTCAGGAACCATGGACAAAAGGATATTTGACATGAAAAAACAGTCAGGGTTTACGCTAATTGAATTGATGATAGTGGTCGCGATCGTTGCCATCTTGGCCGCCATCGCCCTCCCGGCTTACCAGAGCTATACCAAAAAAGCCAAGTTTTCAGAAGTCGTTGCTGCAACTGGTGGCTTGAAGAGTGCCGTAGAGGTCTGTGCACAAAAAGATGGATCTCTAGCAAATTGTTTAACTGCGGGAACCAATGGAATACCAGCAGCAGTAAGTGGTTCAACTGGTAGTTTTGTTGCGTCAGTTACCGTAGGTGCAGGAGCAGCTAGTGCCTCTGTTGACATAACAGCCGTAGGATCAAACCCTCCATTTGAGGATGCCGAAAAAACCTATGTTTTGGGGGGAACCTACACCAATGGCCAAGTAATCTGGACAAATGCAGCAAGTGGAAGTACCTGTACTTCGACTGGCATTTGCTAACGCATGACCTCTAGCCCCAATAGCGGCCTGGCTACTAGCCTGGCCGCCTCTTCCCTTCTCAGTGAGCCAGACTCACAGCGTTATCTGAGCCAAGCAAGGGCACAGCGCAAGCCCTTTGTTACCTTTCTGATCGAGAATGACATCCTCGACAGCAAGGCACTGGCCGATTTCTGTGAGCTGGAATATGGGGTACCTCTGCTGGATCTTGCCGCCTTCGACTTGGCCGAGATCCCGCAGAAATACCTCAATCAGAAGCTGATCGAGAAACATCATGTGCTGCCCATCTACACCCAGGGCCACACCCTCTATATCGCCATGTCGGACCCGACCAATGTGTCGGCGCTGGAAGATTTTGGCTTCAGCTTCGGTCTGCACACCGAAGCCCTGCTGGTTGAAGAGAGCAAGCTGACCACTGCCATCGGCAAGCTGATGGAGAGCGAGCAGGATGCCCTCGGCATGGATGACATCGACGAATCCGAGATTTCGGAGCTCGAAGTCTCCGATGAGGGTTCGCGGCTCGATGAGAGCGTCAATACCGCAGACGACGATGCCCCCATAGTCAAATACATCAACAAGATCATGATGGATGCCATCAAGCGGGGCGCATCTGATCTGCATTTCGAACCCTACGAGACCAAGTACCGGATCCGCTTTCGGGTCGACGGCATACTGCACGAGGTCGCCACACCGCCGGTCAATCTGGCCAATCGCTTCGCGGCCCGTCTCAAGGTGATGGCGCGGCTCGATATCGCCGAGCGACGTCTGCCGCAGGATGGCCGTATCAAGCTGAAGATATCGCGCAGCAAGTCCATGGACATGCGGGTCAACACCCTGCCCACCATGTGGGGCGAGAAGATCGTTATCCGTCTGCTGGACTCGTCGGCCGCGCGGCTCAACCTCGATCAACTCGGCTTTGACGAACAGCAGAAGGCGCAATACCTGCGCGCCCTCTCCAAGCCTCAAGGCATGATCCTGGTCACAGGCCCCACCGGTTCGGGCAAGACGGTCTCACTCTATACCGGTCTCAACATCCTCAATACCAACGAGGTCAATATCTCTACTGCAGAGGATCCGGTGGAGATCAATCTGCCCGGCGTCAACCAGGTACAGATCAATCCCAAGGCGGGGCTCACCTTCGCCAGCGCCCTGCGCTCCTTCCTGCGTCAGGATCCGGACATCGTCATGGTGGGTGAGATTCGGGATCTGGAAACCGCAGAGATAGCCATCAAGGCCTCCCAGACCGGCCATCTGGTACTCTCGACCCTGCATACCAACTCGGCAGCCGAGACCCTGACCCGGATGATGAACATGGGGGTTCCCGCCTTCAACATTGCCTCCTCGGTGACCCTCATCATGGCTCAGCGCCTCGCCCGCAAGCTGTGCGAACACTGCAAGACACCCGAGATAGTGCCCGATACCGAACTGCTGGAACTGGGGTTTACCCAACAACAGCTGGTCGCCGGGCTGAGGCTATTCAAGCCCGTGGGCTGCAAGGAGTGTTCTGGAGGATACAGGGGACGGGTCGGTATCTATGAAATTCTGCTCATGTCAGACAACATCGCAAAACTGATCATGCAAGGGGCCAACTCATTACAAATAGCGGCCATTGCCCAGAAGGAAGGCATGCGCAATCTGCGCACCTCCGGCCTCGAGAAGGCGAGGTTAGGGGTCACCAGCCTGGCCGAAATTAACCGGATTACCACCAACTAAGCACATAGTTTCTCAGGCGATTCACCCGGGTGAAGCCGATGCCGCTCCCCTGATACGTTTTTCAAGCCAAGATGAGCCGGACAGGAAGCAATATCATCCGGCCCCCGTCGCCCAATTGCAGGATGCAGTGATGGCCACATTAGCGCAAAAACAGAACGCTCCGAAAAAAGTCTTCTCCTTCCGCTGGCACGGTGTCAATCGCAAGGGGCAGAAGGTCTCAGGCGAGTTGCAGGCCGACAGCATCAACACCGTCAAAATCGAGCTGCGCAAGCAAGGTGTCAATGTCACCAAGGTCGGCAAACAGAGTCAGGGCATGTTTTCCAAAGGCGGCGCCAAGATCAAGCCCATGGACATCGCCGTCATTACTCGCCAGATCACCACTATGCTCTCCGCTGGCGTGCCGCTGGTACAGAGCCTGCAGATCATCGCGCGCGGTCACGAGAAGGCGGCAGTGCGCGAGCTGATCGGCCAGATCGCCGCCGATGTGGAAACCGGTACGCCCATGTCAGACGCGCTGCGCCGCCACCCTCGCCATTTCGATGCGCTCTATTGCGATCTGGTGGAGGCGGGAGAACAATCCGGTGCGCTGGAAACCATCTACGATCGGATCGCCATCTACCGCGAGAAGAGTGAGGCACTCAAGTCCAAGATCAAGAAGGCGATGTTCTACCCGACCATGGTTATCCTGGTCGCCATCGTCGTGACCTCCATCCTGCTGCTGTTCGTCATTCCGCAGTTCGAGGATATCTTCAAGAGCTTCGGTGCCGAACTGCCCATCTTCACCCAGTTCGTCATCGGCATCTCCCGCTTCATGCAGCACTGGTGGTATGCGATCTTTGGCGGCATCGCCCTGGCCATTTTCCTCTACGTGCGCGCCTGGCGCAGTTCCCAGAAGGTGCGTGATAACACGGACAAGTTCGTCCTCACCATACCGATAGTGGGTTCCATCCTTCACAAGGCCGCCATGGCCCGCTTCGCCCGCACCCTCTCTACAACCTTCTCTGCCGGTATTCCTCTGGTGGATGCTCTGGTCTCGTCTGCTGGCGCCTCCGGCAACTACGTCTATCGCACCGCCATCATGGCCATCCGTAACGAGGTCGTCGCCGGTATGCAGATCAACGTCGCCATGCGCACCGTGGATCTCTTTCCCGATATGGTGATCCAGATGGTGATGATAGGCGAGGAGTCCGGCGCCATCGATGACATGCTCTCCAAGGTGGCCACCATCTTCGAACAGGAAGTCGATGATATGGTCGATGGCCTCACCAGCCTGCTCGAGCCCCTCATCATGGTGGTGCTCGGGGTGCTGGTCGGTGGCATGGTCGTCGCCATGTACCTCCCCATCTTCAAGCTGGGCTCTGTGATACACTGAGCCCCCGGTCCAGGACAGGCCCAACTGGCATGCATCGCCTTGGGCATGGTCCTCGACTCCCTCCTTTCCCAACACAAGCGGTTGAATATGGTGCTTCTGATCGAGCTGGCCCAGGGCCTGCCCTGGCTCTACCTTTCCCTGATATTTATCTTCGCCCTGATGATCGGCAGTTTCCTCAACGTGGTCATTCATCGCCTGCCCATCATGCTGGAACGCGAATGGCACGCCGAATATCGTGGCTACTTCGACAGCGATACCGAAACGCCCCCCGTGGCCCCCTATAACCTGATGGTGCCACGCTCCGCCTGCCCACATTGCGAGCATCCCATCACGGCCATCGAAAACATCCCTCTGCTGAGCTGGCTATGGCTCAAGGGGCGCTGCCGGGCATGCAAGGCCCCCATCTCGGCCCGTTATCCCTTAGTCGAATTGCTGACCGCCCTGCTGTCGGTGGCCGTCGCAGCCACCCTCCCCCCTGGCTGGGGCATGCTGGCCGCTCTGATGCTGACCTGGACGCTGGTCGCGCTCACCTTTATCGATCTGGACAAGATGCTGCTCCCGGATCAACTCACCCTGCCACTGCTGTGGGGGGGCTTGCTGTTCAACCTGCTGGGGGGCTTTGTGTCGCTGGAGGATGCCGTCATCGGCACCATGGCCGGTTATCTGGTGCTCTGGAGCCTCTACTGGGCCTTCAAGCTACTCACCGGCAAGGAGGGGATGGGCTATGGGGACTTCAAGCTGCTGGCAGCCCTCGGCGCCTGGCTCGGCTGGCAGGCCCTGCCCATAGTGCTGCTGCTCTCCTCCCTGGTCGGTGCCATCATCGGCATCGGGCTCATCGCGCTGCGTAAACACCATCAGGCCAACCCCATCCCCTTCGGCCCCTATCTCGCCATCGCGGGCTGGATCGCGCTGCTGTGGGGAGATAGCATCACCCGCTGGTATCTGAACACCGTCCTCTAACAACGGGATCTCTGACAAATGTATGTGGTAGCTATTACCGGCGGGATCGGCAGCGGCAAGACGACCATCGCCAACCAGTTTGCGGCCCTTGGCATCGAGGTGGTCGATGCCGATGTGATCGCCCGTGAAGTGGTGGAACCCGGCACTCCGGCGTTGGCCGCCATCGTCAGCCATTTCGGCAGCGTCATCCTCAATGCCCAGGGCGAGCTGGACAGACGCGCCCTGCGTGAACGCATTTTCAACCATAATGAAGACAAATTATGGTTGAATGCACTGCTTCACCCCCTTATACGCCACGAGATGCTGCGCCAGTGTGCCACAGCCAGTTCCCCCTACTGCCTGCTGGTCGTCCCCTTGCTGGTCGAGAACAAACTCACCGGCCTCGCCGATCGGGTGCTGGTCATCGACGTGGATGAAGAGACCCAGATCGAGCGCACCTGTCGCCGGGATGGGGTGAGTCGGGCGCAGGCCCAGGCCATTCTGGCATCCCAGGCGAGCCGTGCCGAACGCCTCGCGGCGGCAGACGATGTGCTGGACAACCAGAGTGGCACAAGCGAGACCATTCAGGCGCGAATTTTGGCGCTGCACGAGACATATCTGGCATTTGCCTCTCAACAAGCCCCCCAACTGTGAGTACACTAGATCGGTTTATGGCTGGCCAGGATTAGGCATGATTTACGATTTTCCCCTCAACGAAAAAAGCCGGACCTATCTTCGTCTGGAGTCCCTGTTTTCCCAGATCCGCGACAATCTGGAGAGTGACCAGCCTTGGGCACACATCGCCTTCTTCAAGGGGCTGTTCGATCTGCAGGAGTTGCTGGAGCGTGGTGACTTGCGCGCCGATCTGATCAAGGATCTGGAGCGGCTCAGCCAGCGTCTGAGCCACTGGGCCAGCCTGCCGGAAGTCGACCTTGAGCAGATCCAGCGGATGCAGCAGGAGAGTACCCAGCTTTCCCGCAGCCTGCTCAACTCCCCTCGCCCCGGAGCCCGCCTGAAAGAGGATCGCCTGCTCGGCTCCATCCGCCAGCGCTTCTCCATCCCTGGCGGCCTCTGCGCCTTCGACGTGCCCCAGCTGCATCACTGGCTGGTCACCCCGGCGGTGGATCGCCATCAGCAGATGCAGCTGTGGCTCAGTGACATCAATCTACTGATGAACGCCATCACCCTGCTGCTGCGCCTGTGGCGCGAATCAGGCAACTTCAGCGCTCAGATCGCCACCAATGGCTTCTTCCAGGACACCGCCGAGGGGGCCGAACTCATTCGCATCCGCCTGCCTGGCGCGCCCTCCTGCTATCCGACCCTGAGCGGCCACAAGAACCGCTTCGCCCTGCGCTTCCTGCCAACCACAGAACAGCAGATCGGCGACGTGCCCTTCCAGCTCGCCTGCTGCTAAGGAGTGATCAGATGGTAACCAAGGTAAAGTGCCCGACCTGTCAGACCGAGCTGGAATGGACCCCAGAGAGCCTGTTTCGTCCCTTCTGCAGCAAGCGCTGCCAGCTGATCGACCTCGGTGAGTGGGCCGACGAAGAGAAGCGTATCCCCGGCGAAATCAATCCGGAGCTGTTGCCCTATCCCGAGGAAGGGGAACAGTGGCAATAAGCCGAACAGCAAAAAGGGCCAGCAAGGCCCTTTTTTAATGCGCATATCCCACGGATGGCTCGGTTAGCGGCGTCTTCGGCACTGCCACACACCACAGCGCCATCGGCATTCGATCTTACTGCGCAAGCTGTTCCTGCAGGCGGGCGACGATCGGGCCGTTGGCATCCGGGAACCGGTATTCGTGCAGGGACGCCAGTGGCACCCAGCGGCACTCCTGCCCCTCCTTGCCAAAGGGCTCGCCATTGAAGCTGGTCACCTTCCAGATATCCAGCAGCACCTGCTTGTCGGGGTAATCGTGGTGCAGCTCCATGAAGGGGGAACAATCCAGCACCCGGATCCCGATCTCTTCCCACAGCTCTCTGTCCAGCGCGGTGAGCAGGTCTTCCCCTGACTCCACCTTGCCTCCGGGAAATTCCCAGCGATCGCCCTGATGGCGGTCAGAGGAGCGTTTAGCGAGGAAGATATCCCCCCGCTCATTCTCGATGACGCCCACCGCCACCCAGATGCGTTTCTTCGATTCCATCTTTGTCCTCACTCTAGCCAGCGCACTTCATGGGCCACCCGGTCGGATGCCCTGAAATAGATGCACCGCCCGGAGGCGGTGCATGGAGCCTGACAACGGATCAGGTCAACTGACCGTGGCAGTGCTTGTATTTCTTGCCGGATCCACAAGGGCAGGGATCGTTGCGGCCGATCTTCTGCTCATCTCGCACGAAGGTCACCGGCGCCGCTTCGGCCTGGGCCTCTTCGTCGGCCAGCTGATTCTCGGCGGCGGCATGGGTATAGGTGCGAGGAGCCGCTTCTGCCTGTTGGCGCTGCTGCTCTTCCATCGCCTCTACGTCGCGCTCCTGCACCTGAACCCGGCTCAGGATGCTGACCACGTCGCGCTTGAGGGTTTCCAGCATCTGGGTAAACAGATCGAAGGACTCGCGCTTGTACTCCTGCTTGGGGTTCTTCTGGGCGTAGCCGCGCAGATGGATGCCCTGACGCAGGTGATCCATGGCCGCCAGATGCTCCTTCCACAGACCATCCAGGGTCTGCAGCATCACCGCCTTCTCGAAGTTGCGCAGCACCGATGTGCCGACCAGCTCTTCCTTATGGGCATACAGCTTGGTGGCCTCTTCCAGAATTCGCTCGCGCAGCTTCTCTTCGTACAGCTTGTCATCTTCCGCCAGCCACTGCTGCAGCGGCAGATCCAGTGCGAAATCGGCTTTCAGGCGCGCTTCCAGACCCGGCACGTCCCACATCTCTTCCAGGGACTGGGGCGGAATGTACTCATCGATGATGGCGCCATAGACGTCGTCACGAATGACGTGGATGGTGTCGGAGATGTCATTGGTATCCAGCAGCTCGTTGCGCTGCTCATAGACCACTTTACGCTGATCATTCGCTACGTCATCGAACTCGAGCAGGTTTTTACGGATGTCGAAGTTGCGACCCTCCACCTTGCGCTGGGCGTTCTCGATGGCCTTGGTCACCCAGGGGTGCTCGATGGCCTCGCCCTCTTCCATGCCCAGCTTCTTCATCATGCCGGTCACGCGATCGGAGGCGAAGATCCGCATCAGGGTATCTTCCATGGAGAGGTAGAAACGGGAAGAACCCGGGTCACCCTGACGACCGGAACGGCCGCGCAGCTGGTTGTCGATACGGCGGGACTCATGGCGCTCGGTGCCGATGATGTGCAGGCCGCCGGCGGCCAATACTTCATCGTGGCGGATCTGCCAGGCGGCCTTGATGGCACGGATCTGCTCGTCGGTCGGGTTCTCCAGCGCGGCGATTTCGGCCTGCCAGTTGCCACCCAGCACTATGTCGGTACCCCGACCGGCCATGTTGGTGGCGATAGTCACGGCGCCAATCTGGCCCGCCTGGGCGACGATCTCCGCCTCCATGGCGTGGAACTTGGCGTTCAGCACCTTGTGCGGGATGTTTTCCTTGGTCAGGATGCCGGACAGCAGCTCGGAGTTCTCGATAGAGACGGTCCCCACCAGCACCGGCTGGCCACGGGAGACGCAACCACGAATGTCTTCGACGATGGCGGCATATTTTTCCTGGGCGGTTAGATAGACCAGATCGCCCATGTCCTTGCGCACCATCGGCTTGTTGGTCGGGATGACCACGGTATCCAGACCATATATCTGTTGGAATTCGAAGGCTTCTGTGTCGGCGGTCCCCGTCATCCCCGCCAGCTTGTCGTACAGACGGAAGTAGTTCTGGAAGGTGATGGAGGCCAGAGTCTGGTTCTCGTTCTGGATCTTGACCCCTTCCTTCGCCTCGACGGCCTGATGCAGGCCATCGGACCAGCGACGGCCCGGCATGGTACGGCCGGTGTGCTCGTCGACGATGACGATCTCGTCCTTCTGCACTATGTAGTCGACGTTGCGCTCAAACAGGGTATGGGCGCGCAGACCGGCGTTGACGTGGTGCAGCAGGCTGATGTTGGTGGCGGAGAACAGGGAGTCCTCTTCCGCCAGCAGCCCCTCTTTCTTGAGCAGCTCTTCCACGAAGATCTGGCCGTTCTCGGTCAGCAGCGCCTGACGGTTCTTCTCGTCCACTGTGTAGTGGCCGTCGCCGGTGTACTCCTCGGAGTCTTCCTTGTCCTGCTTGACCAGCAGCGGGATCAGCTTGTTGATCTGGGTATACATGGCGGAGCTGTCTTCCGCCGGGCCGGAAATGATCAGCGGGGTACGGGCTTCATCGATGAGCACGGAATCCACCTCATCCACCAGCGCGTAGTTGAGCGGACGCTGCACGCGCTGCTCCGGCGAGAACGCCATGTTGTCGCGCAGGTAGTCGAAACCGAATTCGTTGTTGGTGCCGTAGGTGATGTCAGCTGCGTAGGCATCGCGCTTCTGGGACGCATCCATGCCGGGCACGTTGCAGTCCACCGTCATGCCGAGGAAAGTGAACAGCGGGCGGTTCGCCTCCGCATCACGCTTGGCCAAATAGTCGTTCACCGTCACCACGTGCACGCCGCGGCCGGAGAGGGCATTCAGGTAAGCTGGCAGGGTCGCGGTGAGGGTCTTGCCTTCACCGGTCTTCATCTCGGCGATACGGTTGGAGTTCAGCACCATGCCACCGATCAGCTGGACGTCGAAGTGACGCATGCCGAACACCCGGCGGGAGGCTTCGCGCACGGTGGCGAACGCTTCCGGCAACAGTTGCTCCAGCGTCTCACCCAGCTCCAGACGCTGACGATACTCAGCGGTCTTTGCCTGCAGTTCCTGATCGGACAGTGCCTCGAACTGAGGCTCCATCGCATTGATCTGTTTTACAATTTTTCGCAAAGCCTTGAGCGTTCTGTCGTTCCGGCTGCCGATAATCTTGGTGAGCAGTGTGCTAATCATGGGTACCAACTGTTTTGGTTATATTTGAGCGTTCCGTCACTGGAACCTGAAGAAAAAACCTAACCCCGTCTGGCGTTCAGAAAGCGTGCGGGGTTGACCTGACGACCATCTTTCAATACTTCGTAATGCAAATGAACCCCGGTCGCGCGACCGGTCCGCCCCATCAGGGCGATCTTCTGGCCTTCGTCGACCAGGGTGCCCACATCCACCAACAACTTGGAGTTATGGGCGTAGCGGGTCACCAAACCGTTGCCATGGTCTATCTCCACCATGTTGCCAAATTCCGGGTGACGGCCTGACCAGCTGACGATCCCCTTGCCGGTGGCCAGGATGGGTGTGCCGGGCTTGCCACGGAAATCCACCCCCTTGTGCATCTTGGCGCGGCCGTTGAACGGATCGACCCGGCCACCGAAGCCGGAGGAGATCCAGACCCGCTCCTGCTTGACCGGCGAGCCGGCAATAAAACCGGCATCGGTGATATGGTGATTCATGATGAAAGATTCAAGTACCGACAGTTGCTCTTCACGGCTGCTGAGCTGTCGGCTGAGATGTTTCATGGAATCTTGCAGCTCGTTGAGGCTGACTTCGAGATCGGTATCGTAGGAGGGACCACCCATGGGAGGCAGTTCCTTGAAGTTGAATTCTTCGGGATCGAGGTCTGCCTTTTCGGTCAGCCGCTCGCCGAGCGCATTGAGACGACCCAGCTGCCCCTGCATGGTGCCCACCTGGGCGGCCAGCATGGCGAGTTGTTCGCGGGCTTCATCGGCCCCTTGCGTGGATTTTTGCTGTTCGGCCATGGCCAGCGCGACTTCCAGCGCTTCCATCTTCTGGTGCCAGCTCTGCCAGAGCCAACCACCACTCAGGGCCAATACAGTGAAGAGGATACCGCCGACCCAGGCCAGACGTTGTTTGGGTAAGTGCAACTTGCGGCGCTGCTTACCGTTGAGGATCAGGGTAATGCTCATAGAAATATGTCTTCTCGGTCAGGTGAGGCCAGGAGCCAGCACGGGCAATAAAACCGGGAGATAATCGGTATTAAAGGATGGAATAAACAAATGACGGGACGTCGGTGCGGAGAGATGACCGACGTCCCGTTGCACAGCTATCAGGCCAGAACCAGACCGTTATCGTAGTAAGCGATGGGCGCTTTCTCGCCCTCACCCTCGAAGGTCACCAGTTCCCAGGCCTCCTGCTTGGCCAGCAAGGCACGCAGCAGTTTGTTGTTCAGGGCATGGCCCGTCTTGTAGGCGCGGAATTCACCGATGATGCTGCGGTTGCACATATACAGATCACCGATCGCATCCAGCATCTTGTGCTTGACGAACTCGTCTTCGTAACGCAGACCATCTTCGTTCAGCACCCGATAGTCATCCAGCACCACGGCATTTTCCAGGCTTCCGCCCAATGCCAGGTTCTGGGAACGCAGGTACTCGATGTCACGCATGAAGCCGAAGGTACGGGCACGACTGATCTCTTTCACGAAAGAGCTGCCGGAGAAGTCCAGCACGCAACGCTGGTTGCGGCCTTCAAACACCGGATGCTGGAAATCGATCTCGAGATCCATCTTGAAGCCGTTGCGATAAGGGTGGAATTCCGCCCACTTGTCGCCGTCTTCAACCCGGACGCTCTGCTTGATCCGCACAAACTGCTTGGGAGCGCTCTGTTCACGAATACCCACTTCTTGCAGCAGGTAGATGAACGGATGCGCACTGCCATCCATCACCGGGATTTCGGGCGCATCAACCTCTACGTAGAGGTTGTCGATCCCCATCCCGGCCAGGGCGGCAGACAGATGTTCGATGGTCGACACGCGGACACCGGCTTCGTTTACCAAAGCGGTACAAAGCACGGTATCACGCACCTGATCGGCGTTGGCTGGCAGCGCTACAACAGGATTCAGATCGGTACGCAAGTAAACGATCCCTGTGTTAACAGGTGCCGGACGGAACGTCATTGTGACTTTCCGGCCCGAATGCAGGCCCACACCGGTGGCCTGAACACTCGTTTTCAAGGTTCTTTGTCTAATCATGGGTGTATCCGCTCAACAGCTCAAATTCCTGACCAGATGGTCGTTGCCGGGCCATCTTAGCACAATCCTTAAGCAACAAACAAACCAGAGCCATCAGAGGCTTAGTCAGCTTGTTTGCGCAGGAACGCAGGAATATCGAGATAATCCGGTTCGCGACGAGCTTGCGGCTCGGCGTTCACCACCTTGGCCGGGGCCTCTTCCATCACGCGAGACTGCAGGGCTTCGCTGATCAGGGGCTGACGGGCCGGACGTTCCTGGACCATGTTATTTTTCACGAGCGTGATGTCGGGCTTGCGCTCGGCACCGATACCGGTCGCGACCACGGTGACACGCAGTTCGTCGTGCATTTCAGGGTCGATTACGGTACCCACCACCACGGTGGCGTTCTCGGAGGCGAAGGCCTTAACCGCGTTGCCCACGGTTTCGAACTCTTCGATGGTCATGTCCATGCCGGCGGTGATGTTGACCAGGATGCCACGGGCACCGGCCAAGTCCACGTCTTCCAGCAGCGGGCTAGAGATGGCTTTCTCGGCGGCTTCTTCGGCACGGTCATCACCGGAAGCAGAACCTGTCCCCATCATGGCGGTACCCATCTCGCGCATCACGGTACGCACGTCCGCGAAGTCGACGTTGATCAAGCCCGGGCGGGTGATCAGCTCGGCAATGCCCTGTACTGCACCCAGCAGGACGTCGTTGGCCGCCTTGAAGGCGTCCAGCAGGGAGATGCCACGACCCAGCACCTTCAGCAACTTGTCGTTGGGGATGGTGATCAGGGAGTCGACGTTCTTGGACAGCTCTTCGATACCGTGAGCGGCGAAGCCCATCCGCTTCTTCCCTTCGAAGGAGAACGGCTTGGTCACGACGGCAACGGTCAGGATACCCATCTCGCGGGCCACTTCGGCCACGATGGGGGCAGCACCAGTACCTGTACCACCGCCCATGCCGGCGGCGATGAACACCATGTCTGACCCGGTCAGCAGCTCGCGCAGTGCTTCCCTATCTTCCAGGGCGGCGTCACGACCCACATCCGGGCTGGCTCCGGCACCCAGTCCCTTGGTGATACCACTGCCGATCTGCAGAGTGGTGTTGGCACTGGAGTTGCGCAGCGCCTGGGCGTCGGTGTTGATGGTAATGAACTCAACACCCTCGATGTTTTGACGAACCATGTGCTCGACTGCGTTGCCGCCGCCGCCACCCACACCTATCACCTTGATGACGGCTTCGTCAGTGTGGCTATCCATAAATTCAAACATGTTGTCTCTCCGCTTTATTTGCTGACTGACGCAAAATTTTTTAGAACTCGCCACGCAGCCAGTTGCTGACCCGTTTGACCAGGCCACCCACGCTTGCCTTGGCGGCATATTCCTTGCTACTGCCGGTGGATTGATGGGTACGGCCATATTGCAGCAGCCCGACCGCAGTCGAGTACACCGGCGCCTGCACGTAATCACTCAATCCACGAATATTCATGGGCTCGCCCACCCGGACCTGGCTCTGGAAGATCTGCTCTGCGCACTCCACAATGCCTTCGATCTGGGCCGCGCCACCGGTCAATACCACACCGGCCGCCAGCTGATGCTTGACCCCCTGCGCCTTCAACTCGCTCTGCACCCGCACCAGCTCATCATTCACCATGGAGAGCAACTCGGTGTAACGGGGTTCAATCACTTCAGCCAGTGTCTGCCGCTGCAGGCTGCGCGCCGGACGGCCGCCGACACTGGGGACTTCAATATTGTCTTCCTTGCTGACCAGTCGGCCGAGGGCGCAACCGTAGCGCACCTTGATCGCCTCCGCGTCCAGCGGCGGTGTGCCGAAGGCGTAGGCGATGTCGCTGGTGACTGTGCTGCCGGCATAGGGGATCACCTTGGTATGACGCAGGGCACCGCCGGTAAACAGCGACATGTCCATGGTGCCACCCCCGATGTCCACCACGCAGACACCCAGCTCCTTCTCGTCTTCCGTCAGCACCGCATAGCTGGAGGCCAGCGCCGAGAAGATCAGCTGATCCACCCGCAGACCGACCTTCTCAACGCATTTCTCGATGTTGCGAGCCATGTCGTTGTGGCAGGTGATCAGGTGCACCTTGGCCGCCATCCGCACGCCGGACAGGCCGACCGGATTCTTGATCCCTTCCTGATAGTCGATGGCAAACTCCTGGGGCAGCACGTGTAGCACCCGCAGCTCATCGGACAGTCGCACCGACTTGGCGGTGTGGATGACGTTATCCACATCCTCCTGGGTCACCTCCTCATCGGAGATGGGCACCATGCCGGTCTCGTTGCGACAATCGATGTGCTTGCCTGACAAGCCCAGATAGACGGAGCTTATCTGGCAGTCGGCCATCATTTCTGCCTCTTCCACCGCGCGGCGCAAGGATTTGACGACGGAATCGAGGTCATTGACCCCCCCCTTCTCCATCCCGCGCGAGGCGTGGCTGCCCATGCCGATGACATTGAGCTCGCCATCCGGCAGCACTTCTCCAACCAGTACCGCCACCTTGGTCGTGCCGATATCCAGTCCGACAATCAAATTTCTATCTGCGGTGTTGGTCATTCACTTTCTCTTCGTTCTTCTTCCAGCCAACTGCCATTCCGGTGTCGTATCGAAGGTCCACGTAAGCAACCCGCTCACGGGGTTCGATGACCGGGAAGGCATCGATAAACCGCTGCAGGCGAAGCGCGATGTCCGAGCGCCCCACAAACAGCTGAATGTTGCCATCCAGGGTCAGTTCCCAGGCATGGCGGGGGGTCAGATTCACCCCCAGCAACTTGTATCCCTTGGCAGCCAGCTGCGCCTCGTATTGATGGCTCGCCTCCAGCACCTTGGCAGCCTGATCATCGGGCCCGGACAACTGCATCAGGGGTGTCTTCACCCTGTCCGGGGCACTGAATACCTCACCCTTGGTGTTGACGAAGCGGTTGCCATTCCAGCGTGCCGCCACCGCCTGTTCGGTGAGGTAGACCTTGATCTTGTTCGGCCACTTCTTGCGGACCGAGACCTGGGCTACCCAGGGCAGGGCGTTCAACCGCCCCTGCAATTCGTTCACATCCAGCTCGAAGAAGTTGCGCAGCTCGGCACCATCCAGCACGGCATCACGCAGCTCATCGGCTTTCAAATATTCGTGTTGCCCCTGCAGCAACAGCTCGCTCATGGGCAACCGACTGGCATCCGTCAGCCAATCTTTAACATCCAGCGCAGTCTGGTAGAGCCCCCACATGACCAGGATGAAAAATCCCACCCCGATGATGAAGCCCCCCTTGGTGCGCCCTTGTGCCCTTGCCTCCACCCGATCTATCCCCGTTTAGCGCGCCATGCCGGCCCTTGCAGACCGGTTCGCCATTATATAGGCCCCGGCTTGGCGGTCAAAACACTCATTGGGCCCTCAGGCGCCGGATTTCATGCTATCTACGCTCAATTTCATCTCACCGAGACGGCGAGCCAGCGCTCCAACGTTCCCGGCCCCCTGGGTCAACACCAGATCCCCTTCACCGATAAGCTCCGCCAGCACCGCAGGCACATCGTCCGGCGTTGCGACAAAGATGGGTTCCAGGCTGCCGCGGGAGCGGATAGAACGGCACAGGGCACGACCATCGGCGCCGGGAATGGGCTCTTCACCGGCGGCATAGACCTCCAGCATCACCAACACATCCACCTTGGAGAGCACGTCGGCAAAGTCTTCGTAAAGATCCCGGGTACGGCTGTAGCGGTGGGGCTGGAACACCATGACCAAGCGCTTCTCCGGCCAACCGGCGCGGGCGGCGTTGATGGTGACCTTGACCTCGCTCGGATGATGACCGTAGTCATCCACCAGCATGGCCTTGCCACGGCCGGTCTCGAACTCGCCATATTGCTGGAAACGGCGCCCCACCCCTTCAAATTTGGCGAGCGCCTGGATGATGGCCTCGTCGCCGATGCCGTCTTCGGTCGCCACCGCGATGGCAGCGGCGGCATTGAGTGCGTTATGCACCCCGGGCAGGTTCAGGGTGACCAGCAGCTCACCGGCATCCTTGCGGCACACCCGGAAACGGCTGCGGTTGCTGGTCTGCACGAAGTCCAGTACCTGCACATCGGCGTCGTCAGACAGGCCGTAGGTCAGAGTCGGGCGAGCGATCTCCGGCAGCAGGCCACGGATCACGGGATCGTCCACACAGACCACCGCCAGCCCGTAGAATGGCAGGTTGTGCAGGAAGTCGATGAAGGTGGCTTTGAGCTTGGAGAAGTCGCCGCCATAGGTGTCCATGTGATCCGCTTCGATGTTGGTCACGATGGATACCATGGGCTGCAGATGCAGGAAGGAGGCATCGCTCTCGTCCGCCTCGGCAATCAGGTAACGGCTGCTACCCAGGCGAGCATTGGTACCGGCGCTGTTGAGCAGGCCGCCGATGACGAAGGTCGGATCTCTATCGGCCTCGGCATAGATGCTCGCCACCAGACTGGTGGTGGTGGTCTTGCCATGGGTGCCGGCGACGGCGACACCGTGACGGAAGCGCATCAGCTCGGCCAGCATCTCGGCGCGGCGCACCACTGGGATGCGCAGCTCACGGGCGGCCAGCAGCTCGGGGTTGTCCTGCTTGATGGCGGTCGAGACCACCACCACGCTCGCCTCGTTCACGTGCCTGGCACTGTGACCCACGAAGATGTGGGCACCGAGCGAGGCCAGCCGTTCGGTCACCGCATTGCGGGACAGATCGGAGCCGGAGATCTGATACCCCTCGTTGGCAAGCACCTCGGCGATCCCGCCCATACCGGCACCACCGATGCCGATAAAGTGAATGCGGCGCACGCGGCGCATTTCGGGGATCACGGTACGCAGTTTTGCCAGTTCAACCTTGGTCATAGTTCTCTCTTTAGTCTGCCGCAAGCCGTTTGCATTCATCGGCAACCCGCTCGGCGGCATCGGTAATAGCGACGCGACGGGCGGCCTGGGCCATGTTCAATAGGGTTTCCCTGCGCCCGGCGAGCCAGGAGAGGCGCGCGGCCAGGGAGGCCGTGGTCAGCTCGGATTGGGGCAGGAATTCGGCCGCACCGCCGTCGACCAGAGTCAGGGCGTTGCGGGTCTGGTGATCGTCCACCGCATGGGGCAGTGGCACGAAGATGGCGGCGAGCCCGGCGGCGGCGACTTCGGAGACCGTCAGGGCTCCCGCGCGGCACACCACCAGATCGGCCCAGGCATAGGCATCGGCCATGTCCTTGATAAATTCGCTAACCTCGGCATCAACCCCCTGCTGGGTATAGGCCTCCGCCACGGCATCGCTATTGCCCTTGCCGCACTGATGGCGCACCTGGATGGGCACACCGGCGGCGGCGACGGCGGGGGGCACCTGCTCGTTGAGCACCTTGGCGCCCAGGCTGCCGCCGACGATCAGCAGACGCAGCGGCTCGGCACTGCTGCGCAGCTGCGGATCCGGCAGGGCCACCACTTCGGGACGCACTGGATTGCCGACCACGGCGGTGCGATGGCTCGGCGCAAAGGCGCCGGGGAAGGCCATCAGCACCCGCTTGGCGAGGCGCGCCAGCAGCTTGTTGGTCATGCCGGCCGCCGCGTTCTGCTCATGCAGCAGCAGGGGAATGCCGGACAGCCAGGCCGCGACGCCACCGGGGCCGGAGGCGAAGCCCCCCATGCCGAGCACCACGTCCGGGCGAATGGTCTTCAGCACCTTGCGGGCCTGCAGCACGGATTTCACAATGCGGTAGGGAGCCGCCAGCAGTCGCTTGATGCCGTTGCCACGCACCCCCTGGATGTCGATGAAGGAGATGGGGTAACCGTGGGCAGGCACCAGCTCGGCCTCCATCCGGTCGGCGGTGCCGAGCCAGTGAACGGTCCAGCCCTGGGCCTTGAGGCGATCGGCCACGGCCAGCCCGGGGAACACATGGCCCCCGGTACCACCTGCCATCACCAGTAACGTCTTGCTCACGAAACCTCCCGCACGCGCGCCTGGGCACTGGCCTGGCGCAACTCGAAATCGATACGAATCAACATGCTCACCGCCACCATCATGATGATGAGACTGGAACCGCCGTAGCTGACCAGGGGCAGGGTCAGGCCCTTGGTCGGCATCATGCCGCTGGCCGCGCCGACGTTGACAAAGGTCTGGAAGCTGAACCAGATGCCGATGCCGATGGCCAGATAGCCCTCATACAACTTCTCGGCTACCAGCGCCTGATGGCCGAGTCGCAATGCCTTGTACGCCAGTGCGAAGATGAGGAAGAGCGCACCCAGCACGCCCACATACCCCAGCTCTTCACCCAGGATGGCGAACACGAAGTCGGTGTGCGCCTCCGGCAGGTACTCCATCTTCTGGATGGAGTTGCCTAGCCCCTCGCCAAACCAGCTACCACGGCCGAACGCCATCAGTGACTGGGTCAGCTGATAGCCGCTGCCGAAGGGATCGGCCCAGGGGTCGAGGAAGGACGTCACTCGCCGCATCCGGTACGGCTCGGCGATGATCAGGGTCACCACGGCGCTCACCCCGACCAGAATGAGGCCGATGAACTGCACCAGCCGCGCTCCTGCCAGGAACAACATGCCAAGGGAGGTCACGAACATCACCACCACCGAGCCCAGATCCGGCTGGGCCAGCAGCAAGATGGCCACCACGAACAGCACCGCCATCGGCTTCATGAAGCCGATGAAGCGCTCACGCACCTCGTTCTGGCGACGCACCAGGTAGCCTGCCAGATAGACGAACAGCGCCAGCTTGCCAAATTCCGCAGGCTGCAGGTTAAAGGGGCCGAGCGGCAGCCAGCGGATGGAGCCGTTGACGCTACGACCCACCAGCAGCACCAGAACCAACATCAGAATGGCAAGCAACAACATGGGGCTGTTGTATTGCTGCCAGCGCGCCATGGGCACCTGCAGCACGAACCAGGAGATACCGAGCGCCATCACCAGGAAGAGGCCGTGGCGCTTCACGAACATGAAGGGATCGTTGCCCAGAGCAATGCCTTCGGGAATGGAGGCGGACGCCACTATCACCAGACCCACCGACATCAGCGCCAGCGCCAGCACCACCAGCTGCCGATCGTAGAGACCGGCGGGGCGCGCCGGTAACAACCAGCGTTGCAAGAAGCCTGCGACGACGCGAAGGGCGTTCATAGTTTCTTTACCACTTCGGTGAAGCGATCGCCGCGCGCTTCGAAGGAATTAAACCGATCCAGGCCGGTGCACGGGACGTTCATAGCTTCTTTACCAGTTCGGTGAAGCGATCGCCGCGAGCCTCGAAGGATTTGAACTGATCCAGGCTGGCACAGGCGGGGGCCAGCAGCACCCAGTCGCCAGGACGGGCATCTGCCGCAGCCTTGGCGACGGCGGCGTCAAGATCCGCAACCCGTTCGGTCTGCTCCCCCAGGGCGAGCAGCACGTCCGCATCCTGACCGAAGCAATACATGTGATCGATCTGCGTGCCGAGCAGCGCCTGCACCGGGCCGAAGTCCTGGCCCTTGCCCTGACCGCCAGCCAGCAGCAGCAAGCGGCCCTTGACCGACTCGCGCACCCCGGCCACGGCAGCCAGGGTGGCGCCCACGTTGGTGGCTTTGGAGTCGTTGATCCAGCGCACCCCGTTCACCTCCCGCACGAAGCGGGCACGGTGGGGCAGCCCTTCAAACCGGCGCAGCACCCGCAGCTGTGGCTCACGGGGAATGCCGACCGCATCGCACAGGGCCATGGCGGCCAGGGCATTGGCCTGATTGTGGGCGCCGACGATCTTCATCTCGTCCACCGCCAGCAGCGGCTCGCCGTGCAGGGTCAGCCAGTGGCGGCCGTCCAGCAGGCAGCGGCCGTAGCCGTTGCAATCCAGCCCGAAGCTCTGCCACACCTGGCCCACATCGGGCAGGGTCTGGGCATCGTCACGGTTGATCAGGATGTGCTGGGAGTGCTGATGGATCTCCTGCTTGGCGGCGCGATAGTCGGCCATGCCAGCGTAGCGATCCATGTGATCCTCGGACAGATTCAGTACCACCGAGGCGGCGGCGCGCAGGCTGTGGGTGGTCTCCAGCTGGAAGCTCGAGAGCTCCAGCACGCAGAGCTCCATCGGCTGCTTGAGCAGATCCAGCGCCGGGATGCCGATGTTGCCACCGACTCCGACCTTGAGACCCGCCTCGGCGATCATCTCTCCCACCAGGGTAGTGACCGTGCTCTTGCCGTTGGAGCCGGTGATGGCGATGACGGGCACCTGGGTCTCGCGCACGAACAGCTCGATGTCGCCGACGATGCGCACCCCGAACTCGGCGGCGGCTTTCAGCTCAGGCGTCGCCAAGGCAATGCCCGGGCTCGCCACTATCATGTGGGCCTGCTTGAGCCGCTCCGCGTCCAGCCCCTGGATGAGCTCCACCTCGGCGGGCAGTTGATCCTTGCCTGGCGGATTGGCTCGCGTATCCATCACCAACGGCGTCACGCCGCGGCCGAGGAAGTAGTCGACGCAGGAGAGTCCGGTTTTACCGAGTCCGATGATGATGACCATGGCTTATCTCACCTTCAGGGTAGCGAGACCGAGCAACACCAGCATCAGGGTGATGATCCAGAAGCGCACTATCACGCGCGGCTCCGGCCAACCCTTTTTCTCATAGTGGTGATGGATCGGGGCCATGCGGAAGATGCGCACACCGCGCAGCTTGTAGGAACCCACCTGCAGGATCACCGAGACGGTCTCCATCACGAAGACGCCGCCCATGATCACCAGCAGGAACTCCTGACGCACCAGCACGGCGATGGTGCCGAGCGCCCCCCCGAGGGCCAGGGAACCGACGTCCCCCATGAAGACCTGGGCAGGATAGGTATTGAACCAGAGGAAGCCAAGACCAGCGCCGACGATGGCGGTACAGACGATCACCAGCTCGGAGGTATAGGGCACATAGGGAATATGCAGATAGTTGGCGAAGTTGACGTTGCCGGTCGCCCAGGCGATGAGCGCGAAGCCCCCCGCCACCATCACGGTCGGCATGATGGCCAGACCATCCAGGCCGTCGGTCAGGTTGACCGCGTTGGAGGTACCGACGATGACGAAATAGGTCAGCACGATGAACATCAGGCCGAGTTGCGGCATCACATCCTTGAGGAAGGGCACCACCAGCTGGGTCTGGCCATCGTGGGTGGCCGTCGCGTAGAGGAAGACGGCCACCGCCAGCGCCACCGCCGACTGCCAGAAATACTTCCAGCGGGCGATCAGGCCGTCGGTATTCTTGCGCACCACCTTGAGGTAGTCGTCAGCAAAACCGATGGCGCCGTAGGCACCCAGCACGAACAGCACCAGCCAGACATAGGGGTTGTCGAGGCGACTCCAGAGCAACACTGAGATAAAGATGGCGGCGATGATCATCAGACCCCCCATGGTCGGGGTACCCTTCTTGCTCAGGTGGGATTCGGGACCGTCGTTGCGGATCACCTGGCCGAATTTCATGATCTGCAGGCGACGGATGAGGCGTGGCCCCATCCAGAGCGCCACCGTCAGACCGGTGATGATCGACAGGATGGCGCGAAACGTCAGGTAGGAGAAGACATTGAAGAAGGTGAAGTGCGGGGTGAGCAGTTCTGCCAGCCAGACTAGCATGTGGCTGACTCCTGACGGTCCACGACCATCTTGACGATATCTTCCATGCGGGAGCCACGGGCGCCCTTGACCAGTATCGAAATTTCTTGATGTGTATTTATCATTTGCGCAAGCACTTCAAACAACGATGCCTTGTTATCGAAATGTCGGCCAGCCGCGGCATCTGCGGTGTGACGACTCTGTTCCCCTACGGTCAGCACGGCGTCAAGGCCCTGCTCGCTGGCGTGGCGTCCGACCCGGGCGTGTTGCTCGGCGGACTCCTCACCCAACTCCTTCATGTCACCGAACACCAGCACCTTGTAGCCGCCCATGGCGGTCAGGGCGTCGATGCCTGCCAGCACGGATTCCACGCTGGCGTTGTAGGTGTCATCCACCAGGGTGAGACCACCCCAGCGTTGCACGCAGAAGCGGCCCTTGACCGGCGCCATCTGCTCCAGCCCCGCCTTGACGGATGCAAGCGAAGCGCCGAGCGCGAGGCAACCGGCGGTGGCGGCCAGGGCGTTGGCCACGTTGTGACGACCCGGGATCGCCAGGGTCAGGCTCACCTCTCCCTGGGGTGTCACCAGAGTGCCCTGGGCACAACCTTCTGTGTTGAAGCGGATGTCGCGGGCGTGGAACGGCTGACCTTGATCATCGATGGAGAAGGCGCAATGAATGCCCTTCGCCTGCCACTTGGGCCAGAACTCGTTGTCGGCGTTGACGATGGCCGCGCCTTGTTCACGCAAGCCTTCGAAGATCTCGCTCTTGGCGTGGAAAACTCCTTCCAGGGAGCCGAAGCCCTCCAGATGGGCCGCCGCCACGTTGTTGATAATGGCGGCATCGGGCTGGGCCAGGGAGGTAGTCCAGGCGATCTCGCCGGGGTGGTTCGCCCCCAGCTCCATCACTGCGAACCTGTGTTGCGGCTCGAGGCGCAGCAGGGTGAGCGGCACCCCCACCTCGTTGTTGAAGTTGCCGGCGGTGGCCAGCACCTCCCCTTCGTGGCGCAGGATGGCAGTCGCCATCTCCTTGACCGTGGTCTTGCCACAGCTGCCGGTGATGGCCAGCACTTTCGGGTTGATGCACTCACGCACCAGCTTGCCGAGACGGCCCAGCCCCTTGAGGCTGTCAGTCACGACAAGCTGGGGCACGGCCAGCGGCAGTTCACGTTCCACCAGCAGGGCAGAGGCCCCTGCGGCAACGGCCTGCTCGCAAAAATCGTGGGCGTCGAATCGCTCGCCGCGCAGGGCGACGAACAGCGCGCCGGCACCCAGGGTGCGGGTGTCGGTACTGACCGCCGTGATCTCGGCATCGCCGCCGATCAGACGGGCATCGAGTACCTGCGCCAGGTCGGCAAGCCTGAGGGTCATCATCTGAATGACTCCAATAATGTGTGCAAGGCGGCCGCGACGGTTTCCCGATCGCTGTAGTGCCGCTTGTCGGTTCCAATGATCTGATAATCCTCGTGGCCCTTACCGGCCACCAGGATGATGTCCTGCTTGCTCGCCTGACCGAGCGCCAGTGCGATCGCCCTGGTTCTGTCGTGCTCGATCTGCACGGCGGCGGGATCGCGAAGACCCGCCACCATGTCCGCCATGATCTGGGCCGGCTCCTCGGTACGGGGATTGTCGTCGGTCAGGATCACGCGATCCGCATACTGTTCTGCCATGGCAGCCATCATGGGACGCTTGCCGCGATCCCGGTCGCCACCGCACCCCACCAGGCACCAGAGCTCGCCCTCGCAGTGCACCCGCAGGGCCTGCAGGGCTTTTTCCAGCGCATCCGGGGTATGGGCATAGTCGACCACGGCGAGCGGCGCATTGCCGCCCCCGAAGCACTCCATGCGGCCGGTCACCGGCTGCAATTGCGGCGCACTGGCCAGCAGCGCATCGAAGTCGTAACCGAGCACCAGCATGGCGCCCATCGCCGCCAGCACATTGCTGACGTTGAAGCGGCCGAGCAAGGGGGCGGATAATACACCATTCCCCCAGCTGGAGTTAATCCTGGTGTGAAAACCTTGTTGGTGGAAATGGGGATCCTGCGCCGTTAACTGTCGCCCCGGATGGTTTTCAATCGGGCCATTCACCCCGAACGCCACGGCGGCGGGATAACGTGCCAGCCATGCCTGCCCCACCTCGTCGTCGGCATTGATGACCGCATTGGGCTCATCGACCAGCTTCAGCAGCTCTTCCTTGGCGGCGCCATAGGCCTCCATGGTGCCGTGATAATCCAGATGATCCCGGCTCAGGTTGGTGAACACGGTCGCCGCGAACGGCAGGGCTGAGACTCTGTGCTGTACCAGACCATGGCTGGAGACCTCCATCGCCACCAGATCAGCCCCCTGCTGTTGCAGGGCTGCCAGATTGGCCTGTACCTCCACTGCGCTACCCGTGGTGTTCTGTGCTTCCACCAGCTCACCAAACAGGCCGTTGCCTATGGTGCCCATCACCCCGGCCTTGCCCCCCAGCAGGGTGCGCCAGTTGGCCACCAGCAGCGCCGTGGTGCTCTTGCCGTTGGTGCCGGTGATGCCGACCAGTTGCAGCTTGTGCGCGGGCTGATCGTAAAAATAACCGGCCAACTCGGAGAGTCTGGCGGGCAGCGCAGGGATCCCGAAGCAGGGCACGGTCAGCTCGGGCGCGACGAATTCCCCGTCCTCCTCAAACAGCACGGCGGCGGCACCTTGTGCCACCGCCTGTTCGATGAAGCGTCGGCCATCCACCTGATGCCCGCGGACGGCGACGAAGAGGCAACCTGGCCCCGCCCGCCGACTGTCCAGCTGGATATCGGTGAGGGGGAGCGCCGGGGCATGGATGCCTAGGGGGCGCAGCAGTTGATCAAGTACGCGGTGCGACATGGGAAGCCTCCGCATGGGCAGGAATGCAGACGCTCACACCGCAAAACAGCATGGAATACACCCCGGAACCGATGGGATAGAGGGGCAGATCAGGTGCGCGGTGCAAGGGGAGCCTCCGTACGGGCAAGTTTGGCGGGTACCTCTGCGGGCACCGCGTCGGGACGAATATTGAAGAGTTGCAGCACGCCGCCCATGGCCTCGGCGAACGGTGGTGTCGCGACGGCGCCACCGTAGTAGGCACTGCCCTTGGGTTCGTTGATCACCACCACCATGACGAAGCGGGGGTTGCTGGCGGGAGCGAAGCCGGCAAACCAGGCCATGTAGTCCTTGCCGTAACCACCGGCGACGGCGACCTTGGCGGTACCACTCTTGCCGCCGACCCGGTAACCCGGGATCTGCGCCTTCGGGATGGCGTTGCTGACCACATACTCCAGCGCCTGCAACATGGCGGTGGCATTGTTGTGATCGATGACCTGCTCACCCTTGGGCGGAGTGGTCACCTTGATGATGGAGAGCGGCACCCGCTTGCCCTTGTTGGCCAGGGTGGCGTAGGCGGAGGCCAGTTGCAGCGGGGTGACCCGCAGACCGTAGCCAAACGACAGAGTCGCCCGCTCGATGTCGGACCAACGGCGACGCTGGGGCAGCATACCGCTGCTTTCACCCATCAGGCCACTGCCGGTGTCCATGCCAAAGCCGACCATGCTGAGGGTGTTGATCATCTCCTGTGCAGGCATCCGCAGCGCGATGCGCGACATGCCGATGTTGGAGGAGTAACGCAGGATGTCGTACAGGTTGGTCGCCTTGTGAATACTCACATCGCGGATCTGCTTGGCCCCGATAAACAGTGGTCCACCCTGGATAGTGTCCTTCCAGCTGGTAACGCCAGCCTGCAGGGCACTCAACAGGATCAAAGGTTTGACGGTCGACCCCGGCTCGTAGGTATCGGTCACCACCCGGTTGCGTACCCGGAAACTCTGGTACTGACCGCGGTTGTTCGGGTTGTAGGAAGGGGTGTTGACCATGGCGAGCACCTCGCCGGTCTTCACGTCCAGCATCACCATGGAGCCGGAGGTGGCCTTGTTCTCGTCGGTGGCCCGCTTGAGGGCGCGGTAGGCCAGTGCCTGCACCCGCTGATCGATGCTCAGTTGCAGATCGTTGGCGTTCTTGCCCTCTTTGACCAGACCGAGCCGCTCGATGACCCGGCCCTGACGATCCTTGCGGACCCGCATCTCGCCCGGGGTCGCGGTCAACCACTCGTTGTAGCTGCGCTCGATCCCCTCGATGCCGCTGCCGTCGATGTTGGTCACCCCCACCAGGTGGGAGCTGATCTCGCCGGTGGGGTAGAAGCGGCGCGCCTCGGGTCGCAAGTAGATGCCACCCAGCTTGAGACCCTTGATGTATTCCGCCACCGCAGGGGTCACCTGGCGCTGCAGATAGACGAAGCGCTTGCTTGGATTTGAAATGCGGTGCTTGAGGGTGTTGATGTCGAGCTTGAGCACGGCGGAGAGCGCCAGCCAGGCGCGCTCGTTATGGATGGCGCCGGACTCGTGCACCGTCTTGGGGTCGGCCCAGACCGCTTCCACCGGCACCGACACCGCCAGCTGTTCGCCGTTGCGATCGGTGATCATGCCGCGCACGGCCTGGGTGGAGGTGGTGCGCAAGGAACGCATATCCCCTTCCTGGCGCAGCCGGTCGGGATCTATCACCTGGATCCAGGCCAGACGCAGGATCAGGCCTGCAAAGGCGATACCGATGAAAAATATCAGCGTGCGAAAGCGCCACGGGTAGAGTGACGGGGCTTTCGCCTTGGCTTTGTCCTTTGCCGGTGCCTTGGTGGTGACCTTGCGTGTCATGGTTGGGTTATTACCTTCTCGGTGGTCACCAGCGGGCGAGCCATCTGCAATTTGTCCATGGCCAGACTTGCTACCCGGGAATGCTCGGCCAGGGTGCCCTGCTCCAGCAGCAGGTGTCGCCACTCGATGTTGAGCCGATCCTCTTCCGCCATCAGATCATTCTGCTTGGCGGTCAAACCGCGAGTCATGTTGGTCACCAAGATCACCGCAAAGGCGGTGATCAGCACGGCGACAGCCAGCACAATCTGCAGCTTGTGGCGCCAGAGATCCCCGATGATCTCTTTGGACAGATGAACGCGCACCTCGCTCATGGCTCAATCCGCCAGACGCTGGGCGACCCGCAGCACCGAGCTGCGGGATCGACTGTTTTCGGTTACTTCATGCTCGGAAGGCTTGAGGGCCTTGCCGATCGATTTCAATTTGCGTCCGCCGGCCAGCTGCGCCTCGGTCAACGGGATGCCACGCGGCACCTCGGGACCCTTCTCATGCTTGCGGATGAAGTGTTTGACCAGGCGGTCTTCCAGCGAGTGGAAGCTGATGACGGAAAGCCGTCCTTCGGGGGCCAGCGCCTGCAAGGCACCGTCCAACGCGGTTTCGATCTCGTCCAGCTCGCTGTTGATGTAGATGCGAATGGCCTGGAAGCTGCGGGTCGCGGCGTGCTTGCCCTTCTCCTTGCTCGGATTGACCCGGGCGATCATCTCCGCCAGCTGGCGAGTGCGGACATAGGGCTCGGTGACGCGATCATGGACGATGGCGCGGGCGATTTTCTTGGCGAAACGCTCCTCACCGAAGGTCTTCAAGACCCAGGCGATGTCGTCCACATCGGCCTTGGCCAGCCACTGGGCGGCGCTCTGGCCGCTGGTCGGATCCATCCGCATGTCGAGGGGACCGTCCTTCATAAAACTAAAACCGCGCTCGGCATCGTCGAGCTGGGGGGAGGAAACCCCCAGATCCAACAGGAAGCCGTCGACCTTGCCGAGCAAGCCGCGCTCGCTCAGATAGGTGGTGATGCCGGAGAAGGGGCCGTGCACGATTTCGAAACGGGGATCCTGGATCTTGCCCGCTTCGGCGATGGCCTGGGGATCCCGATCGATGGCGATCAGCCGACCATGGGGGCCAAGCTGCTGGAGAATGAGACGAGAGTGACCACCCCGGCCAAAGGTACCGTCGACATAGATGCCGTCCGGCTTGATGGCCAGCCCTTCGACGGCTTCGTGCAACAGCACTGTGATGTGTTCAGCGGCTTGGGTCATTTATAGAGAAAAATCCTGTAGTCGTGGTGAGCTTGCCCAATCATCCTCAGGCAACCCCTGAATGTCGTCATTGATCTGTTGTTGCCAGCGGGCTTCATCCCACAGCTCAAACTTGTTGAGCTGGCCCACCAGCATGATTTTCTTGTCCAATCCAGCGTGGCTGCGCAGCGGCTGGCTGAGCAACAGGCGGCCATTGCCGTCCAGTTCACACTCCACGGCATTACCGAGCAACAGGCGCTGCAGGCGGCGCTCCGCCGGTTGGGTGCTGGAAAGCGTCTTGAGCTTGCGCTCTATCTCTTCCCATTCGTTCAGGGGATAAAGCAGCAGACAGGGGTGAGCGATGTCGATGGTGCAGACCAGCTGGCCGTCGCATTCGTCGCGCAGCCAATCTCGATATTTGGTCGGAATCGCCAATCGCCCTTTGCTGTCCAGGCTGATGGCGTGAGCGCCACGCAACAAATTGCAGTCCCCGAAGGTGAATTAAGGAGGGCAGACTGCCCCATAAAACCACTTTGATCCACTTTTCCCCACCTTGAAGTTTAAGGACGAGCTGAGGGCTTTTCAAGCAAGGATCTCGGGCATGGGGAACATATTGACGCAGCGCGGGGAGGCTACCGATTAAATGAGTTGATTTTCCACGAGTTATTTCTGATGACGGCTGTGCGTCTGCTTGAAATCAATTAAAAAATAAACAAGGTGGAAGTATCCTTGAATACTTTCAGACTCGTCAATACGACCGTTTATGGCGCCGAGGCTAGCGCAAACGGGCCCTAATCTCATGATCTTAAAGCAACCTGACTGCATCACAGACCTATTCAATCCAGATACCCCATGCTCACATGCAGCATATTTTCCCGGTAATAAAAAAGAGCCTCGCGATAAATCGCAAGGCTCTTCAGGAATAGGTCGGAGTCGGCCTGTAAGCCGGGTTCTGTTCCGGGTTGCCCCGGTAGCAATCATTCCTCTAGGCCAGCAATCGCTCACTGGCTCAAGCAACCTACCCGCCCCCAACGCGGGCCGCGCCAATAGGGGCCTATTTGGTCTTGCTTCGGGTGGAGTTTACCGTGCCACGAACTGTTGCCAGTCGCGCGGTGCGCTCTTACCGCACCCTTTCACCCTTACCTGATCCCTTGCGGGCCATCGGCGGTTTGCTCTCTGTTGCACTGGTCGTAGGCTCACGCCCCCCAGGCGTTACCTGGCACCCTGCCCTATGAAGCCCGGACTTTCCTCCCCTCCGCCCGTCTGTCCCGAGGGACACAACGACGAAGCAGCGATTGCCCAGCCGACTCCGGGCGCGGATTATAGCCTTGTCCGTCGCCCCGGGTAAACCGACAATTGCCGTTCACCTCCATTCAGGGTGATAACAGCCCCATTTCAACAGAGAGTATCGCTGATTTTTACACTCCAATCAGTGCATTTCACTGCCATCAAGACAATTTTCTGCGCTATTAGATCACTCAATGGTGCTCGAGACCATATTTATAGAGGGCATTCTTCTTCACGCCGTGGTTCTCGGCGCCAATGCTCTTTCTTGAGCCGCAACTCGGCGCCTGCACTGACGTCTGACTCAATGGTGCTCGAGACCATATTTATAGAGGGCATTCTTCTTCACGCCGTGGATTTCGGCGGTGAGGGCGGCGGCTTTCTTCAGCGGTAATTCGGCCGCCAGCAGCCCCAGGGTGCGGAGCGCCTCGGCAGGCAGCTCTTCATCCAGCTTGCTGGCGCCGGCCACCACCAGCACGATTTCGCCGCGACAGCGGTTATCGTCTTCGCCAAGCCAGGCCAGCATCTCGGAGGCGGGCAGACCGTGGATGGACTCAAAGGTCTTGGTCAGCTCGCGGCACACCACCACCTGACGCTCCCCCAAGATGCGCGCGATCGCCTCCACCGTATCCTGTACCCGGCGGGGAGATTCGTAGAACACCAGGGAACGGGTATCTTCGATGACGGCTTGCAGCCGGTCGTCACGGCCCTTGGCTTTGGCTGGCAAGAATCCCTCGAAGGCGAAGCGGTCGGTGGGCAGGCCAGCGGCAGAGAGCGCTGTGATGGCGGCACAAGGGCCCGGCAGCGGCACCACCTTGACCCCGGCCTCGCGACAGCGGGTGACCAAGTGATAACCGGGGTCGCTGATGAGCGGGGTGCCCGCATCGGACACCAGGGCCACGCTCTTGCCTTCCTTGATCCGGCCGATCAGCACATCGGCCTTCTGCTGCTCGTTATGATCGTGCAGGGCGAAGGTCGGCACCGAGATCTGGTAGTGGCTGAGCAGGATACCGGTATGACGCGTATCCTCGGCAGCCACCAAATCGACGCTGCGTAAAATGTTCAATGCACGCTGGGTGATATCCGCCAAATTACCGATGGGAGTGGGGACTATATACAGGGTTGGGATGTCACTCATGGGATCTCCGAGTGTCCCGACAATTGTGTCGCCATATTGGCCCGTTTACACTATGGGGAACTTCAACACTGGTCGGGGAATGAACTTGAACCGGGTTACAAAGCAGCTAAGTGTATCACGACTCTTCGGCATCCTACTCGCGGCGGTTCTGCTCGTCGCCTGTGCGTCGGAGCCTAATCCATCTTCCGGGCAGCCTGGCATGCCGTCGGCGTTCTCGGATCTGACCAAGAATGCCCAATGGTATCTGGAGCAGGTCGACCCTGCCAAACCGGCCGAGGCCTTCACCTGGCAAGTGATGGCGGCGCGCAGCTACCTGGCGCTCGGTCAGGCCAAACCGGCTGCCGCCCTGTACCAGCAACTGCAGAAGCAGGCCCAGAGCCCGGAGCAGAAGGCGCAGTTGCAACTGTTGCAGGCGCATCTGTTGCTGGCCCAGGGCAATGCCAATCAGGCGCTGATCCTGCTGGAAGGCAAACCCGAGGTGGCCCTCGATGCCGACACCCAGAAGGACTGGTATCGCCAGCGGGTGGTGCTGCAGCTGGACATCAACAACAAGTTTGGTGCAGCCAAGTCGCTGATCTTGCTGGAACCTTATCTGGCCAAGAATGAACTGTCGACCAATCACCAGCAGATCTGGTCCCTGCTCAAGAGCATGACCCCCTCCACCCTGCAGGCGCTGGAAGAAGCCCCCGCTCCCGACGTGACCACCGGCTGGCTGCGACTGGCGGCGCTGGTGAACGAGTTCGGCGCTCAGCCGAACCAGCTCGCTCGCCAGCTGACAGGCTGGAAGCAGAGCTTCCCGAACCACCCGGCCCAGACCGACATGCCAGCTGGCCTCGGCGATCTGGCCGCGACGGACGCAGGTGCGCTGCAGCAGATCGCCGTCTTCCTGCCTCTTTCCGGTAATCTGGAAGCTCAGGGGACGGCCATTCGCAACGGTATGCTGATGTCCTACAAGGAGAATCAGGGCCAATTCACCCTGAACTTCTATGACACTCAGAGCAAGGCGATGGCGGATCTCTACAAACAGGCGATCCAGGAGGGGGCCAACATGATCATCGGCCCGCTGCTCAAGGACAGGGTCGAGGAGCTGCTCAAGTCCAACCCCGCCGTACCGGTGCTGGCCCTCAACGAGCTGGACAAGCCCATCGTCAACGACAACACCTACTACTTCTCCCTCTCCGCCGCCGCCGATGCGAGCCAGGCCGCCCAGTACCTCTATGGTCAGGGCTATCGCAAGCCACTGCTGATCGCGGCACAAGGCCGGATTGGTTACAGCAGCATCAAGGCGTTCGAACAGGCCTGGGCCGGCGTCAGCCAGGAGAAACCCGTGGTCGCCACCTTCGGTGCGCGCAACGAGGTGCAAGGCATGGTCAAGAACGCCCTGAGCGGGCGCTCCACCGCCCGTGCCGGGGAAATAGTCCAGATCGAAGATGCAGCCCCACGCAGCATAGACGCCGTCTATGTGGTGGCCAACAGCCTGGAGACCCGGATGATCAAGCCCTACGTGGACATCTCGGTCAATCCCATGGGCAGCCTGCCCATCTACAGCAGCTCGCGAGGTTATGACAGCGGAGCCACCGAGGCGGCCTCCGAGCTCAACGGCATGCATATCGCCGACATGCCGCTGCTGCTGGGCGGCTACGAGAAAGAGCGGGAGCAGATAGCGCTGCTCTGGCCACAGACCCAGGGTGACCTGCTGCGTCTGTTTGCCCTCGGTTACGATGCGGTCAGCCTGGCCGGCAATCTGCAGCAGATGCGCAAGGTCAACGCCATGCAGCAACCAGGCATGAGCGGCCAGCTGAGCGTGGATCCCAATGGCAACATAGTGCGTGTGCTGGATTGGGCCGTCTATCAGGATGGCAAGCTGGTCAGCGATAGCGCCCTGCCCCAGCCCGAGAACAGCTCCCATGAAGAAGCTACTGACCAGACTGCACCAGCAGTGGTTGAACCTGTTGCCATCGGCAACGGTGAGCAAGGGACAGCACTTTGAGCAAGTAGCTGAACGCTGGTTGCAGGCCCGGGGCCTGCAGCCCGTGCTTCGCAATTACCGTTGCCGAGGAGGCGAAATCGATCTCGTCATGCGCCAGGGGGATACCCTGGTGTTTGTCGAGGTCAGATATCGTGCTCACACCAGCCATGGTGGGGCCACCGCCTCGGTCACCCGACGCAAACAGCACAAGATCGTGCTGGCCGCCCGCCACTATTTCAAGCAACATGCCATCAACGAGGCCAGCCAGGCCTGCCGATTCGATGTGATCGCGTTCGAGGGCGACCAGCCAGACTGGATCCAGAACGCTTTTTAAGAGGACCCCATGACTGATCCCATCAAAGAGAATTACACCGAAAGCATCCAGACCAAGATAGCCGCCGCCGAGGCGCTGCCGGAGGCCATCCACACCGCGGCCCAGATGCTGACCATCTGCCTGCTCAATGGCCACAAGGTGATGGCCTGCGGCAATGGCCCTTCCTCGGCACTGGCTCAGCTGTTCATTTCCGAACTGGTGAACTGCTACGAGACGCCACGCCCCTCCCTGCCGGGTCTGGCACTCACCCCCGATATGGCGACCATCAGCGCCATCGCCACCGATCACGGCTTCGAAGAGGTCTATTCCAAACAGATCCGGGCCCTGGGCCAGCCTGGCGACATCCTGGTGGTCATCACCACCACGGGCAACAGCCGCAGCCTGATCAAGGCCGCCGAGGCGGCGCTCTCCCGCGACATGACCATCATCGTGCTCGGCGGTGGCGATGGCGGCGAGATCGCCGGCCTGCTCGGCCCCAATGATGTGGAAGTCAGGGTGCCGTCGGCCCGTCGCCCTCGCATTCTGGAGGTGAACCTGTTGACCCTGCACTGCCTCTGTGATCTCATCGACCAGACACTTTTCCCGCAACAGGAAGATTGAAACCATGAACAAGCATATTCTCGTACTTGGCCTGCTCGCCGGTTCCCTGCTGCTGCAAGGCTGCGCCGCCGTGGTGGTCGGTGGAGCAGCCGGTACCGCCAAGGCGACCGGCGATCGCCGCACCCTGGGCGCCCAATGGGACGATCAGGCCATCGAACTGAAGGCGGCCAATCTGCTGGCAGACAACAAGCAGTTGAATGCGGCCAGCAAGATCAGTGTCTACAGCAACAACGGCCGCGTCTTGTTAGTCGGTCAGACGCCGTCCGACGCTTACAAGCAGGAGGCGGGCAAGATCGTGGGCCGTATCGAAGGGGTGCGTCATGTCTACAATGAGCTGCGTCTGGGCAAGCCAGTGAGCATAGGCGTGCGCAGCAACGACTCCTGGATCACCTCCAAGGTGCGGGCCGACATGCTGGGCACCAAGGATTTTGACAGCACCAAGGTCAAGGTCGTGACCGAGAATGGCGAGGTCTTCCTCATCGGTCTGGTCACTCGCAAGGAAGGGGATCAGGCCGTCGAGATCGCCCGCCACGTCAGCGGTGTGAAGCAGGTGATCAAGGCCTTCGAGTTTGCCCAAAACTAAGGCGCTGTCCCAATTACGTGTTGAAAGGCTAACCTTGAAATAGGTCATCCCCCTGAGGGCCACCATCATGGATACCCAAGCCTTTCAACATCTACTGTCTCTCTTCCCACTGCTCACCTTGCGCCAGCGTCGTCTTGCGCAACATGAACTCACGACTCCCCATCCCATCACCTCGCTGGCCGCTCAACTCCCCGCTTGCCGATGTTGCCCCCACTGTCAGG